>NZ_JBLXIB010000003.1:0-325957 GCF_048269745.1 Zunongwangia sp. | reverse complement strand
ACGTTCGTTTGATATGTCTTTGTCCCTTGTATATTGGTTCTGTTATCTAGTGTAAGCCCTAATTCTTGACTTAATGTATTCTCCGGACCAGTAAATCCTAATGCCAATAATACAAGCTCACAAGGCCATTTTCGATCGCTATTTTAAGAAAAAAAAAGAGAAATACTTTTAGGGAAAATTATTAAAACGAAATATAAATCTTCAGACATTGAATTGGTACCAAATAAAACCAAGATAAAATCCGATAGTCATGATTTTGTTTGTGTTACTGTAATATTATAGGTAACTAAGGCATTATTGCTCCACGTTTAGATAAACTTATATCAGATGAAGAAAAAATTGTGAGAGTTATAACTGATATCAATCCAGTTTTAGGATAATTTAAACCTAAAAAGCGAAAATCATTCAAAGGAAAATGTCTAGTTATTATTCAGTCTGATGGAAAAGAGGAAGTAATTTCAAAAGGTTTCGAATCCGACAAATTAATGATTTCAGTCAAAGATTAAAAATTAACTTTATAGTTTTTCTGGTTTAATCGAAAAGAGCTTTCATAATCGTCATAATACCACGGAAAATTAAAAACATAGCGCTTAACATCGATAGAATACCTAAACAAAGTATAGGTACAAATAAAGGCTTATCTTGATTTTGGAAAGAACTAAAAACAATTGCAGGGCCTGCAAGGGCTAATGGTAAGCTAGCTGCTAGAAAACGAATACCTTTTCCTAATGTTTTCCTGTCAGTATGTTTCATAATACTAAAATTTAGTGCAAAATTAAGAAAAGGTATTGTAATCTAAATAAGTTTTTAAGCTAATCAATACAGTTAAGAATTGGTTTAAGTAATAATAGGAACTATTAAAATCTAAATTTAAACTAAATGGAAATGATTAAATGTTTAATTTTTAATGAGATTTTGTGCATTTTCGATACTAGCATCAACTTTTGTCTGCATCTCTTTAACATCATCAAGTTCTTCTTCTAAAGCATCGATACGTTTTTGTAATTGTTCATTATTCATTTTCTGAATTTTAGCTTTATTTTTTACAAACTCATCGCTAAAACTGTGCATCCAATCCATCATATGTTTATCAGCCTCTTTAAGCTTCTTTTCAGCTTCCGTATATTTTATTGGAGAAGAAGTAGTATCTGCAATTTTTTGAAGTTGTTTTGATAATTCAGGAATATCTGCCATCTTAGGCATCACCTCATCATGAACATCTAATATTTCGTGAAATAATTTATTGTATTCATCTTTTTTTTCAGAAGTATTATTTCCGCAAGAAATAACTAAAAGCGCAAGGCTTACTATAAAAGCTGTTTTATAAATAAGTTTCATTTTTTGTAAATTTTAGTGGTATTGAAATTTAATTGATTCTTAGTATATTTTGAGTGAATTTTTCAATCTAAGAAATAGGTGGTCGGAAAAAGTCTATTGTATTTTGAAAAGAATAGCAATCTGGTTGCTTATTAAACGAATGTATAACTGAATCTATATTTTGGTTTTGTAGATTTTTATTTTCTTCTTTTAAAAACAAAAGAGATATATCTAATTTTTTTCTAGTATTTTCTTTTTTTGATTGCGATTTTTTATCAGAAGCGTTTGCCAAAGATTTCATCAAATAGCATTTACCATTACAAGCTAATTCAGGCCGATCTTTGTTTACACAAAGTTCTTGGCTTATGTAATTATAATTCAGTACATATTCAATTATAGGGAAGCTTGGCTGAAAAATAATTAATAATGCAAAAAATAGAAATAGATTTTTCATCTCTGTAAAAATATAAAAACGCTTTGAGTAAGGCAATTCGAAATTAAAAATCTATTTTTTTATATAGGAAACTAAAAAAATAAGCCTCGCAAATATTTTACGAGGCTTATTATATTTATTGAATAAAATTATCGATTAAATAATTTTGTTTCTTTTTCTTTCGTTTTCTGTTAAATAAATTTTACGCAACCTTAAGAAATGTGGTGTTACTTCGACGTATTCATCTTTCTGAATATATTCTAAAGCTTCTTCTAAAGAAAATTTAATTGCAGGAACAATTTTAGCTTTATCATCGGCTCCAGAAGAACGTACGTTAGAAAGTTTTTTAGTTTTAGTAATATTTACTACGATATCATCTTGGCGAGAGTTCTCTCCAATAACCTGACCTTCATAAATATCTTCTCCAGGATCTACGAAAAATTTACCCCGATCTTGAAGTTTATCTATAGAATAAGGAATAGCTGTTCCTTTTTCCATAGAAACTAAAGCACCATTTAAACGTTCTGGAATTCCACCTTTTAACGGTTGGTATTCTTTAAATCGGTGAGCCATAATTGCTTCTCCTGCAGTAGCAGTTAACAATTGATTACGTAAACCGATTATACCACGAGAAGGAATCATAAATTCACAAACCATTCTTTCTCCTTTAGATTCCATAGAAAGCATTTCTCCTTTACGAAGTGTTACCATTTCTACAGCTTTACCTGATACGTTTTCAGGAAGGTCGATAGTTAGTTCTTCAACTGGTTCACATTTAACACCATCAATTTCTTTGATAATTACCTGTGGCTGACCAATTTGGAGTTCGTACCCTTCACGTCTCATTGTTTCAATTAAAACAGATAAGTGAAGTACACCACGACCGTAAACTAAAAATTTATCGGCACTGTCTGTTTCGTGTACACGAAGTGCTAAGTTTTTTTCTAATTCTTTATATAAACGATCTTTAATGTGTCTTGATGTTACAAACTTTCCATCTTTTCCGAAGAAAGGTGAATCGTTAATTGTAAACAACATACTCATTGTAGGTTCGTCTATAGCAATTGTTTTTAAACCTTCAGGATTTTCAATGTCAGCGATTGTATCTCCAATTTCAAAACCTTCTAGACCTACTACCGCACAAATATCTCCTGCTTCTACAGTTTCAACTTTTCTACGTCCTAGACCTTCAAAAGTATGAAGCTCTTTTATTTTTGTTTTTTTGATGCTGCTATCACGCTTTACTAAAGAAACATTCATTCCTTCTTTTAAAATACCACGTTGCAAACGTCCAATAGCGATTCTTCCGGTAAATGAAGAAAAGTCTAAAGAAGTAATAAGCATTTGTGGTGTTCCTTCTTTATCCACTTTAGGATCAGGAATATGTTCGATAACCATATCTAATAATGGTTCGATACTATCTGTTTGTTTTCTCCAATCTTCACTCATCCAATTGTTTTTGGCAGAACCATAAACCGTTGGGAAATCTAATTGCCATTCTTCTGCTCCAAGTTCAAACATTAAGTCGAATACTTTTTCGTGAACTTCTTCTGGAGTACAGTTTTCTTTATCTACTTTGTTAATAACCACACAAGGCTTCAAACCTAGATCAATTGCTTTTTGCAATACAAATCGGGTTTGTGGCATTGGCCCTTCAAAAGCATCTACTAATAGTAATACTCCATCTGCCATGTTTAAAACTCGTTCAACTTCTCCACCAAAGTCGGCGTGACCAGGAGTATCAATAATGTTTATTTTTGTATCGTGATAAACTACAGATACGTTTTTAGAAGTAATCGTAATACCACGCTCTCTTTCAAGATCGTTGTTATCTAGAATAAGATCACCTGTATTTTCATTATCTCTAAATAAGCGACAATGATACATGATTTTATCAACCAAGGTAGTTTTACCATGGTCAACGTGCGCAATAATTGCAATGTTTTTATTAGCTGCCATAAAAAAGCCTGTTTTTAAAGGCTGCAAATATACAGCTATTTTTCGCGAAATAAAGCTAAAAATCTATTATTAGACTAAAAATAATTCAATGTAACATTTTAAAAAACAAAAGGTTAGCGTGTGGGTGAGTTTTCTGGTGAGATATTTATTTTTAATAGCAGCTATAATTTAGCAGATTTTTCGAATAAATACTAGTTAAAATGAAATTTATTTACCGTAAAATAAAGAGGCTTTTTAGCAAAGCATAAAATGCATTCTAAAACTGTATATTTGCTAAATCATTTATTAAGAATTGAATGATAAAATTTAAAAAAATGAAATTAGAAAACATACCACAAATACATAATGTAGATTCTGATAATTTTTTTCTTTTAGCAGGACCCTGTGCTATTGAAGGTGAAGAAATGGCATTGCGAATTGCTGAAAAAGTTGTTGAAATTACCGATAAATTAAAAATTCCTTATGTTTTTAAAGGAAGTTTTAAAAAAGCGAACCGATCTAGAATTGATAGCTTTACAGGAATAGGAGATGAGAAGGCGCTGAAAATCCTAAGAAAAGTTTCTAAAACTTTTAAAGTGCCAACCATTACCGATATTCATGAAATTAATGATGCTAAATTAGCGGCTGAATATGTGGATATTTTGCAAATTCCGGCATTTTTAGTTCGCCAAACTGATTTGGTAGTTGCTGCGGCTGAAACCGGAAAAACAGTAAATCTAAAAAAAGGCCAATTTATGAGTCCGGAGTCGATGAAGCATGCAGTAACAAAGGTAACTGATTGTAATAACGAACAAGTGATGGTAACCGATCGTGGTACTATGTTTGGTTATCAAGATATGATTGTTGATTTTAGAGGAATTCCAGCCATGAGAGAATTTGCGCCAACGGTTTTGGATGTAACCCATAGTTTACAACAACCTAACCAAACTAGTGGTGTGACCGGAGGCAGACCCGATATGATTGAAACTATCGCTAGAGCTGGTGTTGTAAATAATGTTGATGGATTATTTATAGAAACTCATTTTGATCCTGCGAATGCGAAAAGTGATGGAGCCAATATGTTAGATTTAAAATATTTAGAACAATTGATGACTAATCTTATAGCAATAAGACAAACAATTAATTCATTCTAAAAATACATATAAGTGTTATTTGTAAGGTACTATAATATTTAATTATAGTACCTTTTTTTTATAATATAAGGCGATAATTTTAAGCTTAACATTTTAAAAAGTGATTAAGTTATTCAGAATCTTTAATAAATGTTAAATTAACGCTTAAATATAAAATTACTGGATCTTTTTAACTATTTTTAATCATAAATAAAAAATACATCAATCAGAATATGAGACAATTAGTAGTTCCAGCACTTGTGCTTTGTGCAGCTTTAAGCAGTTGCGAAAAACAACCTGAAGACCAAGGAAAAGATATAGGATCGTTGCATATTAGTAAAGAATTTCCGCAACCTGGAGACGAAATTACCATTACGTATGCTTCCGAAGATAGTATCCCTTCTGAAGAAGACGAACAAGTAAAAGGGATAGTGAATTTCATGACAGGAACTGGCGTGTATCCAGAAGATCTCGATCTTATAGATTCGGTTATGCTGTACACATCAACCCTTAAAATCCCAGATACCGCTACTGCTATTTCATTTCAGTTTAAGCAATATGATATCGATCAAAATAATGAAAAAGCAGGCTTTGTTATGCCGCTTTACGATAAAGAGGGGAAGACTTTGAAAGGGAGTTCCGCCCAAATTGCAAATCTATACAGTCAGGGCGCTCGTTATGGTAATATTGAAATGCCAAAAGATTCTATAATTTCTCATTTTGAATCCGATTTTAAAAATGATCCAGAATTAGCACAAAAATGGGCAATTTCATATGTCAATTTAATAAAATCTGATAAAGAAAAAGTGAACGCATTTGTAGAAGAGCAAATGGCAGCTTCTAAAGAAAATGATTCGTTGAGTGAAGAACAGTATTTAAAGCTGCAACAAATATATGGAGATATCGGTAATAAAAAAGCTGTAGATTCTCTTGAAAATATGATTTTAGAGAAATTTCCAAAAGGAAATTTAGCCACCCAGTCCTTTTATACGAAACTTTATCAGGCACAAGGTACCGATGCTAAGGAAAAAGTATTTAAAGAATATCAAGATAAAATTGGTAAAGCGAATAGATACCGAGATTATATGCTATCGATGCTTGTTACTGAATTTGCTAAAGAAGGAAAAATTGATAAAGTGCAAGAATATGCCTCAAAAATTTCTGACCAAGGAAGCCTAGCTTCAATATATAACAATATTGCTTGGAAATTAGTTGAAGAAGATAAAGAATTAGCTGCTGCTGAAAAATTGTCTAAAAAATCCTTAGATATTGTAGAAGCTGAAAAATTAAATAAGCCTGATTACTATACAAAGCGCCAATACGAGCAAAATTTGAAATCAACTCAGGCTATGTATGCAGATACCTATGGTTTAATTCTCTTTAAGCAAGGAAAACTTAAAGAGGCAATAGCAGCTCAAGAAATAGCAGTAGATGTAAAGACTTCTACCGATGTTACGGATCGTTATTTACAATTTTTAACGGCAGATAAGCAATATGACAAAGTAGTGGAAAAAGCTACTGAATATATTAAAGAGGGTAACCTTAGTGATGCTACTAAAAATTATTTGAAAACAGCTTATAAAGCCACTGCACACGAAGAAGATTTTGATAGCTATTTAGCAAATCTTGAAAAAATAGCAAATGATAATGCCGTGACAGAATTAAAAAGAAAAATGATCAATGAAGAGGCTTTCGATTTTACCTTGAAAGATCTTGACGGGAGTGAAGTAAGTTTAGCCGATTTTAAAGGAAAAACGGTTATTCTCGATTTTTGGGCAACTTGGTGTGGGCCTTGTAAAATGTCGTTTCCGGGAATGCAAATGGCTGTAGAAGAATTTAAAGATAACCCGGATGTGGTATTTTTATTTATTGATACGTGGGAGACTCAAGCGCCAGATGTGCGTACAAAAGAAGTAACCGAATTTATTAATAAGAATGATTATGATTTCCATGTTCTAATGGATGAAAAAATTGAAGATAGTAAAGCTTTTAAAGTAGTTGGTGATTATGGTGTTTCAGGAATACCGACAAAATTTGTGGTAGGTCCAGATGGAAATATAAAATTTAAATCGGTAGGTTATAATGGTAATGCTGAAAAGCTAGCAGAAGAAATAGCTATGATGGTTAGTCTTTCTCAATCTTAATAAAATATTAAAAAATAATTTAAAAAGCCTTCTTTATAGTAAGAAGGCTTTTTTTATGGACTTAATAAAATATTAAAGTTCAGCTATTGCCGATTAAATAGAAATAGAAATCTTATTTTGATAAAAAATTATATGAAGCATGCTTTACTCTCAAGGAGAATACTCTTCTTTTTTTTATTATTCGAAATACTCGGATTTGGAGCTGATGTAATTGCTCAAGAAAAAACAAAGGAAAAAACTAAACCTAAATTAGATATTGGCGGGGCACTCCGATTTAATTATAATTTATCGTCTTGGAAACCGGAAATGAAAAAACGTGGAGGTGATTTTGGTTTTGATCTTTTTCGTCTTTCTGTAAAAGGAGAATATAAAAAATTGTATATAAATGCAGAATATCGATTTTACTCGGAAGCTTTTGGTGGTAATTTTTTAAAACAAGGTTGGTTAGGATATCATTTAGATGATAAACAAGAATTACAAATAGGTTTAATTCAAGTTCCTTTTGGAATAGAGCGATATACTTCTCATAATTGGTTTTTAAATTTACCGTATTATGTAGGTTTAGAGGATGATTATGATATGGGAGTTAGTTATTCTTATAAAGGAAAAAATTTTGAATATGATTTTGCTTTTTTGAAAAATGCAGAAGAATTAACCTTCGGAAATAATTCGGAAGCTTCTCCGCACCGATATTCCTATGATGTGGTAGGAAGTAATAAAGAAGTAAACCAAATTAACGGGAAAATTATCTATAAACCCGGAACCTCTAAATTTTATAAAATAGGTCTTTCAGCGGAATACGGAGGTTTATATAATATCGATACTCAGGAAATGGGTAACCATTATGCATTAGCTATACATTATGAATATAAAGATGACGATTGGTTTATAAAAGCACAAGCTACAAAAGCTAAATTTAATCCTGAAAATAAGCAAGGGCAAACCAGAGATATTTTACAAATGGGAGCGTACGGTACTCCTTACGAGGTTGCTTCAGATTTCGAAATTTATAATGTTGGTATTTCGCATCTTTTTTATATTAATAAAGATTTTTTAGAAAAAATTGAAATTTATGACGATTTTGGGTATATGCATAAAAGTATGGATGGTTTCGGAGAATCTTATATGAATGTATTCGGAGTTCTTATAAATTCGGGTCCTGTAAGTACTTATATTGATTATGCAGCTGGTTATAATCATTCTTGGTTAGGAGGAAATTTTGATAACGAATTTTCTACCGGTAGTGCAAATCCAAAATGGGAAGCTCGGTTCAATATTAATGTAGGATATTATTTCTAAAAGGTTGATGGGTAT
Organism: Zunongwangia sp.; assembly: GCF_048269745.1. Taxonomy (NCBI): domain Bacteria; kingdom Pseudomonadati; phylum Bacteroidota; class Flavobacteriia; order Flavobacteriales; family Flavobacteriaceae; genus Zunongwangia; species Zunongwangia sp. The sequence continues at coordinate 317,678 of NZ_JBLXIB010000003.1, read as the reverse complement.
TAATCGAATTAGTGATATTTGCAAAATATTGCTAAAGGCAGATTTTATTTTTTAACTGGTAGTTTTTTTAAACTATTTTCTTTCTTTCGCAAAATCATATAAAATAATTTGAATGGCAAAAACTTTACTTTTTAAATCTTACAAAATTTTACTTACTACAGTAATTTTTTTATGTTGTCTACCTCTTTTAGCACAAGATAGTGGAGAAGAGGAGAAACCAAAGCTAGAAATAGGTGGTGCTTTACGTTTTAATTATAATCTTTCTAGTTGGAAAGATGGTCAGAAAAAACGAGGTGGTGATTTCGGTTACGATATGTTTCGTATAAATGCAAAAGGCTCTTATAAAGATCTTTTTCTAAATGTTGAATATCGATTATACTCAGACTCTTTCGGGGGCGGATTCCTAAAACAAGGTTGGGTAGGATACAAATTTAATGAGCAAGATCAAATTCAAATAGGTTTAACGCAAGTACCATTTGGACTTCAGCAATATAATTCACACAATTGGTTTTTTAATCTAACCTATTATGTTGGGCTGGAAGATGACCATGACATGGGAATAAAATATATTCATGATTCTGAAACTATTCAATATCAATTTGCTTTCTTTAAAAATGCCGAAGAATTAAACTTTGGAAGCAATAGTGAAGTATCTCCGTCACGATACTCTTACGATATTGCTGGAAGAAATAAAGAGGTAAACCAAGTAAATGGCAAATTTATTTATAAGTTTGGGTCTACTAAAAATCATCAGATAGGAACATCCTTGCAATACGGAGGTATTTATAATATCGATACAGAAGAAATGGGTAATCATCATGGTTTTGCATTTCATTATGAATATACAGATGATAAATGGAATGTAAAAGCACAAGGAGCTATTATAGATCATAATCCAGCTACACCAGATACTGTAAACGATAATGTTTTAAAGTTTGCTGCTTACGGAGCACCTTATGAGGTTGCAGCTAAATTTAATATGTATACACTAGCAGTAAGCCGAAATGTTCCGGTTGAAATTGGGCCAATTTCAAATTTGCAATTTTACAATGATTTTGGTTATATGGATAAAGCTGAAGATAGTTTTGAAGATTCTTACATGAATGTAACAGGTGTTTTAATAACAGCTGGAAAAATATATACTTATATCGACTATGCAGCCGGTTACAACCATTCTTGGCTTGGCGGTGATTTTATAGACGATTTCTCTGTGGGTAACCCAGATGCTAAATGGGAAGCTCGCTTTAATATAAACATAGGATATTATTTCTAAACAATTAAAAATTTAATATGGCAGAAAAAGTTACCAGAAGCGACGAGAAAGAATCCATTTTTGGACTAGAGGTTAATGGTCCGGTATTTTTCACTTCGTCCATCATTATTATCGTAAGTATTGCTCTTACTTTAATTTTCGAAAAAAGAGCAGAGAAAATATTTGCCCATGTTCAAAATTATGTTGCCGACAATGGCGGATGGTTTTTTGTATTAGTGGTTAATATTTTCTTGATTTTCATGCTTTACCTTGCATTTAGTAAATTCGGAAATATTAGACTTGGCGGTCCAAAAGCAAAACCGGAATTTAAAACCGGTTCTTGGTTTGCAATGCTTTTTAGTGCAGGTATGGGGATTGGTTTACTCTTTTGGAGTATTGCTGAGCCTATAAAACATTTTGTAACTCCTGCTATAGTAGAAGGAGGGACAGCGGAAGCTGCTAGAGAAGCAATGAGTTTTACATTTCTTCACTGGGGGTTACATGCTTGGGGTATTTATGCATTAGTAGGTTTAGCACTAGCATATTTTACCTATTCAAAAGGATTGCCACTTACCATACGCTCGGTATTTTATCCCTTTATTGGAGATAAAATTCATGGATGGATTGGGAATTTAATAGATATTTTTGCTGTTTTAGCAACACTTTTTGGTTTAGCAACTTCATTAGGTTTTGGAGTACAGCAAATTGCAGCAGGTATAGAACATGTGTTTGGAATTTCTAATGATATAACAACACAAGTTATTTTAATAGCTGGAATTACAGGGATTGCAACAATATCTGTAGTTACAGGAGTAGATAAAGGAGTTCGTATTCTGAGTGAGTGGAATATGAGAATTGCAATAGTCTTATTAATCTTAGTATTAATTTTAGGCCCTACAATTTTTATATTTCAATCTTTTGTTCAAAATACAGGGAATTATTTATCGGATTTCTTAATGATTTCTACTTGGACAGAGAGTTTTACAGGAACTAAATGGCAAAACGATTGGACAGTATTTTATTGGGGTTGGTGGATTGCTTGGTCTCCTTTTGTAGGAACTTTTATAGCTCGTGTATCTAAAGGTAGAACCATTCGAGAGTTTATATTAGGTGTGTTAATTGTTCCTTCTTTAGTAACTTTTTTCTGGATTTCTGCTTTTGGTAGTGTTTCTATTCAACAAGTTTTAACAGGAGATAATACCATTCTTAATGCGGTAAACGATGATGTAGCAACAGCTCTATTTGTGTTTTTAGAACAGTTTCCATTTTCTACTATTTTAAATATAGTAGCAGTAGTATTAATCGCTGGGTTTTTTGTAACTTCTTCAGACTCTGGATCACTAGTTGTAGATGGATTAACCTCTGGTGGAAAAATAGATGCTCCAGTTGGACAACGTATTTTTTGGGCTGTAGCTGAAGGCGCCGTAGCAGCAGTTTTATTAATAGGAGGTGGATTACAAGCACTGCAAACTGCTTCAATAGTAACAGGGCTACCCTTTGCGTTCATTTTATTGATAATGTGTTATTCGCTCTATAGAGGATTGAGTGAAGATATGCGTAAATTGAAAAAGCGCCGCGAAAAGAAACAGCAAGAAAATTACGAAGAGGTAGTGAAAAATATTGTTGAAAAAAGAAAAATAAAAAACACGAATTAAAATGACTCAAATTAAATCTATACTTGTAGGCCTCGATCTTTCTCCGATGGATGATCAACTTATTGATTATGCTTGCTTTTTGGCTAAAACCTTAAAAGTAGAGAAAGTATATTTTACGCATAATGTAAAAAAATATGCAATTTCTGAATTGTTCAAAGAACAAATGGAAGATATTGATTTAGAGCAGGTGATTGGAGATGAGCTTACTGAAAAAATAACAGAACGTTTTGATGCAGATATAGAATGGGATACCTTAATTGCTGAAGATAAATATACCGAATCACTATTTAATTTTATAGTGAACAAATATTATATAGATTTAGTGATTATCGGAAATAAAATTGAGTATGATGGAACCGGAGTTTTAAGTGATAAATTGCTTCGAATTTTAAAATGTCAATTATTATTAGTTCCAGATGAAGCTGCTAAAAAATTAGACAATATGTGGATAGGTACCGATTTTTCTCGGACTAGTATGAAGATTTTCCATACTATAGAAAATTTGGTTGATATTACAAAAGCTAAAGTAACAGCTGCTCACGTGTACCATATCCCGGCTCAATTTGCTATATATTTATCTGAGGCCTCGATGAAAACCAAGCTAGAAAAGCATAGTAACGAACGTCTTGATAAATTTGTAAAGAAATTGGATAAAGCATATCAAATTAATAAGATATCTATTCACGGTCAGGATTCTACAACGGCAGAGCGATTAGTAGAAGCGGCAGAGAAGAATCAGGCAAATCTTCTAGTTGTAGGAGACAAAGGGAGTAATAATATTTCTTCTTTAATGTTAGGTAGTGTAACCGATGAATTATCGAATTTGAGTATGAAATTACCACTTTGGGTAATTAAATAATAATACAAACGATTTAATTTAAAGTATTTATTTCGTAACAAATAAAAAGCCAAAGTTAATTATTTACAATCAACTTTGGCTTTTATTATTATAAAAGTATAAGTAAGTACTTTTTAATGAACAGAAGATGTATCTACTTTTCCGGCTCCTTTTTTTATTAATAAAACAAAAGGTACACAACATAGAAATAAAATTCCTAAGTACAGAAATATATCCATATACGATAAAACAGTTGCTTGCTTCATAATGCTACCTTCTAAAACTTGGTATGCTTTGTTTAGCGATTCGTTAAAACTAAAACCTTTTTGAATAAAAGTCTGTTGTAAACCGTGGATTCTTTGTTGAACATCAAAACTAATATTATTAATATTCGGGATTAATTCTACTCGGTGTTGCTGTGTAAATCTAGATACAAATGTTGTAATAATAGCAATACCAAAAGACCCTCCCAATTGTCGCATCATTCCTGTAAATGCAGCACCGTCTCCAATATCTTTCCCTTTTAAAGTAGAAAGAGAAAGCGTAGTAATAGGCACAAATAATAAACCTAAACCAACACCACGAACTACCAATGGCCAAAACATATGTTCAGATCCGGTATCAGGTGTCATAATTACATACATCCATAAACTATATAGAAAGAAAATTCCAAAACCTAATGCAGCTAATATTTTTTGAGGGACACCACGTTCTAGTAATTTTCCAATAATTGGCATCATTAAACCAGTTGTAATCGAACTAGGAATCAATAATAATCCTGCATCTGTTGCTGTCCATCCTAAAATAGATTGGGTATAAATCGGTATAATAAAAGTAGATCCAAAAAGACCAAAACCGAGTATAAAAGTTAAAACAGTACCTATACTAAGATTGGTGTCTTTTAAAACCCTTAAATTAACAACAGGATGCGAATAAGTAAGTTCTCGCCAAATAAATAATAGGAAACCAAATAATGCAGTAATAGTTAATGTTACAATTGTATTATCTTGAAACCAATCATCTTGTTGACCATGCTCTAATACAAACTGAAGAGAACCAATAAATGTAGCCAGTAAAATAATACCCCACCAGTCTACCTGATTTGCTTTTAATTTACTACCGTATTTAGGACTTTTTACAAAAAGAATAGTCAAAAATGTAGCAATAATTCCTAATGGTATGTTAATGTAAAAAATATAAGGCCACGAAAAATTATCTACTAGATATCCACCCAAAGGTGGACCTAGAGTTGGCCCTACAATTACTCCCATTCCGTAAATAGCTTGTGCCATACCCCGTTTTGCCATTGGGTAACTTTCTGTAATAATAGTTTGTGCCGTTACTAAAAGTGCTCCACCACCCATACCTTGAATAAATCTAAAGGCTACTAGTTCCCAAATATTAGTTGCATTACCGCATAAAAAAGAGGAAACTGTAAATATAATGATAGAGGCAGCAAAGTAATTACGGCGCCCAAATTGTTTAGAAAGCCAACTCGTCATAGGGATAATAATTACATTAGCAATAGCATATGCAGTTATTACCCAAGCAATGTCGGTTAGCGTTGCTCCTAAACTTCCTCGCATGTCGTTTAGGGCAACATTTACAATTGTGGTATCTATAATTTCAAGAAGTGCACATAAAACAGCAGTAATGGTTATAATAACTCGTCTAAAACCATATTCAACTAAACTGTCTTCGTCTTCTATTTGAACTTGTGCTTCAGCCATAATTTATTTTAAATGTACGTCTACATAAACGTTCATTCCAGAGCGTAAACGCGCTAATTTTTCTTTATCGTTATCTTTAGAAAATTCAATTTTAACCGGTAATCGTTGTACTGTTTTTACAAAGTTTCCAGTTGCATTATCAGGAGGAAGTAAAGAGAATTTTGCACCTGTAGCTGGAGAGAAAGCAGTTATTTTTCCTTCAAACTCATAGTCAGGATAAGCATCTACTTCAATTCCTACTGATTGGCCAATATTCATTTTTTCTAATTGAGTTTCTTTAAAATTTGCAATAACCCATTTGTCATTTGTATTTACTAGGTAAAAAAGCGACTGTCCGGGTTGTATAAATTGTCCGGGTTGAATTTCTACATTGGATAATTGTCCATCTATAGGAGCCGTGATTATAGTATAATCCATGTTAAGCTTAGCAGCATCCAAAGCAGCTTTAGCACTTTCCACATTAGCTTCTGCTACACTTACTTGATTTTCTGAAATTTCGGTTTGAGATACAGCAGCATTTCGTTGGTTAGCAGATGCTTTTTCTTGATTTTTTAAGATTTCTAATTGTTGTTCTGCTTCTTGTTTTGCTGCTAGAGCCTGTTCGTATTGTTGCTCGGTTATAGAATGGTTGTCATACAAGTTTTTATAACGTTTAAAATCTTGAGAGGCTCTCCATAATTTAATTTCTGCCGCTTTAATACTACTTCCGGCAGATTTAAACTGAGCGTTAGAAGCAGCCGCGTTAGATTGATAAGAACCTATGCTTGCTTGTGCCACACCAACTTGGCTTTTAGCAGCCAATAAATTTGCTTTTGCTTGTTCTAATTTTACTTTATAATCACGATTATCAATTATTAATAAGGTGTCTCCTTTTTTTACTTTTTGATTATCGGAAACATATACTTTTTCAATATACCCGCTAACATGAGGGATAATTGGGTTCATGTTAGCTTCAATTTGTGCATCATCAGTTCCTTCGTGAGAAAGTGAATGAATAAATTTATAACCGCCATATATAAGTCCTATTAGAACTAAAGAACCAATGATTATAACGAATTTTTTATTTGTTTTTTTCTTTTCTTCCATCGTAGTAAAAAAGATTAATTGTTTTTAAAGTTGAATTTATTTATAAGAATGCCTTCGGCTTGTAGTAACTCGTAATATTTTAAGCTAATGTCTGCCTTTGCGTTTGTTTTATTGATTTTTGATTGAAGTTGATCTACATCAGCTTCTAATAAATCGTTAGTATCCATTAAACCATTATCGTATTTATCTTTTACGATTCGATAATTTTCTTCGGCTTGTTCCTGAGATTTGGCATATACTTCAAATTTTTTCAATGCTAATTCATATTCTTCTTTAGCATTTTTCACTTGAATTTTTACATTATCTTTTGCTTTAGCAATATTGTATTCTAGCTCTTCCGTTTTATGTTGTTGAAGATTTACATTGTTTTTAGCTTTAAAAATATCGGTTAAATCATAACTAACTCCAACACCAATATTCATAGCATTTTTTACTGAAAATACATTGTTTATATCTAAAGCTGCATAACCCCCAACTAAAGCAATGGATGGATAATATGCAGATTTTGCCATTTTGATAGCATTTAAAGAAGCTTCTTTTCTGTAATTTAAAGCTTCAACATCACTTCTTTGAATTTCTGCTTTTTCTATTGAAGGAGTAATGATAAATGTTTCTTCAGGTAACTGGAATGTAGAATTATCCGGTAATTTTAAAAAAGTAGCTAATTGATAATTTATAATCCGCACATTTTTTTCAGCTTCCTCAAGTGTAACAGTAATGTTAGATTCTTGTAATTGAGCTTTTAAAAAATCGTTTCTAGCCAAAAGACCATTATCTTCCATTGCGCTAAAATCTTTAACACGCTGTTGCGCACTTTTTAAATTTTCTTTTACAACAGCTACCATTTGTTGTGCTTTGTAAAGATTAAGGTACAAGCTAATTGTTTGCAAGGCTATTTTTTCTTGAGAGCTTGCAGCATTTAGGCTTGCAGCTTGTAAATTATTTTGCTGAGCATTAATAGCATTTCTAATTTTGAAACCAGAGAATAATGGTAACGAAACATTAGCTTGCCCGAACATAATTTGATTTACATCTGGAGTTCCTGTTTCTTGCGCTTCGCCTTCTGCAGGATTAGGGTTACCTAGTGCCAGTTTTAGATCGACATCCGGATTAGTTAAATATCGGTATTGTCCCGACAACGCTATATCTGGGTACTGATTGTTTTTAGCTACCTTAAGATCTTCAGAGGCTATTTTAATTTTTGTTTCCGCAAGTTTAGCATCGTCACTATTGGTAAGGGCAATACTCACTGCTTCTTCTAAACTTAGTGTTTTATTTTGCTGAGAAAATCCGGATAAACCGGCCAGCAAATAAAATACTAACAGTAAAGATTTACGATTCATAAGTTAAAAGTGCTTTAATTGTTTTTTGTACGTGTTTAGTCAAAGTGTTTGTTACAAATTCATCAAAATTTTCTTCGGAAAAGAATTGATATACGTTGCAATACATTTTTTTGTTATAATAAATATTAAAATAACTCCCTAATATGGTAGGCATTATAAGTTCTGGATTTGCTTCTTTATTGAAAATCCCCTTTTCCTGACCTTCTTTAATGAGTTTGATGAAAAATTTAAAATTTTCCCTTTTTTGATCTAGAAAATTAGAAAAGTCTAGTTTTTTCTGATTTCTAGAAAATTCTAACTGTATTACTTTATGAATTTTTCTGCCTTCATGCACTTTTAAAAGCAATAAGGCGACAAATACATGCACTTTATCGAAATAATTATCTTCTTTTTCTATAGCTTCTTGAATGGTTAATCTAAAGTTTGTTAACCTTTCAGAAATTAAGGTTTCTAATAATTTTTCTTTACTACCGAAGTAGTAAGAAATCATTGCAATATTTATTCCTGCCTCTTTAGCAATCATTCTTACTGAAGTGCCCCCAAAGCCGTATTTAGCGAATAGCGATTCGCTTATTTTTAGAATATGTTTTTGTTTCTCTTTCAATTTTGAAAATAATAAAAAGCAAGCAAATTTAAACAATTGTTTAAATTAAACAGTTGTTTAAATTATTTTTAACATAAAACGTTTTAGTGGGAGTTTTTAAAAAAGAATAGTCCTATTCAGTAATTGAATAAAAAAAGGAGAATCAAATTTTGATTCTCCTTTATAGAATATTAGTCAGTATTTTATTGAAGTATGGCAAATACAGGTAAATGATCTGATGGGTAATGAAGATTTTTAGAATCGCTTAAAGTGGCATATTTTAAAACTTTGAATCCGTTTTTTGAAATAAAAATATAATCTAACTTTTCTGTTATAGGTTCAGAAAATTCAAATCCGTTATAAGTTCCGGTAGGTCCAAATACCAGTTTAGCAATTGTTTTAGCTTCGATTAATCTATCTGATAAAAACTGAATACTTTTTGTTTCCGGGGTTAAATTAAAATCGCCAGTTAGTACAACTGGATAATTTTCTGAATTTAATTCCTGAATTTTATTGAAAATTAATTTAGCACTTTCTTGTCTTGCTTTAACTCCCACATGATCGAAATGTGTATTAAAATGCCAGAATTTTTTACCTGTTTTTTTATTCTCGAATAAGCCATATGTGCAAATTCTTGGCAACGCAGCATCCCAACCTTTTTTTATTTTTGAAGGATTTTCGTTAAGCCAAAATGTACTATTTGTAAGTACTTTTAATTTATCAGCATTGTAGAAAATAGCGCTATATTCTCCTTCTTTTTTACCATTGTCTCGGCCAACACCAATATATTTATAGTTTGGCATTTGATCGTTAAAATAATCGATTTGCACTTGTAAAGCTTCTTGAACTCCTAAAATATCAGGTTCATAAAATTTAATTTGATTGGTAATCCAATCTTTACGATGAGACCAGCTATTTTCGCCATCATTTTCATTAGCATATTTAATATTGTAAGTCATCACTTTTATTTGTGAAAACATACTAGTTAAGCTAAGAAGTAAAATTAGGGTTGTTAGGGTTCTTCTCATTTTAATTTAATTTTTACCATCTACAAAATCTTGCAGATAACTATATTTAGGGGTTAATTTTCCGTTTTTGGTCATTTGGGCACGTTGTAAAACACCATCTTTATCATTATTGAAAAATGCAGGTAAAACATGCTCTAAAAACATTTCTCCAAAACCTTCACTGGCATCTTTTGGTAATTCACAAGGTAAATTATCAACTGCCATTACAGTTATGGCATCAGGATTTTTAAAATCGGTTTCTTTTTCTGTATTTGGATTATAACCATAAATAGGGTCGGCTATTGTAGAAGGTCGGATAGTACTCGGTATGGGACCGGCAATATCACAAGAGATATCGGCAATATATTGTATACTGAAATTAGGCGTTTTGGCGTCTTCTTTTGTAAAAAACACAGGCGCTCCCTGCCCATAAAAATGTCCTGCAATAAAAAAGTTACTACTAACGGCAAAACGCCAAAAATCAGATTCGTATAACTCGGGATTGCTGAAAAAATCTGACATACTACCAGCTGTTCCATCTTTACGTTTGTTATAATCGAGTACATCGATATGGCAATATACAGGTTCGTTAAAATCTGAACCCAAATATTCTGGTACATCAACTTTTTTTATGTTGAGGTGATCTAGAATTTCTTTGGCACCATAAGCTACTTTTCCGCTTCCGGTAAGGACAATTTTTAAATTTGGGACTTTAATTTTATTCAATTCGGCTAACATCGCATTTAAATCTGGAAGATTGTCTGCTTTTGGTAAATTGTAGATTTCGTTTTTGAGTCCGATAGCTCGAAAACCGTTATAAGCCCCGACTAATCCAGCATATCTTCCGAAACCAACTAGGCGATATCCGTTTTGATTTGTAAGTACTTCGTGATCGTATAATTCGATGTTTTTGTCTAAAATAGCACGTAGTAAATCTCGATTATAAGGCTGTTTTTTGATAGTGTGCGAAAAGAAAAAGTATTTTTTATTAGGAATTAAGCTTTCGATAGGTACTTCTTTTACACCTATCATAACATCACAATCGCTAATGTCTTCTTGAATTTCAAAATTTTGTTGTTGATAGTCTTCGTCTTTAAAAATCCGGATATCGGAATGCTGAATTTTAAAATGTGCTTTGGGAAATTGATTTTTCGCTTGTTTTAAAAGCTTTGGTGAAAACACAACACGGCGATCTGGTGGCGTTTTTTCTTCCAGAATTATAGCAAATTTCAGCATAGAAAGGTATGAGTTTTGTTGAATTAATAATACTTTGTAAAGATATAAATTTAGTTGTATCTTTGCAGGCCTTATTGGTTTGTTAACTATAAGTTGAAATTGGTTCTTTGTTTAATAACTGAATTAAAATGCGTTAGGGATAGTAGTGAAAATCCCACAGTCTCCCGTTAGGGGAGACGAGGAATTGAAACGTATAGCCCGCCGTTTGACCGAGAGGACAAACGGAACGCCATACTAATTAAGGAATAAAGTTCTTTATATATTGGGGTCGACTTGGTTTTGACAGCGAGTCTAATTGAGTTGTAAGCACGTCGAGCGCTGGGATATAGCTCGTAAATATCATATTTCAAACTTTTTTAAACGGCGAGAATAACTACGCCTTGGCTGCGTAACCGAATCACAGTAGGTTTTGCTTAGTCCCTACCAGGTAGGGAGCCAAGATGTCTCGTGGAAGCCTTGATTTACGGCGTCCACACCAGAGGCACCGATAAAGTAGATATAGAAACTGTAGGATCTTGATGCAGTTTTGAAACTTAATTGAGAGTACGGAAAAAATTAGGTCGTTTTCAGCCAGATTTTTTCCCGACAATCTAAGTGAAAACTAAACGTGTAGAAAGCTTCTTAATTGCTTGTTTGCACGAGGGTTCGAACCCCTCCGACTCCACTTTTTGAGCGTTAAACTCAAACAAAAACCCCGAAATCTTAGGATTTACGGGGTTTTTTATTTATTGGAATATCTTTAATATTAAATATCTTTTTGGTTTGAGACAAAGAGCTGGTAGTAATGATGGAACTGGACGGATGAATGTAGGGAATGATCTGGCTGATAATTACCTATATAATGGAAAAGAGCTAAATGAAAGTTTAGATCTTGATAGGTATGATTATGGAGCAAGAAGATATGACCTAGTAATTGGAAGGTGGTTTACTGTTGATGAGAAGGCAGACGATGAATTGCAAACCGACAAAACACCTTACGTTCATAGCTGGAATCCTCCTGTAGCTTTAAATGACCCTGATAGTAATTGTCCTATGTGTGTTGGTTTTTTAGCAGATGCTGCTACAGAATATATCTCAAGTAGCATCGAACATTATTATAGAAGGTGATGGCTTACAAGAGGTATTTTGGGATAATATTGATGGAGATGATGTTTTAATAGCCGTTGGTGAAGGAGCTTTAACAGGAGGAGCAAGTGCAGGTAAAATAATTGTAGTTATTATAGGTGCAGAATTATTAAAAGCAGTTGTTGACGTGAATCTAAACGGTGATAAAAATGTGTTATTTACAGAAGATAGTGATAAAACACCAATTGGAGCTTTAATAGAAGCAACTGTATCAGTTGTAACAGGTGAGGTTATCGATAAAATAGATTTATCAGGAAAGTTAGTAAACGCATCTAGTGATTCAGCTGTTAAATCTGCTAAATCAAATGTTAAAGCAAAATCTAAAAATTTGGATAAAGTCAATAATATACGGAGAACAGGAAATTCTTCTGAAGCAGCAAAAAATTCAAATGATGAATTTAAAGAGTTTAATAAAGTTAAACAATCTCAATTTATTACAAAAGCTTTAAATTCTACTGTTGGAAAAGTAAATGACGATGTGGTCGAAAATGCTGTAGAAGAGGCTCAAAATTTAATTATAAAGAAAAGAAAAAATGAAATCACCCAAAAAGGTTTATAATGGAAACTTAATTATTATAGTGATAGCTTTAGTTTTATTCTGTTTTGGTTATTACAAGAGTAGAATAGATAAAAATAAGCTAAAAGAATTTGCTATAACCAATGGTAAGATTGTAGAAATAAACAAAAGGCTTCAAAGAGGATATTTTGTAAAGTATATCTATACTGTTTCAACGAAACAGTATAGTAGAAATCAAAGTCTAACAATAAAAAAAGAATTGGTAAAAGTTGGAGATGTTTTTGAGGTAAAGTACTCTATTGAAGATAATAGTGTAAGTGAATTAAATTTTAAAAAGAAAATAAATAATGAATAAATTAATTTTATTGATAGTTATATTAAATTCTTATTTTCTGCAATCGCAAGATTTTGAAGGTATGATAATTTATTCTGTTAACTATAAAAGTAAATTCGCAGATGTTAGTAGTGATCAGTTAAATAGTTTGATGGGAACTAAACAATGGTTCGCAATTAAAGGCGGTAATTATAAATCTGTTTTTAATGGAAAATTTATAAAATTACAGATTTATAGAAGTGATAAAAATAGGAACTATAGTTTAACAGCCAAGTCAGATAGTTTGTATTATGAAGATTATAGTGAGAATAATGATAAAGCTGTAAGTTATGAAATAAAAAAGAATCAAGATACGATTATGGGGGTGGCTTGCGATTTGATTATTGTTAAAGCTGAGAAAAGCAAGACATTTTATTACTTTAACTCTAATTATAAAGTAAATCCGGAATTATTTAAAGGTCATAAATATCGAAATTGGTACTATATTATATCCAAGACTAAAGCACTACCTTTGAAAACTGTAACAGAAACAGAAAAATTTATAAGGACAAGCATTGCTACAGAAATAAAGCCAATGCGATTAAATGACAATGTTTTTGAAATTCAAAACAAAAATAGGATAACGCCCGCCTATTGGTAATTCTAATTATAGTGTTAAGATTTAACTAACTTGCAACAAAACAGCACTATCTCATAAACTGTGTAAATAGAAAAATAACAGGGATTGGACTAGCACCTTTTTTTCATAGATTGTAAGGAACTAATTTAAAATGATGACCCAGCTACCGCTAGTATTTGCTATTGGTGTCAAAGATATACAACAAAAAGTCATTTGCTAAGCAAGTGGCTTTTTGTATTTTAGGTCTATGAGTAAAAATTACAAATTCCATAATTAAGAGTTGTCTATATTTTGTATAGTTTGCCACGGTAAATTCTATAGATGTCTTTGCGAGATAAGTCTATTTAAGTGTATGAGCAGATAGTGTAACTTATTGTAGGAAATAAAAAGGTATGGGGTTGCTTGTCTACTGTTGTATGCTAAGCCATGTACATTTTATATTAAGAAGTGCTAACGAACAGTCATCAGAACTACTGCGAGATGTTACGGCATACTTCCAAAAAGTGATTGAAGCTATAGAAAACAGTTCACAAGAAAGCCGTAAAGAATGGTTGTTATGGATGTTTAAAAAAGTAAGAAAAAAGAATCCAACTATAAGTAACTATCAATTTTGGCAATACCATAATAAGCCTATAGAGTTATGTAGTGAAAAGGTCATCAAACGAAAAATAGATTACATGCATAATAATCCTGTGTTAAGTAGCTTTGTAACTAATACTATAGATTGGAAATACTCAAATACAAGGAATTACCAAGGCGATAAAAAAGTTTTAGAAATAAATAGAATTTGAATTACTAATTTTATAAAAATGACAAAGAAAGAAAGACAAGTAAGAATGCTTATCTTAATAATAACCCCTTTTATTTTTGCATTTTTTATTATAAGATCCTGTGTAAGATTTGAAATTTATAAGTCTACAAATTTTCAGGGTAGAATATTAGAAATAAAAGATTCTCGAATGGGAAAGATATTTAGAGTTTCTGGAAGTAGTGAATTTGAGGATATATATATTGATGGAAAAAATAAGAGACTATTGGAAATAGGAGACTCTATTAGTAAACCTAAAAATGCAAAAGAAATGAAGGTGTATCGTAATAATCAACTTCTAGGACATTATCCAATTATTTACTAGAATAAGAAATAGATTAAAATTTCGTGCTATTTCCAATAGTATTTGCTATTTAGTGGAATGTACGTTTTTATATGATCGATTTATTTTTAATATATATGTTTTTTAGTTTAATGGTCTAAATTGAAATTATATTACTCGATGAGAAGTAGTTTTTTGTTAACTTGATTCAGGACGGGATCTTCTGATAAAATAAGTTAGCTTTATGATGAGTTATGATAATTAATTTAATATTCAAAATTTTTTTCAAAACATTATTAGCTTGGGTGTTGAATTATCCAGTAGCTTTTATAAGGTGGCTTGTTTTTAGAAAGAAGAAATTTAATCAATACTTAGAAGATATTTCAGTAAATTTTTCTATCAGTTTAATTCTAATTACAATTTTAATATTTTTGTTCGTCAGATAATTTTAAGTATTGCAGTAGCAATTTATTTAAAATAGGAGATTTTAGTTTTGCTGAATAATCGCAATTAAATGTTACGAAGATTGACCTAAGTTAGTTTATCAAACAGGTTTTTGGTTATCCATTTTAAAGTGATTATGTATACTTTTATCCCAAAATTTTAGTTTTAAAAGTAATTTATATTTGTTTTCTTTTTTCTAATTGTTTCTTGTAAGTCTTTTCAATAAGATTTTAATGAACTTTCTTTTGTAAAAATTGATTCATTATTATTAATGTAGCTGGAGAAGAAAAAATATTCCTTATTAAGAGAATTTTGCATCTAATTTTGAAAATATTTTTAGGAATTTATAGAACCTACCTCTCAGAACTTATTATTCTATAGATACAAACAGAAAGCCACTACAGGATTCAAGAATTTTTGTAAGTCTATTATCATATCCAATCTATGTGGATTAAAAATTATTTATTATATGCGTATTAGATCCTTTTTTGTATTAATTGCTTCACTATTACTATTGAGTTGTAGATTGAGTCAAAATCTGGAAAAAAATACATTTAGAGTATAGAGAAAAATACAACTCGGAGAACTACTCTGGATATGATTTTCTTCGGAAAAAAGTTTTTAGAAAATTAAATTTGGAGTCAAAAATATCAAAAAATGATAAAGTAGTTCTAACTGAATATTTTTATAGTAAAAATGGCGATTTTTCAAATTTATGTTTATCATTAACAATTTCAACCAATGGGCATATAGGTGAAATTTATTACATTGATTCTTATGATAAAAAACTTGAGAAATACGGAAATATATCTTTTGGTTTTGAATCTACTATAAGTACTTCTCATTTTATTGAAAATAAAGCTATGAAAGGCGAGTACGATTTACTAGATAATCTCCATAAAAATGTAGAATATCAAACTAATAGTTATGGATCCATTTTTTTAACAATATTTGAAGGAGGAGAAATAGTTCATGTTTAAAATTTCGAGAGTTTCAGAGTTCCTGTGAATAACAGTGAGGGCTTGAAATAAAAGAAGATTTATTTAGTGATGAATTTTTTGAATATAAAAATGATCATTCTTATTCTAAATAGGAATAAAAAGTTGCATAATTTGATACTATCTCGCAAAGTGGGTGAAATTAAAATAACAGGGGTTAAAATCCCTGTTATTTTTTTGTCTAATTTCAAATTTTACACAGTATGAAAATGGAAGAATTGTGTAATTTAGAACTCTCCGGAAATGGGTAAGTCTTCAAAAACAGAGAAGCCTTCAATAAGAAATAATATTAATAAATCATAAAATGAAGTTTAAAATTCTAATTATCTTAATTTTGTCATCGGTTTTTATATTTTGTAAACAAAAGAGCAAAATAAATAAATCTAATCTTCATGGATGTTATAAAGCTAATATTTATAAGGTAACTGGGAATAATCGATTTATAAGCTTTAATGATGATATAGAAATATTTTTTAGTATTTCAAAAAACAAAGAAGATTTTAGAGGACGATTTATAATCGATACCTATTTTTTTGCTGAAAATTATGTGCCTTTTAAGGAAGGAGATATAGTTATTTTGAAAGTAGTTGATAATAATAGTTCTTCTGAAATATTTTTATTAAAAAGACCTGTTACTGATTGGGAGGCAATTTATACATTAAAGGATATATGTAATGGAGAATTTTCGAAAGAAATTTCTCATAATAAAGCTGTATTTTCTAGAGGTGTAGTTAAAATGATTACGTCTTTTTAGTTTTAAGTCTTATCAATATTTGAAAAAATAAAACATATACAGTAATTAAATTTTAAAATATAAAAACCCTACCTTTAATAGGGGTGTAGATTATTCATTTTAAAGTGATTATGCGTGGTTTATCCCAAAATTTTGGTTTTGAAAGTAATCTATATTTGTTTTCTTTTTTTGTATTCGTTTCTTGTAAATATTTTCAACAAGATTTTAATAAAATTTCTTCTACAGAGCTTGGTGTAGTAGTGGAAACAAAAGGTATTTTGGGAGATCGTTTTTTAACTAAAGCCATTTCTAAACTTTAGCAAGAAATACGGCTATCAGTGCAATCTTTTAATTATAATTAAAAATATCAGAATTCTCATCAGCACTAGTAAAAAAAATGAGCCTTTCGATTTCGAATATCATAACTGGTAATTAAACATGGTTTTAAAAAACATCTTTTAATGTTTTACCTCTAAAAAATCTGATAATGCTTCTTCCAATTCCTTTTCATCATACTTCTCATCAGATATAGCTCCTAAACTTCTCAATCTTTTTCCAAGCGAAGCATCGAATATTTCATCTCCCTGATCTAAATAAATATCGAGAGCTTCTTTAGTTCCATACTTAAATTTTCCCTGTTCATCTGCGATAAATATATAAGCGAAAGAATTCCTCCGGTGCTAGTGCCCGCAATGAAATCAAAGAATTCTCCTGTTTTTGCATCCGGATTACCTGTTTTATTTCTTAATTGCTCTTCAATATAGGTTAAAATAGTTCCTGGTAAGATTCCCCTTACACCTCTTCTATCGATTGATAATATTCTTATTTTTCTCATAATATTTATTGATTATTGATTACAATAAAGCAGCGGATTTAGGTGTTTTCAGCTATATCATCCAATTCTTTAATATTCCCCAGAAGCTCCGCTTGTTATAAATTTTTCTATGATGTCTTTTTAACAATATCTATTAATACACTATATACTCTTAAATCAGTCGTATCAGGAGTAATACGATCTATTTCATTTTTAGATAATCCCATCAATTGATTAAGTCCATCTTTCAATCGATAGAAACTTGATACAATACTAGAAGAAGACATTCTTATTTAGGGAATAGAACCATATGTAGCAACAATTTAATTTTGAAAGAGAAAAATGTAAACAGTGAATTTCACAATTTACTTCAAAAAGCAACTTCAGGTAACAATGAATGCATCATCTTGTTAAATCAGAATCTTGTTGATGTAATTAGTCTTGAAGTAGCAGAGAAAATATATCGCGATTGCATAGCAAAAGCCGGCGACTTTACATTTGTGTTAGTAGGTGATTTTGATGGGTAGCAGTTATTAGAACTAGCTAGCAAAGAGTACCGTAACAAAAACAGCTATCATAATATGCGCACTGCTAAAGGAAGACTGTGCGTTTAACTAAATTAAATACTCAGAGGCTTGCTTTGAGATAGTTTACTTTGGAGAGCTTAAACCTAACGTTTAAGCTCTTTTTTTAATTAAAGAAACTTGGAATAATTAAAATTAACCAGACCAGTACTTGCTGTCTTATTATCCGTAGTCCCCGGGATATATGATATTCAACTGTTTTTATGGAAATCTCCAGATATTCTGCAATTTCTTTGTTTTTTAGGTTGTTTTCCCGTTTTAGTAAAAAAACTTCTCGGCACTTTTGGGGAAGATTCTCAATAGCTTTGTCTATTTGCTCTAAACGTGGTTTTAGATTTTCTTCGTTCAATTCTTCCGTTTCTAAAACAGTTTCAATATAGATAGTGTCTGTTAGATAGACTTGCTTTTTGTCTTTTCGGTATAAATCGATAAAGCGGTTATGGGTAATGGTAAATAAAAATGTTTTAAGAGAACCTTGAGGATCCAGAAACGTTCTTTTTTCCCAAAGTTTCATAAAACTGTGTTGCACAATATCTTCAGCCAAAGCCTCATCGTGGGTATAGGTGTATATAAAAGCTGTTAATGGTTCAACCAGTTCATTAAATATGTACTGAAAACACTCGACATCTCCTGCTTGAAGATGATGTATAAGTTTTTCATTGTTATCAAAGGAATATTGAGACATAGGTACGTAGGGATACTTTGGTAAAGATAGCATAGATATGCTAACTAGAAAATTTAAGTAGTTTCTAAAACAGGAATATATTATCAATAATCATAGATTTTTATATAAATGAGAAAAAAACAACAAAAAGGCTAGGGTAGTTCATTTTATATACGTTTAATTAAAAATAAATGAATAATGAATAGCGAATATATTAATTTTGAGAGATTAGTTGAAAAATTTATTCGTGGAGATCTTTCAGGTGAAGAACTAAAAAAACTAGATTCTTTATTAAATGAAAAAGAAAATAAAAGACATTTTAAAGAAATTCTAAGTCTGGATTACAGGTTAAATAAGAGATGGTTAAAAATTGAAAAAGTTAAGAAAGATAAACTTTTTGCGAAAATTATGAAAGTACCACTGGTTAGAAAATTAAACCCTTATCAAAATCTATTGCGTATTGCAGCCGTTTTTGTGATTTTTCTAGGTGGTGGAGTACTTTATTATATGTCTTTTGAAACTAAACCAGTTCCAGAGAAGATGGTGACACTTGATCTGGATACAGGTGTACATAAAAAACTTGAAAAGGGAGTTAATGGCGTTATTGCAGAGACCCCCGACGTACGTATTGAACAACGCGGTGATACTTTAGCTTACATGTCTAAAAATCAATATAATCCAATAATAAGCTTTGATGAAATTCACGTTCCTTTTGGGAAGAGCAGTGTGGTGGCTTTGGCAGACGGTACATTGATTAACCTTAATGCCGGCAGTAGTCTTAGATATCCTAATGGCTTTAAATCCGAAGGTGCTCGTGAAGTATTTTTAACAGGTGAAGCCTACTTTCAGGTGAGTCATGATAAGGAAAGACCTTTTGTGGTGCATACTGATGATCTTGAAATTGAAGTGCTGGGTACACATTTTAATGTACAGGCCTACGCTGATGAAAAAACATCTAATACTGTATTGGTTAATGGGGTTGTACAGGTGAAACAAAAATCAAACCCTGAGGATTCCGTTGTATTAAAACCGGGGATGCAGGCTTTATACATTCAAGGTTCAGAAAGCCTGGAAACTACACATGTAGATACTGCTCCATACACGGCATGGGTTAAGGGTAAGCTCTATTTTGACCAGGCCGATTTTACCGAGATCGCTCGGATATTGGAACGCAAATTTGATGTTCAAATTCATGTGAATGATACAGCCTTAAAAAGAGAGAAGTTTACGGCAAAATTTAAAGCAGAAAGCCTTGAGCAGATTTTAGAATCCTTTAATGGAAGTTATCCTTTTAATTATAAAATAAAACAAAATACTGTTGTGATCAATTAAAAAAGGGAATGCGGCAACATTCCCTTTAGTAAACATAGCAGTGATTTAAAACTAAGTAAAACCACTAATTCTACACTTTAAAAGTATGAAAAAATGTATTACGCACAGGTGTCGTAGCTTGCTATGGCCAAAAATGAATCTTACTATGCGGTTCAGTATTCTTTTTATTTTCGTTACAATCTTTCAAATACAGGCTAATTCCTATTCTCAGGATGTAAAAATTACACTTCATGAGAAGCAAATAAGCATTCTGGATTTTTTTGAAAAGGTAGAGACCATTACTCCTTATTCTTTTTTGTACCGGGTAGGTGATATTGATCTTAACCGGAGGGTTAATGTATCTGTAGATCAAATTTCTCTCGCGCAGGTTTTGAGGGGCTTATTTATCTCAGAAGAAATAACTTATAAGGTTTTGGACGAGCAAATTGTTTTCAGTAAAAAAAACGAAATCCCTTTTGAAAAGGGGGAGGAACAACAGCAAACCATCTCGGGGACGGTAACCTCTCAAAAAGGGGAGCCATTATTTGGGGTCACTGTACTTGTAGAAGGTACACGTCGAGGCGTTTCTACAGATATAGATGGTAAGTATACCATCGTAGCCGAACCCGGTCAAGTACTTGTTTTTAATATGTTGGGTTTTGAAAAAGCTTACCATACGGTAACCGATCAACAGGTGGTAAACATCAGTCTTAAAGAACAAACTTCAGAGCTCGATGAAGTTATGGTAGTTGCCTACGGCGAAACTTCAAAACGTTTTAATACAGGAGCTGTTAATCAGATAAATGCAGAAAAAATTGAAGAACAACCTGTAAACAACCCAATTTTAGCGTTACAAGGTGCTGCTCCTGGTCTTTTTATAACTCAGGAAGCGGGTCGCCCAGGCGGAAACGTTACCGTTCGCATCCGTGGAGAAAATTCTATAGGAAGCTCCAACAGGCCCTTATATGTGGTAGATGGAATACCTTATAGTGACGAGCCTATGAATCAATACAGTTATATTGGTTTTCCCACTAAAGGAAATCAGAGTCCACTTAACAGTATCAATCCTGCAGATATTGAAAGTATAAGTATACTAAAAGATGCAGATGCCACCGCAATTTACGGGTCTCGTGGAGCAAATGGGGTGATACTGATTACTACCAAACATAATAAACTTTCTGGAAAAGGACTCTCTGTTAATGTAAATGTACTTACCGGTGTGAAAGAAGTAGGTCATATGATGGATTTATTAAGTACACCTGAATATTTAGCGCTTAGGAGACAAGCTTTTGAAAATGATGATATTGTGCCAGACAACAGTAATGCTCCTGATCTTACCTTATGGGATCAAAATCTGGATATGAATTGGCAGGAACACTTGTTTGGCGGGACGGCCAATTTTGTAAATGCCCAGGCCGGAATCAGTACTGGGACTGCTAGGAACTCATTTTCTTTGAACACATCGTATAACCAGGAAGGAACTATTTACCCGGGAGATTTTTCATATCAGCGCTTCAGTATTCGTTCCCGGTATAGCTATCAATCTCATCATGATCAGTTTAGGTTGAACCTTCAGGCTAACTATAGTACAGATGATAATGATTCCTTTGGAGGAAATTTTGCCAGCGTTCTTTTAACGCCGCCCAACTTTAACCCCTATGATGAAGATGGATCATTAGACTGGACGATCACAAATCCCATAGCTCCTTTAAATGCTTCTTACGTTAATAAGACTAACACGCTCTTTGCAGATCTTAATCTGGCTTATGACATTTCAGACTATATAACGGCTAAGGTTCTGGTAGGGTATAATATCAATGATCTTGACCAAGAAATTAAAAACCCTTCAACTTCGCTTAATCCGGCGTATGCCAATTATTCTTGGGGAAGTCCTAATGTACAACAGGGAAATACAAAACGCCATACGCTTAATATAGAACCACAGCTTACCTACAAAAATCAAATAGGAAATGGTGTATTCTCTGCACTATTGGGAGGTACTCTGATGAAACGCACTCAGGATAATCAAACCATTGATGCAAATAATTATTCGTCGGACTTATTTTTAGATAATATAGGTGCGGCGGGGAATTATTCGGTATTTGTTTCCAATGTAGATTACCGGTACTTATCAGGTTTCTTAAGGCTTAATTATAATTGGAATGACAAATACCTTTTCAATGCCTCTGTACGCCGAGATGGTTCCAGCCGTTTTGGTCCTAACAATCAATATGGAAATTTTGCCGCTTTGGGTGCCGCATGGATTTTTTCTGAAGAGAAATTTTTTAAAGATCAATCCGTGCTAAGTTTTGGTAAATTGAGGGCAAGCTATGGGTCCACCGGGAATGATGGGATAGGTGATTATGGGTATTACCAATTATGGACTGCAACCTCTTCGATAAATAATGAATCTTCAACTGTTTTAACACCTACCGCACTGGCAAACTTAGATTATAGCTGGGAAAAGGTTTTGAAGTTTGACGTAGCTCTGGAATTAGGTTTTTTAAAGGATAGAATTCTGCTAAATGCCAATTACTATCGTAATTCAACAAAAGATCAGCTAGTAGGTTTACCGTTGCCCTCACAAACTGGATTTACCACGGTAAATGCAAATCTTCCTGCATTGATACGTAACACGGGAGTTGAACTGTCTTTGAATACCCAAAATGTCAATTCTGAAACATTTAGTTGGAATACAAATTTTAACATCACTTTTCAAAAGAATGAATTAGTCTCTTTTGATGATCTGGAGGCTTCTACTTACGCCAATACTTATGAAATTGGATCTTCTATTTTGAGTCAGAAAGGTTATCTGGCTTCAGTTGATCCTGAAACAGGGATGTATACTATTCAAGACTTAGACAATGACGGTCAAATAACATATGCCGGTGACCGCAAGATTCTGGGAGATCGTTTGCCTAAATTTTATGGGGGACTGCAAAACAATTTTAACTACAAAAACTGGAGTCTTGGTTTTCTGTTTCAATTTGTAAAGCAAGAAGATTACAATTATCTGAACACTGTTTATGATGCGGTAGGAAATAGGTCGAATTTTGAGGAATCTGTTCTTAATTACTGGAAGCAACCGGGTGATCAGGTAAGCTTTCCAAAGCCCTCAACTGCTACTAGCAATGCTTTTTTTAATTCGCTAAGCTCCAGCCTCCATTGGGATGATGCCTCTTACATCAAATTACGTAACGTAAATTTGTCTTATAAATTACCCGCAACATGGGTGAATAAGGTAGGTATGCAGAATGCACGTGTATATTTTCAGGGGCAAAACCTGCTTACAATAACCTCTTATAAAGGATTGGATCCTGAATCGAAGTCAACTTTTGCACCGCCATTACGTATACTTTCATTAGGGATACAGACAAATTTCTAAATCATAAAAAATCATTATGAAAACCAATATATATATAATAAGTTGTTTTATGTTAGCCCTTTTAACACTTTTCAGTTGCGAGGCTTATCTAGAACCAGATCTTTCAGACAATCAATTAGCCACCTCAGATGTTTTTGCTTCTGATGCTACTGCTATATCCGCTATAAATGGTGTTTACGGAGACTTTATGTTACGGTCTGACCCTATTAATATTTCGAATGGTAGCCTAAGTGTGATGGGAGGGCTTTGTGCAGATGAATTGTATGATTTTACGCAGACGTATCAATCGTATAATATCAACGAAGTTCCTTTTACTGCTTTTGGCCCGGATTATTATTACTGGTATGATACCTATAATATTATTTATTCAGCAAATGCTATTCTGGAAGGACTTGAGGACGCACCTAATGTTTCTGAGGATCTTAAAGTTCAATTACGCGGAGAGTCCTATTTTGTAAGGGCCTTTTTACATTTTTACCTAGTTAATATGTATGGTAGAATACCTTTAATTACTAGTACCGATTATAAGGAGAATGCCTCTAAGGGTAGAGCGTCTGTTCCTGAGGTTTACGAGCAGGTAGTTGCAGATCTTAAAAATGCTGAGGAGCTTTTAAAGGATGAATATCCAAGCAGTAAAAAATTGCGACCTAATAAGTATGTGGTTCAGGCGATGTTGTCCCGCGTTTATTTGTATATGGAAGAGTGGAAATTGGCAGAAGATTATACTACCAAGCTAATAAACGGTCCTTATGATTTGGAAGATGATGTTGAGCAGATTTTTGCAATTGATAATCAGGAAACTATTTGGCAGCTTATGCCTTCAAATACAAACTCGGCTGTGGTGAATGAAGGCAGGTGGTTTAATCCTGGTCAAACACCTGCTTATGTGCTTACTGAAACTGCTTTGAACGCATTTGATGAGACTGATGTGCGTTTTGAGACCTGGGTAGACACCGTTAGTTATCAAAATGAGCTTTATTACTATCCTTCTAAATATGAACCTTTAGGTGGCTCATTGGAGCAATACAGCGTTATATTGCGTTTAGGCGAGCAGTATTTGATACGTGCCGAGGCACGGGCAGAACAAGGTATGCTCAGTGAAGCTTTGGAAGACCTTAATAAGGTTCATACCCTCCACGGTAAATTAGATGCTTATGTAGGTGATATGACCAAGGAAGAAGTACTTGATAAGATTTTTGAGGAGCGACAGGTAGAATTTATTGGCGAATGGGGACATCGATGGTTAGATCTCAAACGAACAGGAAAGGCAGATGCAGTTTTAAGCGCTTTAAAACCGCAAACATGGGAGTCTACCGATGTACTTTGGCCTATAAACAATAGTGAATTACAATCTAATCCTAAACTAGAACAAAATCCCGGATACAATGAATAATATTATAAAAAGCACGAATAGATTAAATCTGATTTTTATTTGTATCGCTGTCTTGACAGCGGTGCAATGTAAAAACTCAGATTCCAACGAAAATTCAGAAGAAACAGAGCAATTCAAAATTTCAGGAAAGATTAAAAATCAACCAGATGGGATGATTTATCTTGAAGAATTGGATGTTCCTGAGGGAGCTTCGGCATCGGTAGACTCTGTACAACTTCAAAATAATCAATTTACTTTTACTGGGAAAGTTGATTTTCCAAAATGGTATGCCATTAAAACTTCAGATACAACAGAGTGGCCTTTGCGTATCGTTCTTTCTAACGAAGATATAACGTTAAATGCTGTAAAGGACTCATTGTATAAAGCAAAAGTAACCGGTGCTTCAGTTTATGCAGAGTATCAGGACTATTATGATACCTATTTTGAAAAAATTCGCAGTAAAGCAAGGCCAATATACCAACTGCTTGACTCCCTTAATCAAGGAGGTAAACGAGAGTTGGTTGAGGAGGAGCAAATTATGATGGATAAAAAGTGGGAAGAAATGAACAGGTTTAGCGACAGTCTCACTAAACTTTATGTGTCTGATTACCCTAATAGTCTTGCAGCTCCTATGATTATTTCAGAGCGTTATATTCAATATGCCGATCCAGATAAGGCGGATGAACTTTACCAACTGCTTGATCCTAAAGTGCAGTCTTCCTATTATGGCAAAAAGCTGTCAAAAGCTTTAGAGGGATATAAGTCGGTTGCAGTAGGCAGCAAAGCCCCTGCTATAAAAAACCAGGTAGACCTTGAAGGAAACGAAATAGGTCTTGAGGATTATAAGGGAAAATTTGTGCTTGTAGATTTTTGGGCAAGTTGGTGTGGTCCCTGTCGTAAAGAAAATCCTAATGTGTTAAAGGCATATAAAACCTATCACAGCAAAGGTCTTGAAATTTTAGCAATTTCATTAGATGAAAAGCGTGAACTGTGGGAAAAAGCTATTAAGAAAGATAAGCTTCCATGGAAACATGTTTCTGATTTAAAAGGCTTTAAAAATCAGGCCGCTCAGGATTATATGGTTAGTGCAATACCTCAAAATTTCCTTATCAATCCAGAAGGGGATATCATTGCGACTAATCTTCGCGAAGAGGGACTTCATGAGAAACTGAAGGAAATATTTGATAATTAAGTCTAAAAATTGAAGCTTTCTAAAAAAGTAATCTTTACCAAATCTGTTCATGTGTTTTTTTAAACAGAAAATTATTTAGGGTAAAATAGCTTGTTTTTTAGAAAGCTTCTTCCTTCACTATTTGAAGTAACTTTATATCAAACAGCTTTTTTTGTACATGTTTTAGTAAACTACTTCAGGGTAAGCGCCTCAGGTATTTATTAGAAAATTATTTTTTATTTCGAGGCATCTCGATAGCTATCGGGATCGGAGTATTTAATCTCGATTATCGAAGTAAATGTATTTAAACCATTTTCAATTGCTAAAGGTGTTTTCTTAACCTTTAGTCATGTATGGATGTAGTATCTAAAAATTTGTGGGCTTGCAACAAAAAGTCGGACATTTTTTTAAGACCTATGCTAGGTTTTTAAATTGATAAAATTATTGCTCCCACTCAAAAGGTATTTTGTACCCTAAAAAAGAGTGCAATTGTCTACTGTTATCATATTTCTATACATTCGAAAATAGAAGTTTTAGTCTGCTCTATAGTTTTAAAATCATCATCATAAATACGTTCTACTTTTAAGGTTTTAAAGAAAGAATCAGCTATGGAATTATCTCAACAATTTCCCTTTCTACTCATAGATTGAATTACCAAAGGGGTAGGTTTAATAAATGTTTTTGGAGCATATTGTATCGCTCGATCCCAGTGAAATAGTAAATCCATGTTTATCTTGCGCTTTCTTATAGCCATTTTCCATGCAGCTATAATAGTTTGATTATTGTGCAGGCTTGTACTTAATGACCAAACGATTACTTTTCTGTCAAACAGATCAATAATAATTATTAAATACAGCCAGTCTTGATTGGTTTGAATGTAAGTGATATCGTTAATCCAAACTTTATTTAACCTAAAGGGATTAAAGTTTCTGTTCAATGAATTTTTACAAACAGGATAACTGTGATTGGAATCTATGGTAGCCTTAAACTTCCATTTGTGTATGCTTACCCAATGGTTCGCTCTCATAATTTTAGCCACTCTACATCTGGATATATAGTAACCTTCACGTTTAAGTTTTTCTGCTATTCGTGTAGCGCCATAACGATGTTTACTCAGGTCAAATTCCTTTTTTATTAAATCTGGAAAGAAGCTATGTTCCAATGCTCGTTTTGAAGAGACAGTTGTGTACCACCTATAAAAACTACTTCTACTTATTTTAAAAACTTTGCACAGATATAAATGTTTATAACTGGCTATAAATCCATAGATTTCCCATCGCTCTTGGAGAAGATGTGCACGGCCTTTTTTAATATTTCAAGTTCAAGTTCCTTTTCTTTTAGAGCTTTACCTAACCGTTTAAGCTCTAAAGTATCATTGGGTATTGGTTTTTCAGATTTAGGTGATGTAGTTGTTTTAGCTGCCTTGTGCCATTTGTAGATTTTTTGGACTTCCATGCCTAGTTCATCTGCTAATTTCTTTATATTCTCGCGCTGGTAACTTAAAGGAACTGCTTGCTCCTTTAATTCCGGACTATAATATCGTTTTTCATGGTTCTAAGATATTTGTTTGGTAACAAACGGTCTTAAATTTTGTGTCCGAATAAAAGTAGCAACTCTACCTTCACCCTGGGATAATCAGGGCGCAGAAGTTCCGGTAAATTTTGAGTATAAAGAAGAAATGAATCCTTATCCTGATAAACTTTCCGATTCTGTAAATACTGCTTTTAACGCAAGGTGTCTCGAATTTTTCAACTTTTTTTAAAGCATCAGGATAAATTGGATAAGATTACGATGTGGGGTGTTAATGATGGTAATTCCTGGAAAAACAACTGACCTGTAGGTGGACGTACCGATTATCCATTATTGTTTGATCGTAAAAATAGGCCTAAACCAATAGTTGATCATATCGTAGATTTAGCTACACAATAATTTCCTCTGGACAATTTGGATCTTTATGGTAAATCATTTTTAGTTTATATCATATTTATTTTCAATGGTGCGGTTGTCTTTTATAGTTCTTTGTCTTTACTAATTTCTTAAATCAAAACTGCTTTATTTGCTAAATTGTTTATTCTAAATTAAAATATTGAAGTATAATTAAATTTTACTAACTTGTAAGCTATTAAACTACATCTATAAGTTGTTTTTAATTTTTCAAATCTTTTTTGGTTTCAAACTTTATTAAAATGAAGTTGTATGATAAACCCATTACTCAGTTATTTACTTTTAGTAGAAAACTTTTTATTCTTCTAATTATTTATTTAACTCCTTTTGAAGGACAAACTCAGGTAGGTAAACTTTTTACAACAGATTCTGACATCTCCAGTAGCCTTATTAATCAAATTTACCAGGATGATAAAGGTTATGTGTGGATAGCTACTGAAGATGGCTTAAATAGATATGATGGAGCTAAGGTTACTATTTATAAGCAAAATGAGAGCGATTCTACATCAATTTTAAATAACTATGTAAAAAGTATATTTCAGGATAGATCGGGTAGGCTCTATTTTGGGTTTTTTAATGGGCTTCAGTATTACGACTATGCAACTGAAAAGTTTCATAATATACCTATTTACATTGGGAATCATTATTTATTTCGATCTCATGTAACCTCATTTGTACAACGAAAAAATGGTGATATTCTCTTAAGCACCTCTGGTCAGGGTATTCTTAAAATTGAAGAGAATGAAGAAGGTATAGATGCCATACAGATACCTAATTTATTACCAGATCATTTTTTTGAAGAGATCTTTGAAGATACTAAAGGCAATTTATGGGTGTTAAATCAATCAAACGGTTTATATAGGATTGATACTAATAATCAAGTAAAAACATATTTTAAAGATGGCGACCTTGAAACCTCCTTATCCTCAATTGGGCAAGGTAAAAATAATGATCTTTATGTGGGAAGCTTAACCCAAGGACTCTTTAAGTACAGCCCTAATCAGGATAAATTTGTACAGATAGAAAATTCAAAAAAACTTCCTGTAAAATCATTGTTAATAAATGCAGAGGCTGAAGTAATGGTGGGAACCGATGGGAAAGGCCTCTGGTTATACGACCCTGAGACAGATAAAATAAAAGAAAATGATTTTAGTATCGCTAATTTTGACTTTACGAAAACTAAGATCCACTCTATAATTCAGGATGAAGCCAATAACTTTTGGTTGGGTGTTTATCAGAAAGGGGTTTTACTGGTTCCTGATAAGGCAAATAACTTTGAGTATATTGGTTATCATTCTGTTAAAAATAATATTATAGGTTCTAATAGTATTGCCTCCTTAATTAAGGATAGCGATGGTATTTTATGGGTTGGGACAGACGGAGATGGATTGTACGGGATTAATAAAGATAAAGAACGAAAATTTCATATTTCAACTAAAGGAAAACTAGGATCTGTTAGCGTGATGAGTTTGTTTGAAGACTCTAAAAATCAGGTTTGGGTGGGGACATACCTAAAAGGTCTCGCAAAATTAAATCGAGAAACCAAGAAACTTAAATTTATAAATGATTTAGAAAATGAGGAAGGCAAAAGGGTTGAGCGTATCTATAGCATCGTAGAAGATGAACAGAAAAACTTATGGATTGGTTCTTTAGGGTATGGCCTTTTTAAATATAATTTTGATAAAAAAACATTTGAAAACTATAACGTTTTAGCTAATAAGCAATCTGAAAGAATTCGAAATAGATGGATTAATTGCCTTTTATATTCTGATACTAAAAAGCTTTATATAGGAACGTATGATGGACTTACTACTTTTGACATCCAAAGAAATACCTTTAAAAGTGAAGAAGTTGGAGGTCATATTTTGCGAAATAAAATCATTTACAATCTTTTTGAAGATGAAAGTGATAATTTATGGATAGGAACCTCTGAAGGATTATATTTTAAGCCCAAAAACGATACGATTACAAAAGTTTACAATACTTCAGATGGTTTACCCAGTAATGTAATCTGTGCCATAGAACAAGATCTGGATAAGAATTTATGGATTAGCACGAATCACGGAATAGCTAAGCTAGAAAGAAATACCGGAGAGTTTAAAAACTACTATTTTAGAGACGGACTTCTAGGAAATGAGTTTAATAAAAATGCCTCATTTCTTGATAAAGAGGGAAAATTATACTTCGGAAATACCAACGGTATTACTTATTTTCAGCCTTCTGAAATAGAAGCATCAGGTAACGAACTTGACTTAAGGATTACCGGATTTTATATTCAGGATCAACCTATAAAAAAGGGAATGAGATCTGGTAAATATTCCGTTATAAATAAACCGATAATAGAAGCAGATACTATTGAGCTTAATTATAGGGATAATGATTTTAGTATTGAGTTTTCTTCTTTTACTTTTCGCCATCAGGAATGGATTACCTATGCTTACGCCTTAAATTCGGAAAGATGGATAAAGCTACGTCCCGGGATAAATACTGTTACTTTTAATAATTTAGAGCCGGGTAATTACACTTTTAGAGTAAAGGCAAAAGATATTGACGATTATTCGAGTGAAAAAGAATTAACGATAATTATTCATTCTCCATGGTATCTTTCCAACTTGGCAAAAATTGGTTATTTTTTACTTTTTATAGGGCTTACTTATGTAATTATTCAGATCATTAAAAATAGGCAGAGCACTAAGAAAAAGTTGTTGGAGCACAAGCATTCTGAGCAGATTAACGAAGCAAAACTGCAATTTTTAACCAATATATCACATGATTTAAAAACGCCAATTACTTTAATTATAAACCCTTTAAATAGATTGATTAAGACCGATGTAAGTGAAGATAGGCAAAAGCTATATAAAGTGATGGAACGAAACTCTGAAAGAATGCTCCATCTTTTAAATCAGCTTATTAATGCTCGTAAATTTGATCAAGGGCAAATTGTATTGAAATTCAGGAAAACCGAGATTATTAGTTTTATTAAAAATATCGTAGCCTTATTTGAAGATCAGATAGAAAGCAGACGTATTGATTTTGAAATTCTGCATAATGAAGAAGAAATATATGCTTATATCGATCCAAGACATTTCGACAAGGTCATTCAAAACCTGGTTTCTAATGCCATAAAATTTAGTCCGCACGGGGGAAACGTACAGTTGAAGATTTCTACAAATGATCAGTGGAATAGTTTTAAAATCTCGATTAAAGATAATGGCATAGGTATAAAAGAAAAGGATATAAAGAATATTTTTAACCGGTTTTATCGAATTTCAGGAGATAATCAAAGACAATTTGAAGGTACGGGAATAGGATTGCATCTAACAAAATCTATAGCAGAACTTCATCATGGTACGGTAAGTGCAAAAAATAATACAGACCAGCCGGGTTGCACTTTTGTAATTACAGCTCCCCTAGGGAAAGATCATTTAAATGCAGATGATATTGTTTCAGAATCGCAATTAATTACAGAAAACGCTTCACATACTGAACGTATTTCTTATATCGGAACTGAAGAAGATATAGAAGACTCAACTTCTAAAAAGGAAATACATACCCTGTTTATTGTTGATGATGATGCAGAGATTAGAAATTATATTGCTTCGGAATTAAAAAGCTCTTATAATATTAAAACATTCACCAGTGCGAAAACGGCTTTTCCTGAAGTAGCTAAAAATCCACCAGATTTAATAATTAGTGATGTCGTAATGCCCGAAATGGATGGTATTTCATTTACCAGAAAAATTAAGAAGAATATTTATATAAATCATATTCCAGTTATTATCTTAACCGGTAAAACAGATAAAGAAACCAATATTGAAGGCTTAGATATTGGTGTAGATGCATATATCAATAAGCCGTTTAATATTGAAATTCTAAGGAAAACAGTAAAAAACTTAATTAAAAACAGAGCTTTACTTAAAAATAGCTATACAGGGAATCAATTACAGGAAGATAAGATTAAGAAAATAGAATTGAAATCTGGAGACCAGGCACTCTTGGAAAAATTTATGAAGGTAGTAAATAAAAACATAAGCAATTCAGAGTTAAATGTAGAGATGCTAGCTGGGGAGCTGGGGATTAGCCGTGTTCATTTATACCGAAAATTAAAACAACTTACTAACCAATCTGCTGGGGAATTGATTACAAATATCAGGCTTAAGCAGGCGGCAAATTTAATTGTTTCGAGTACTACAAATATTTCTGAAGTTGCCTACGCTGTAGGTTTTACCAGCACATCAAAATTTTCTACAAAGTTTAAGGATTTGTACGGGATGACTCCAAGTAATTATCGTAAAAAACATTTACCGGTTTAGTTGAGGATAAAGAATCAATTTTCGATATTTTTAGGTAGATTTTTTTCAATTTTAAGAGGAAGATAAATAGAACTTCTGAAGATATTTTTAGTTTTGATAATTATTACAATCGTACTAATCTATAAAATGATAGGAATAACGGAAATATGCTTTTCATGTAAATGGGGTTATTATTTATAGAACCTAGCCTTAAATTTAATACTGTTTTTTATAAAAACTCTGAAACAGAGTTATCGTGGCAATTAAATTGCCTTTTTGACTTATTTGATTTTATAAAAGAATAAATGGTTTTGAAGTTTATTTTATTTATGTTTTTATAAAAAATAAAATTTGTGCTTATTTTTAGTTTACCTGTAACTGCTTTCTACTTTGTTACAATAAGTTTTATTGGTAAGCTAATAATTAATGGTGTGTTCCAAACTGATCTGTCATTCAGATTAATACAAACGGGACATTTATTATCGAAATCTCTGATTACTTTTAATTTCATCTTGTGTTTAATAAACAAAATGATTTGCTTTAATAATTTCGACTATTCTGAGGCTTTATATTAAAGCCTATTTATTCATTAAGTGTTTAAATCATCATATCGATTACTCAACTTATTTTTTTAATCTATGAATAAACTAAGTTTAAGTATACATTCTGATGGAACAGATGTATGTTGTCAATAAAATTATTCATTTTTATTTTAAATATCTGGGATATCTTCTCAATCAAGTATAAGTGTTGATTATTGTGGCTATAAATCCATATTCTTTTTTAAGATATTTTTTTTGGGATGGTTTTAGTTGTTTCTTTAAAATGACTATTTAATTTAGCCTTTAAGATCAAGGGAAGTTAAGTAAGAAAAACATTCAAATTTCTACAAATTTGAGTTAAATATACTGCCTTTTTTATAATTTAATGCTATTGATTTTTATTTCAATTCTAAATATAACAGGTTGGAGTTACTTCCCATAATTACTAAAATTATGGCTAGTAAAAGTATCACTTTAACTTTCAGTCAGATATAACGTATTAATTCTAGAATTGATTCGTAGCAAACTGCTTTTTTATCTAATTATTGTAAAAGGTGTTGATAAAATAAGAAATGTAAAAAAAATAGGTATTTATCTTGATAAAATCATTAATAAGAATTAAACTTGTAGTCCAGTTTACTATTATCAGATTTTTTTATAAAAAATCTCTATCGATTTCGTGAATTCAAATAATTTAAAATTTTTATTATGGGAAAATTTTTATTCAAATTTAATTTTCTGGTTCTATTACTTTTTTCTTGGGGTGTGTGTTCTGCACAACAGGAAGAAATAACTGTGTCAGGAATCGTAAAGGATAATACCGGTCCGTTACCTGGTGTAAATGTTATTGTTAAGGGGACATCAATTGGTGTTACTACCGATTTTGATGGTCGCTATGTGCTAGAAAACGTACCTAGTGAATCTATTTTGGTGTTTAGTTATCTCAGTTTTAAGACACAAGAGATAGCTTTGAATTCTAGAACAGAAATTAATGTTACTATGGAGCCTGATACGCAATCGTTAGATGACGTGATTGTCGTAGGTTATGGTACTCAAAGTCGTTCTGAAGTAACAGGTGCTATTTCATCAATTGATTCGGATGAGATCGCTAGTGTTCCTGTAGCAACTGCAGATCAGGCTTTACAGGGGAGAGCCCCAGGAGTAACCGTTGTAAATAGTGGCGCGCCAGGTAATTCTCCTTCAATTCTTATTAGAGGCTTGGGAACGCCTAATAATAATAACCCTTTATATGTTATTGATGGTATTATTTCTTCAGGTATGGGAGATTTAAATCCTAATGATATTGAAAATATTCAGGTTTTAAAGGATGCTGCTACAACAGCGGTATATGGTTCCAAAGGTTCTAATGGTGTGGTGTTGATTACTACCAAAAAAGGTAAAGGAACTCAAAAAGCAAAACTAAGCTTTGATGCATATTCGGGGGTTAATTTTGTAACTTCTCGTTACGACGTATTAAACACGCAACAATATATTCAATATTTGGGAGAAATAGGTGCTACACCTGCTAGAGTTTCAGATCCTCAATACGCAGATTTTATCAATAATGATACAGACTGGCAAGATGAAATTTTTAGAGCCGGACTTATGCAGAGCTATAATTTAGCGCTTTCTGGAGGGAACGAGAATAGTAACTATCGGTTTTCTGGAGGTTATCTAGATCAGGAAGGAGCTATTATTGAAACAGGATATGAAAGATTCAATTTTAGAGCTAACAGTAATTTTACTTTTGGTAATTTAACAATAGGAGAAACAATGGGTGTTTCTTTTGATGAACAGAACCCAGAACGAGATAGTGGAGGGCGATCCATTATAGAGCATGCTATTAAAATGGCTCCCTATTTATCTGTCTATAATCCAGAGAATGTAGGAGGTTTTCAAGGGCCTAATAGTTCTCTTGATGGACAGGATGCAGAAAATCCGGTAAGGGTTCAAACTATAGGAAGTGTCGCTAACAGATCTGTAAATATAATAGGAAGTCTTTTCGCAGAATATAAATTTTTTGATAAAATTACCTTTAAATCTCAGGTGGGGTTAGATTATAGTAACTTTAAGAATACGAGTTTCATTCCCTCATATAGTGATGATGATAAAAATGCCACAAATGTTAGTCCATATGCACAGATAACTAAAAATACAGGGATATATCAATCATTAACTTATACCAATAGTTTGACATATAAGGACACTTTTTTGGAAAATCATAATATTGAATTTCTTTTATTATCAGAGCAACAAACGATAAAAAATGAGTCTATTAATGCGAGTAGTAGAAATTATATTTCCGATAATTTAGACCAATTATCCACAAAAGAAGCTGGTCTTGGTTCAAGTTCTTCAGAATACGTACGCATCGGTTATTTAGGTCGATTAAATTATAATTATGATAAAAAATATTTGCTAGCATTCTCCTTAAGAAGGGATGGATCTTCTAGATTCGGAAAAAATAATAGATGGGGGTGGTTTAGTTCTGTATCTGGAGGATGGAACCTAGGAAAAGAAAGTTTTATGGAAGGCTCTATATTCAATAACTTAAAACTTCGAGGGAGCTGGGGGACTACTGGAAATGACAATATTGGGGATTATAGATATAGTTCTAATTTATTAGTCAATTTTATTTATCCGATAGGGGGTGAACCGGTTCAGGGAACTACTTCGAATGGTTTGGGTAATGCAGATTTGAAATGGGAAGAAACCGAGATGAGAAATATAGGTTTGGATGTTGGAATTAATAATAATCAATTTACACTTTCTTTAGAATATTATAATAATAAAAGTGATGATTTACTAATTGATCGCCCATTACCTTACTCTTTAGGTTATAATGATCCGGTCATTACTGATAATATTGGATCTATGAAAACTCATGGTGTAGAGGCCAATTTAGGGTATAGTGATTATGAAGGCGATTTTACATGGTCTGCTAATTTTAATATTGGAGCTAGTAAAAATGAAGTGATATCCGTTGGTGACTCTCCAATAGAAAAAGCAAATGTTGAAGGACAAAATGTCTCAAGAATATCAGTAGGAGAGCCACTATTTTATTTTTATGGATACAAAACCAACGGAATATATCAAACACAAGAGGAAGTAGATGAGGTATTAACAAATCCAGGTGATATCCAACCTGGAGATATACGTTATGTTGATCTAAATAAGGACGGTCAAATAAACCAAGATGATAAAATGAAAATAGGAAATCCTTATCCGGATTTTACATTTGGTTTTAATTTTAGCGCCAATTATAAAAACTTTGATTTGAATTTATTTGTAAATGGTTCTGTAGGTAATGATGTGTATAATACTAACATTTTTGATCTAGAAGGAATGAGAAGGCCTTTTAATGCTGGTACTAAGGTGTTAAACAGATGGACTGGACCAGGAACTTCCAATTCCATACCTAGAGCATTAGGAGCAAATACAAATACCTCTGCTTCCGATAGATATGTTGAAGACGGTTCGTACACTAGATTAAGAAATTTAGTAATAGGATATTCCTTTCCTTCAGAATTTTTTAATGATACGTTCTCAAAATTCAGAGTGTATTTAAGTGGACAAAATTTATTAACCTTAACAGATTATTCCGGACTTGATCCAGAAATTGGGCAAATTTCACTGAATAATGGGGCAGCAAGAGGTAATGAAGAGGTTGGTATAGACAGAGGAAATTATCCTCAACCAAAATCTGTTCAAATTGGCCTTCAAGTTGCATTTTAAAAATTAAAGTTATGACGAAAATATATAAAATTACAGCAATTTTTATTTCTGTTTTGTTTTGGATCTCTTGTGATACAGACCAATTAGAGCAGACTGATCAGACTAGACTCTCTCCGGAAACATTTTTTAAGAAAGAAGAACAGGTGGTGTCATCGGTGAATGCAGTATATGCCGGGTTGCAGACAATAGGTTCATATAGTAGAAATTATTACTATATGATGGATAATATGGGACATGATAATACTGCTAACATACAGCAAGAAGCTAATAAAGTTATATTCCTGAATTTTTCTTTTGATGCTGCTTCAGAATTGATTGAAGAATTCTGGGACAGCGAATTTAGAGGAGTCAATAAGGCTAATTTTGTAATAGGTAATGCTGATAAAATTAATGAAATTCCAAATTCCATTTTAAGTCAGGAAAAGAAAGATAAATATATAGGCGAAGCAAAATTTCTTCGTGCGTTATATTATTTCAATCTAGTAACAAGGTTTGGAGATGTGCCATTAATTACTACTGTTCCAGAAGATGGTCAAGGGCTTCCGAGAACTGATTCTGAAGAAGTCTATGCACAGATTATAACTGATTTAAAAGACGCTTCTCAGAGTTTATTACCTGTAGAAGAAAAAGAAAAAGGAAGAGCTACTAGTGGTGCAGCTTATGCGCTTCTAGGGAAGGTTTATTTGTATCAAGAGAATTATGCAGAGGCTATGAAGGCTTTTGATAATGTTTATGGAAAATATGCATTGACTGAAAATTATTTTGATAATTTTAAAGAAGAAACAGAACATAACTCTGAATCTATTTTTGCGGTGGAATATGACGAGTCTATGCAAAACGATGCTTTTTGGAATTCTACAGTAAATGCACAAGGAGGTAATGAATCTAGTTTGAGAGGTCAGTCTTATGGTTTGTTTGATTGGTTTAATGCATATCCATCAGATGAATTGAGAGCCGAATTTGAAGAAAATGATCCGCGTTTTGATGAAAGCTTCTATACTGTGGGAGATACTTATGCCGGTGGTCTTATTGAGGAAATCCCACTAGATAGACCTGCAGCCTGGAGAAAATATCAGAATTATTATCAAAGAAAAAATGAGAATACACAATCTGGTATCAATATGAATGTAATTCGATATGCTGATGTACTATTGATGATGGCAGAAGCTAGTAATGAGTTAGGAAATCAGAATAAAGCAATTGGATATATTAATGAGGTACGAGCTCGTGTTGATATGCCATTATTAGAAAATGGACTTAGTAAGGATGAAGTGTTTAAAGCTATAGTCCATGAGCGAAGAGTAGAATTGGCTGGAGAACAAGTTCGTTTTCCTGATTTGGTAAGATGGGGGCTTGCAGAACAAGAATTAGGCAAATATGGCTATCAGGAAGGTATACATAATCTTTTTCCTATTCCCGTAGTAGAATTAAATACAAATGAAAATATAAATAGTGGGGATCAAAACCCTGGATATTAATGAAAAATAGAACTTGATTTAATATTCGAGATATAAACCATAAATAGGCAGCTTCTTACAAGTTAAGGTTGAGAAGCTGCTTATTTCAATTTCTAAATAGATACTTCTATTGGAAATGACAAGTCAATTATTTAGTAGTAAGACAATTTACTGAACAGATTTTAGCAATGTAACCTATTTGAAAGTTTTTGTTACATATAAAGAAAGCTACCTACTATATATTCGAGTAAATTGCTTTATTAATTTTTAAAGAATGTTGCCATACATTTCTGCGTGTAATAGATTAAAAACTAAAAAATAAAATCAAATTATGGATTTTTAGTTTTTAGGATAAAGCCAATGTATAAAAAACGATTTTTTTAATACACCAATTTTAATTCAATACTATTATTGAAGAGTCTAGGCTTAATAAAAAAAATGAATAGATTTTATCACTTTTTAATTACTTTAATTGTCCTGGGAACAGGAAAAAGCTATTGCTTTCAAGACACTTTAATGACTTTAAGGTATAATGAACCTGCCGAAGTTTGGGAAGAAGCTTTGCCAATCGGAAATGGTCGTCTAGGAGCAATGATTTATGGCAGAATAGCAACTGAAACCATTCAATTAAATGAAGAGACTGTTTGGGCTGGTGAACCCGGAAATAATGTTGTTGCTCTAAGTGAAGATCATTTGCAGGAGATAAGGCAAGCTATTTTTAAAGAAGAATATCAAAAAGCCCAACAACTAGCAGATAAATATCTCTCACAAAAAGATAACAATAACGGAATGAGCTACCAGACGGTAGGTGATTTAATTCTGAATTTTCCTAATTCTGATCATTTTAGAGAATATCATCGAGAATTAGATATTAGTAAAGCTCTTAGTACAGTTACTTATAAAATAGGAGGTGTTGAATATAAACGCCGTATCATTTCTTCTTTTACAGATGATGTAATTATGGTAGAGCTTACTGCAAGTGAACCTGGAAGTATCTCTTTTGAAATGGGCTTAAAAAGTCCACAAAAAAAACATGCTATTACGATTAATAATGAAGCCGTGTGGCTTTCAGGTACTTCATCAGATCAAGAAAGTAAAAAAGGGAAAGTGAAATTTCTTGCAATTGCAAAGCCGAAAATCGAAGGAGGAAAGATTGTAGCTACAGATAGCAGTTTAAAAATAAGTAAAGCCAACCGTGTCGTAATTTACATTTCTATAGCCACCAATTTTAAAAATTATAAAGATCTTTCTGAAAATGAAGAAAATAAGGCTATTGGATTGTTGAAATCGGCTTATAAAAAAGGATTTGATAAGTCTTTAGAAACTCATATTGCAGAGTATCAGAAATATTTTAATAAGGTTCAATTGGATTTAGGAACTTCTGAAGCTATAAAGAAGCCCACCAATATTCGTTTGGAGGAATTCAATGAAACTAATGATCCCCAGCTTATAGCACTATACTTTCAATTTGGCCGCTATCTTTTAATTTCCAGTTCTATGCCGGGAACGCAACCTGCCAACCTTCAGGGAATTTGGAATAAAGAAATAAATGCACCTTGGGATAGTAAATACACTGTAAATATAAATACGGAAATGAATTACTGGCCTGCCGAGGTAACTAATCTTTCCGAAATGCATAAACCCCTTTTCGGTTTAATTAAAGATATTTCTGAAACAGGGAAAGAATCAGCACAAAAAACCTATCATGCTCGAGGTTGGAATATGCATCATAATACGGATATATGGAGAATTACCGGAGTGGTGGATGGCCCTTTTTTTGGTCTTTGGCCACATGGAGGTGGATGGCTTAGTCAGCATCTATGGCAGCATTATTTATTTACTGGCGACACGGAATTTTTAAAAGAAGTATACCCAATACTAAAAGGTGCTGCGCTATTTTACAAGGATATTCTTCAGCAGGAACCTAATAATAAATGGATGGTAGTAAATCCTTCTAATTCTCCTGAAAATGGACACCCTGGCGGTTCAAGTCTGGCAGCAGGTACTACTATGGGAAACCAGATTGTGAACGATGTTTTTTCAAATATAATAGAGGCCTCTTCAATTTTACAAAAAGACACTAGTCTTGCAGATACTCTAAAAAATATTATTCCTAAACTAGCACCAATGCAAATTGGTAGTTGGGGACAATTGCAGGAATGGATGAAAGATTGGGATCGCCAAGATGACAAACATCGGCACGTTTCTCATTTATACGGACTTTTTCCTTCTAATCTTATATCTCCTTATCGCACTCCAAAATTATTTGCTGCCGCTAAAAATTCTTTGTTGGCTCGTGGTGATGAATCTACCGGATGGTCAATGGGCTGGAAGGTGAATTTATGGGCGCGACTTTTAGACGGAGACCATGCGCTAGCACTTATCCATGATCAGTTAACGCCAAGTAGACAAGCGGGACACGGTGAAAAAGGAGGTACTTATCCTAACCTTTTTGATGCTCATCCGCCGTTTCAGATCGATGGAAATTTTGGTTGTACCGCAGGAATTGCTGAAATGCTGTTGCAAAGTCAGGATGGCGCGATTCATATTTTGCCTGCACTTCCTTCTACATGGAATAAGGGAGAAGTAAAAGGCTTAAAAACCAGAGGGGATTTTGAAGTAGATATCACTTGGGACAAGAATAAACCAATTACGATTAATATTGCCTCAGCAATTGGAGGAAACTGTAGATTGCGATCATATTATCCGCTTTCAGGCGATGGATTGCAAAAGGCTTCCGGTGTGAATCCAAATCCACTTTTTAAACTTCCTCATACTAAAGAGCCGGTAATCTCTTCAGAAGCAAATATAAAAGCACCTGAATTAAAACCTGTATATGAATACGATCTGGCAACAAAAGCAGGAAAAGAATATATCATAAAACTAGCGAATGATGAACAATATTAGCCTAAAAAACAGCCTTGTTTTTATAGTTTTTACGTTTTTTGGATTGCTGGGTATTGCACAGCAAAAGCCATATCAAAATCCTAATTTAAGCCCTGAAGAACGTGCTGAAGATTTAGTGAACAGGCTAACATTAGAAGAGAAAGCCTCTCTAATGTTTGATGTTTCTGAAGCAATTCCACGATTAGGAATTAAAAAATTTAACTGGTGGAGTGAAGCTTTACACGGTTTTGCGAATAATGATGATGTAACTGTCTTTCCGGAGCCGGTAGGTATGGCAGCATCTTTTGATGATGATTTGGTGTACAAGATTTTTGATGCTACTTCAGATGAAGTACGTGCTAAATATCATGAGGCATTACGCAATGGAGAAGAGAATAAGCGTTTTTTAAGTCTCTCTGTATGGACACCTAATATCAATATTTTTAGAGATCCGCGATGGGGACGTGGACAGGAAACTTATGGAGAAGATCCATATCTTACTTCTAGAATGGGAGTACAGGTAGTGAAAGGACTTCAGGGGCCTGAAGATGCGAAATACAAGAAATTACTGGCTTGTGCCAAACATTACGCAGTTCATTCTGGCCCAGAATGGAGCCGTCACGAACTCAATTTAAATAATATATCACAAAGAGATCTTTGGGAAACTTACCTTCCGGCTTTTAAAGTATTGGTGCAGGATGCCAATGTGCGACAGGTAATGTGTGCTTATCAGCGTTTGGATGATGAACCTTGTTGTGGTAGTGACCGGTTGCTTCAGCAGATCTTAAGAGAAAAATGGGGTTTTGAACACCTTGTGGTTTCAGATTGCGGTGCAATACAGGATTTTTATACCTCGCATAATGTATCATCAGATGCTGTGCATGCTGCAGCAAAAGCTGTTTTAGCTGGTACAGATGTAGAGTGCCAGTGGGATAATCATAATTATAAATTATTGCCAGAAGCCGTAGAGAAAGGTCTGGTAAAAGAAGAAGACATCGATAGGAGTGTAAAGAGAGTCTTGATTGGCCGTTTTGAACTTGGTGAAATGGATCCCGATGAGATTGTTCCTTATGCTCAGATTCCTGCATCGGTGATTAATAATGAAGAACATCGGCAGTTGGCTTTAAAAATGGCCCGGGAGTCAATGACATTACTTCAGAATAAGAGTAATGTTCTTCCACTTAGTAAAGGCAAGGATAAAATTGCGGTTATAGGGCCAAACGCAGATGATGAACCGATGCTTTG
The DNA here is from genome assembly GCF_048269745.1 of Zunongwangia sp. NCBI lineage: Bacteria > Pseudomonadati > Bacteroidota > Flavobacteriia > Flavobacteriales > Flavobacteriaceae > Zunongwangia > Zunongwangia sp. The sequence goes on along the minus strand of NZ_JBLXIB010000003.1, from coordinate 275,685 downwards.
GGGAAATTATAACGGTACTCCAGTGAGAACAATAAGCATTCTTGATGGAATTGCTTCTAAAATTGGTGAAAATAGTATTGTATATGATAAAGCCTGTGATCTGGTTGAAGATAAGGTGACACAAAGTTATTTCTCTAAAATTTCCGCTGATGGCAAACCTGGATTTAAGGCGACCTATTGGAATACTCCAGATTATAGCGGAGAAGTAGTAGCTACCCAACAAATTGTAAATCCCATAAAGCTTACTACTGCGGGGCAGCACGAATTTGCTTCTGGAGTAAAACTTGAAGGCTTTTCTGGGAAATTTGAAACTGAATATGTTCCTGAAAAAGATCAGGAAATTACTTTTAACTTCGGAGCTACAGGCCATTTCGAACTTTTTGTAAATGGCGAATCACTACGTAGCTATAATAACTGGCGCACATTACCTTCTAAAATTCCATATAAGGTTGAAAAAGGCAAAAAGTATAAAATCGAAATTCATTATGCCCAGCTTAATAACTGGCAGGCGAATTTAGAATTTAATTTTGGAAAAGAAATTCCTGTAAACTATAAGAATCTTCTTAAAAAACTAGAGGGGATAGAAACCGTAATTTTTGTTGGTGGTCTTTCTACAAAATTGGAAGGAGAAGAAATGCCTGTTTCTTATCCCGGATTTAAAGGAGGTGACCGTACAGATATAGCCCTTCCTTCAGTACAAAGAAACTGCTTAAAGGCATTAAAAGATGCTGGCAAAAAGGTCATTTTCGTAAATAATTCAGGTTCAGCGATTGGTCTGGTACCAGAAACAACGTCCTGTGATGCTATTTTACAGGCATGGTACGGAGGAGAATCTGGTGGGCAGGCGGTAGCCGATGTATTATTTGGCGATTATAATCCTTCTGGGAAATTACCAATAACATTCTATAAAGACACTACCCAACTTCCGGACTTTGAAGATTATTCCATGGATGGCCGAACCTACAGGTTTATGAAAGAAAAACCGCTTTTCCCATTTGGACATGGCCTTAGTTATACCAGTTTCAAAATTGGTAAAGCTGAGCTAGAAAAAAATGAAATTAATGCTTCTGCATCGGTTAGTATTACCATTCCCGTTAGTAATGAAGGAGAAAAAGAAGGTGTAGAAATTGTGCAGGTATATGTTCATAAAAAAGGACTTGAAGAAGGACCTATTAAAACTTTAAAAGGATTTAAGAGGGTAAATCTTAAGCCAAATGAAACGAAAAATGTAACGATTAATCTGGCTTCAAATTCTTTTGAATTTTATGATAAGAAAGCAAGAGCCATGAAAGTAATGCCGGGCAACTATGAGATTTTCTATGGAAATTCTTCAGATCCTAACCAACTAAAAAAAACGGAATTAAAAATCCATTAATATGAAAACCAGAATACTTTTAATTTTTTCTATACTGTTTTTGGCATTCAGCGCCAGAGCACAGGATCCTAATTTTCATATTTACCTGGCTTTTGGCCAGTCTAATATGGAAGGACATGCAAAAATTGAACCTCAGGATACGGTAGCTATTAGTGAACGTTTCAAGGTTTTATCAGCAGTAGACTGCCCAGATCTAGATCGTGAAAAAGGGGAGTGGTATACCGCCAAACCACCGCTGTGCAGGTGTAATACTGGGTTGACTCCCACAGATTATTTTGGTAGGGAGATGGTAGAAAATCTGCCAGATAGTATTAAAGTTGGAGTGATAAATGTTGCTGTTGGCGGTTGTAAAATCGAGCTTTTTGATAAGGAAAATTACCAGTCATATGTAGATTCGGCGCCGGGCTGGCTAAAGAATATGGTTAAGGAATACGATGGAAATCCTTACAAGAGACTTGTTGAAATGGGAAAAATTGCTCAAAAGAGCGGTGTAATTAAGGGAATCCTACTCCATCAGGGTGAATCAAATACAGGGGATGAAGAATGGCCTTCGAAAGTGAAGGATGTGTATAACAATCTTATTAAAGATTTGAAGCTTAATCCTAAAAAAACTCCTTTACTGGCCGGTGAGATGGTTAGTAAGGAAGAGGGAGGTTCTTGTGCCAGCATGAATACTATCATTGCTAAGCTTCCAGAAGTTCTACCTAACGCTTATGTGGTTTCTTCTGAAGGCTGCACTGCCGTAAACGACCATCTACATTTTACGGCTGAGGGTTATCGAAAGTTAGGTAGACGTTATGCTGAAAAGATGCTTGATGCACAAGAATTTGAAAGGCTAGAAAGAGAAGCTCCTAAAGGTTTTGATCAGAAAAGAGAAAATATCGCTCATGGAAGCATTGACAGCATCAGTTATAAATCGAAAACGGTAGGAACAAATCGAGAAGCGCTGATTTATTTGCCACCAAATTATTCGAAAAATAAGAAATATCCTGTGCTTTATCTTTTACATGGGATCGGAGGCGATAAAAAGGAATGGCTACGTGGCGGAAATCCACAGGTTATTCTAGATAATTTATATGCTGACGGAAAAGCTGAACCTATGATAGTCGTGATGCCTAATGGAAGGGCTATGAAAGATGATCGTCCTGTAGGAAATATTTTTGATAGTACTAAAGTAGCAGCATTTGCCAATTTTGAAAAGGATCTTCTAAAAGATCTAATTCCTTATATAGAAAAGAATTTCCCTGTTAAGAAAAATCGCGAAAACCGTGCAATAGCTGGTCTTTCCATGGGTGGAGGACAAACTTTAAATTTTGGGCTCGGCAATCTGGATATTTTTGCATGGGTAGGAGCTTTTTCATCGGCACCAAATACTAAAACACCAAAGGAACTGGTTCCAGATCCCGAAAAAGCCCGAGAGAAATTAAATCTGTTATGGATTTCCTGTGGAGATGCCGATAACTTATTGCCATTCAGCGAGCGAACTCATGAGTATCTAGTGAAAAACGATGTCCCTCATATTTATTATATAGAACCTGGAGTACATGATTTTAAAGTTTGGAAAAACGGACTTTATATGTTTGCTAAAATGATATTTAAGCCGGTAGATAAATCAAAATTTAACGATTACAGTCTGTTAGGAAAACCCGCTTCAACCAATATAGGCAACGCTCAATATCCTCAGATTTTACCTAATGGCCGGGCAGTTTTCCAGTTTAATGCTCCTGAAGCAAGATACGTAAAAGTAGATTTGGGACGTAAGTATGATATGGATAAGAATAAAGACGGAATCTGGGAAGTTATTACAGATTCACTTAGTGAAGGCTTTCATTATTATTCAATTCTTATAGATGATGTTCCTGTGGCCGATCCCAATAGCGAAACTTTTTATGGAATGGGAAGAATGGCTAGCGGTATTGAAGTTCCTTTTAAGAACGATGATTATTATGCTCTAAAAGATGTTCCTCATGGAGATATAAGAAAGGAACAGTATTTCTCTCCGGTGTTAAATAACTGGAGAACATTTTATGTTTATACCCCACCGGGATATGAAGAAAATACGGATAAAGAATATCCTGCTCTTTATTTATATCATGGTGGTGGAGAGGATGAACGTGGATGGGCTCAACAGGGAAAAGCAAATCTTATCCTCGATAATCTAATTGCGGAAGGTAAAGCAAAACCTATGCTGATTATAATGCCAGATGGGAACATGCCAGTTGCTGCATTTGATGAGAACGGATTAAAAATGTTTGAAAATGAATTGCTTAAAGGGGTGATTCCTTATGTTCAAAACAAATATCGTGCTGCCAACGATTCAGCAAGCAGAGCACTTGCCGGTTTGTCAATGGGTGGTATACAGACACTTTACGCGGGTATTCCTAACACCGATCATTTTTCCTCTCTTGGGGTTTTCAGTTCGGGGTGGATTGGAAAAGATAATAAGATTGCAGAGGCACAATATGAATTTATGAAAGAGAATAAAGATAAAATTAATCAGAATCTCGATCACTTCTATATTTCTCAGGGAGGGAAAGAAGACATTGCTTATGATAATGGAAAAAGAATGATGTCAAAATTCGATGAAATGAATATAGATTTTACCTATAGCGAATATCCTGGCGGGCATGCCTGGCCAGTATGGAGACACGATTTATATACGTTTGCTCCTTTATTATTCAGCAACTAATAAACAAATTATGAAACATCAAATTTTAGTTTTTCTAATCACGCTGCTTTGTTATTCCGGGTTTTCTCAGAATCAGCAGCAGGAAATCAAAGAAGATTTTAAGCCTTCTTCCAAAAATCAGCCGGGGCAAGAATATCCTCAGGTAAATTCACAGGGTTATGCCCGTTTCAGAATTGTAGCTCCCGCAGCCGATAGTGTTCGGGTTAGCCTGGGATTAGGTGGACAAGGAGGTACCAAACTTGAAAAAAATGAAGAGGGAGTTTGGATGGGAACTACTGCGGGACCTATGGATGAAGGTTTCCATTATTATCACGTAGATGTAGATGGGGGGACTTTTAACGATCCGGGAGCAAAGAATTACTACGGCTCGGTTCGTTGGGAAAGTGGTATCGAAATTCCGGCACACGACCAGGAATTTTACGCTTTAAAAAACGTTCCTCACGGAAATGTTCAGCAAATTATTTTTCCTTCGCCAAGTACAAAAACTTCCCGTCGTGCTTTTGTATATACTCCTCCGGGATATTATGAAAATAAAGATAAGAACTACCCTGTTTTATACCTACAACATGGTTGGGGTGAAGATGAGACGGCGTGGAGTAATCAGGGGCATGCCAATCTTATAATGGACAATCTTATTGCTGAAGGGAAAACAGAACCTTTCCTAATCGTAATGACGTACGGAATGACCAATGAAATTAAATGGGGCGGCTTAAAAGACTTCGATATTAAACATTTTCAGACTGTTCTGGTTGATGAACTTATTCCTTATGTAGATGAAAATTTTAGAACCATAGCTGATGAAGAACATCGCGCAATGGCAGGTCTTTCAATGGGCGGTATGGAAACCAAAATGATTACTTTGAACGAACCTGATGTATTTTCTCGTTATGCCCTTTTAAGTGGGGGAACGTATACTCCTGAAGATTTACAAAATCATAAAGATGTAAAACTTGTTTTTATAAGCTGCGGAAGTAAAGAACGTCCTGAGGCAGTTAAAAAATCTGTAGAAGATCTTAAAGTTGCCGGTTTTAATGCGGTTAGCTATATTTCTGAAGGTACTGCGCATGAATTTCAAACCTGGCGACGCAGTCTGCATAAACTAGCTCCTTTATTATTCAATTAAAAGATATGAACCGAATTCAGCTTCTAATAATTGTTTTTATTATTGGTTTCTATTTGCCATTTTCAGCGCAAACCGATGATAAGGTAAAGGAAGATTTTCAGTCCTCATTGGTAAATCAGCAGGGAAAAGAATTTCCGAAGGTAAATTCTGAAGGTCGTGTAAGAGTTCGTATAGAAGCTCCACAGGCTAGTAATGTACAACTTGATATTGGCGGAGTGAAATATGACCTCAAAAAGAATGATGGAGGAATTTGGATAGGAGAATCGGCTCCCCAGGATGAAGGCTTTCATTATTACCAGCTAAATATAGACGGAGCATCGGTTCCAGATCCCGGTTCAAAATATTATTATGGTGCTGGACGATGGGGTAGTGGTATTGAAATTCCGGCTCAGGATCAGGAATTTTATGAGATGAAAGATGTTCCGCATGGCAGTATTACAGAGAATATTTATTTTTCTGAAATCACTCAGGATTGGCGCCGAAATTTTGTTTATCTGCCACCGGGATATTTCGAAAATTGTGAAGAGTACTACCCGGTACTTTATCTACAGCACGGGAGTTTTGAAGATGAAACTGGATGGGCTTCCCAGGGATATGCCAATCTGATTCTAGACAACCTTATAGCTTCAGGCAAAGCCAAAAAGATGATTGTGGTTATGGATAATGGCTATGCTTACAAACCGGAAGCAATGCAAAATGCTCAGGATGGACGTCCAAAATCTGCTTTTGAAGAAGTGCTTATTGAGGAGGTTATTCCCAATATTGATAAAAAATTCAGAACAAAAGCTAGTAGAGCATATCGCGCCATTGCCGGATTATCCATGGGTGCCAATCAGACTATGCGAATCATAATGAACAATTTAAACCTGTTTTCTTATTACGGTGGATTTAGCGGAACGTCCAATTATCCCGGGAATGAAAAAATTGATACCAAGACATTTCTGAATGGTGCTTTTGAAGATTCCGATAAGGTAAATGAAAAGCTGAAAGTACTCTGGCTTGGACTTGGAACTAAAGAGCCTGAAGTGTTTTTGAAAACCGTTGGTGATTTTAAGGAGATGGCCGAAAATAAAGGTATCAGCTATACTTTTTATGAGTCACCGAAAACGGCACATGAGTGGCTTACCTGGCGCAGATGCTTGTATCAGTATGCACAATTATTATTTGAATAAGAGAAAACTAAATAGAAAGTATATAATTAAAACAAGAACCCTAGAGAATGAAAAGACCAATTAAACCTACAATTTACAAGTATAGCCCAGTGTTTCTTTTAATGATTCTGCTGCTGTTCTCATTTTCAAATAATAAAAATGATAATGAACCCAAACCCAAAAGAGCAACTAACGAACCGGTTTTTCTTAGCGCCACATACAAAGGCGAGGATGAGGTTTATAAGAAATACCCACTAAAAGATGGAGAATTCTATAATCCGATACTTCAGGGAACCTATCCTGATCCTGCCATTACCCGAAAAGGAGATGATTATTATATGGTTTGTTCCTCTTTTGCGATGTTTCCAGGTGTGCCTATTTTCCATTCCAAAGACTTGGTAAATTGGACACAGATTGGACATGTGTTAGACAGAACTTCTCAGCTAGACGTGCACAATACAGGAATAAGTCAGGGAGTTTATGCTCCGGGAATTACTTACAATGAAAATAACGATACTTTTTACATGATTACTACTGCATTTGCTGGTGGTTTGGGGAATATTGTCGTAAAAACTAAGGATCCTATGAAAGGTTGGAGTGAACCTTATAAATTAAAGTTTGATGGGATCGATCCTTCTATATTCTTTGATGATAACGGAAAAGCCTATGTGGTGCATAACGATGCGCCAGAAGAAGCACTTTATCAGGGACACCGGGTGATTAAAATCTGGGAATACGATGTGGAGAAGGATCAGATAATTGAAGGAACCGATAAGGTCATCGTAAATGGTGGAGTAGATTTAGCGGATCAACCTATCTGGATCGAAGCACCGCATGTTTATAAAAAAGACGGACTGTATTATTTAATGTGTGCTGAAGGTGGTACAGGTGGTTGGCATAGCGAGGTGATTTTTGTAAGTGACAATCCAAAAGGTCCTTATGAGCCTGCACCAAGCAATCCTATTTTAACCCAGCGTTATTTTCCTAAAGACAGAGAAAATATGGTAGACTGGGCGGGGCATGCCGATTTGGTAAAAGGTCCTAATGATAAATATTATGGTGTTTTTCTAGCCATTCGTCCAAACGAGGCCGGGCAGGTAACAACAGGAAGGGAAACCTTTATTTTACCTGTTGACTGGTCTGGGAAATTCCCTGTTTTTGAAAACGGACTGGTGCCAATAGAGCCAAAACTCAAAATGCCAGAAGGAGTGGAAAACAATACTGGTAAAGATGGATTTTTCCCTAACGGAAACTTTACTTTTACAGATGATTTTCAGGCAGATACTTTGGATTACCGATGGATTGGACTTAGAGGCCCGAGAGAGGATTTTATGAAAAAGACTAAAAATGGACTCCAAATTAAGCCTTTTGAAACTGATATTAATGAACTAGCGCCAACTTCTACATTATTCTATCGCCAGATGCATAAGGATTTTACCTTTATGACTGAGATGAAATACAAGCCTAAATCTTCTGAAGATATGGCGGGAATCACCTGTTACCAGAATGAGCGTTTTAATTATGCTTTTGGAATTACCCGAAAAGATAAGGACTATTACTTGCTTTTGGAAAGAACTGAAAATGGGAAATCTAAAATCGTAGCGAGTAAGAAAATTGATTTGGAAAAACCTATTTCACTTAAAGTACAGGCTCATGGAGATCAATATGAATTTAGCTATGCGCTTGATGGAGAAAATTATGAAAATCTTGGTGGTAAAGTTTCAGGAGATATTCTCTCTACAAATGTAGCTGGAGGTTTTACTGGTGCAATGGTTGGTCTATATGCAACCTCGTCTAATGATGCAATCCCTAATTAATCATATTAAAAATTTAATATTTTGAGAAATTTAAATAAAGCTGTAGCTGTATTAACCATAATTATTGGTTTTACAGCTACAGCTCAAAAACCAATTATTCAAACCAAGTATACTGCAGATCCAGCACCAATGGTATATAATGATACTATATTCCTCTACACTTCACATGATGAGGATGATGCGGAAGGTTTTAAAATGCTGGACTGGCTGCTGTATACATCTACCGATATGGTAAACTGGACAGAGCATGGTGCGGTGGCTTCTCTAAAGGATTTTAGTTGGGCTCCTCAGGATAATGGTGCCTGGGCCGTGCAGTGTATTGAAAGAAACGGTAAATTTTATTTGTATTGCCCAATGCACGGAAGTGGTATCGGAGTTTTGGTTTCAGATAGTCCCTATGGACCATTTAAGGATCCACTGGGCAAACGCTTGATTGATACAGACCATATTTGGAATGATATAGATCCTTCTCCTTTTATCGATGACGATGGGCAGGCTTATCTATATTGGGGAAATCCTGATGTGTATTATGTGAAATTGAATGAAGATATGACCTCAGTTGAAGGAGAAGTTGTGAAAATTGATTCGAAACCTGATAACTATCAGGAAGGTCCTTGGGTATGGAAACATGATAATCATTATTATCTAGGCTATGCTTCTACCTGCTGTCCTGAAGGTTTAGGATATGCTATGAGCGACTCGCCTGAAGGTCCTTGGGAATATAAAGGAATGATCATGGACGCAACAGAGAAAACCAGAGGAAATCATCCGGGAATAATTGAATACAAAGGAAAGTCGTATGCTTTTGGTCATAGTTATGATATTTTAAAAAGTAAAACTTCGACTTTTTATGAAAGACGTTCCGTTGATGCAGACCAGCTTGTTTATAATGAGGATGGAACCATAAAAACTATCCCTTACTGGAATGATAAAGGTCCTGAACAAATTGAAAGCCTAAATCCATTCCATAGAACAGAAGCTGAAACCATTGCCTGGAGCGAAGGTGTAAAAACCAACAAAACTCAGGATAAGATATATGTAACCGCGATTGAAGATGGAGATTATATAATGGTTCAGGGTGCAGATTTTAAAAATGGAGCAACTAAATTCAAGGTTTTTGCTCAGCCAATTTCAGGAGGAACTATTGAGATTCGACTAGATGGAACAGAAGGGCAACTTATAGGTAGCTCTAATATTGAAAAAGAAGTAGGAAATGCCTACAAATTTTATACTTCTAAAGTAGAAAAAGTGCCGGGAGTCCACGATATCTACTTTGTTTTTAAAGGAGGTGATGGCGAGCTATTCAATCTAGATTACTGGGAATTTCAAAAATAAAAATCAAGATTATGAAAATATTCAGCCTGATATGCTGCATGCTTTTAACGGTTTCAATTATTGCTCAGGAAGAAGCATCTGTTAGCAGTCCAGACGGCAAGTTGGAAGTTTCGGTCAAGGTCGAAAACGGAAAACCCTTTTACAGTGTTACTTATAATGAAAAAGACATGTTAGAAAATTCTCCGCTAGGACTCGTGACTAATGAGGGGGATTTTACTTCAAAGATTAAATTGCTAGAGTTTTCAAAAGGTACTACTAGTTTAGAATATAACATAAAGAAGATTAAGCAATCACATGTTTCTTACAAGGCTAATACGCTTACAGTTTCTTTTGCTAATGCTGAAGAAAAGGAAATATCTGTTGTTTTTCAGGTAAGCGATAATGATATAGCCTTTAGGTATGAATTGCCTAAATGGGGAGATACTCGGGCTTGCGTGGTTGAAAAAGAGCTAACTGGATATAATTTTCCCGCAGCAAGTACTTCATTTTTGTCTCCTATGATGCAACCTATGGGAGGTTTTGCCAGAACTGCACCTAGCTACGAGAGTGGTTATTCCGCAGATGCGCAGCTTGAAAGCAATACTTCAGGAACGGGGTATGTTTTTCCAAGCCTTTTTAAAATTGGAGAAAACGGATGGGTTTTACTTTCAGAAACTGGAGTCGGTAGCTTTTATAATGCTTCGCATTTAAGCAGTTTTAAAGATGGAATTTATACTGTAGCATATCCAGATTCGGCACAAAATAATGGTTTTGGTAGTGTTGGTGCTCAAATTGGACTACCGGGACATACGCCTTGGAGAACTATTACGCTTGGGGAAAGTCTTAAGCCTATTGTGGAAACTACTATTCCTTTTGATGTGGTAGATCAGCTTTATGAGCCTTCTCAGGATTATAAATACGGAAAAGGAACCTGGAGTTGGATCGTTTGGCAAGATAACAGTATGAATTATGAAGATCAGGTTAAATATATTGATCTTGCTGCTGCAATGGATTTTGAGTATATTCTTATTGATGCCTGGTGGGATGAAAGAATAGGTTATGAGAAGATGGAAGAACTTATCGATTATGCAGAGTCTAAAGGAGTTTATGTTTTCCTCTGGTATAATTCCAACGGAGTTGCTAACGATGCATTTATGACTCCGCTTAATAAAATGAATACTTCTATAGCCCGAAAAAAAGAAATGAAATGGCTAAAAGAAGCTGGCGTTAAAGGATTGAAAGTAGACTTTTTTGGAGGTGACAAACAGGAAACTATGAAGCTTTATGAAAACATACTTTCTGATGCTAATGATTATGGATTAATGGTTATTTTTCACGGAGCAACACTCCCAAGAGGATGGGAAAAAATGTATCCTAATTTTGTAGGAAGTGAAGCTGTTCTAGCTTCAGAAATGCTCATTTTTTCTCAAGATACAAGAAATAAGGAGGCTTTTTATGCTTCCATGCATCCTTTTAGCCGAAATGCTGTTGCTAGTATGGAATTTGGCGGAATATTGTTGAATAAATATCTCAATAAAGGCAACAAGGAAGGTCAGGAACGGTTAACTACTGATGCTTTCCAACTGGCTACTGGAGTTTTATTTCAGAATCCTGTACAAATGTTTGCATTAACTCCAAATAATTTGGAAGATGTTCCTGAATTTGAACTTGATTTCCTAAGGGAGTTGCCAACTACCTGGGATGAGACGGTATTTATTGATGGGTATCCGGGAAAATTTTCGGTTCTGGCAAGGAGGCATGATCAAAATTGGTATGTGGCCGGAGTTAATGCTGAAAAAAGCGTGAAAAAACTAAAACTGGAACTTCCCATGCTTGCTGGAAAGACAGTGACCCTGTTTTCCGACGATAAGAAAAAAGAAACCTATTCCAAAGAAATTAAAATCCCTTCTAGCGGAAAGATTTCCGTAAATATTCAGCCAAATGGCGGATTTGTAATTAAAAATTAATCAATTTATGAGGTGGTCATTTAATGTATTGATGCTGTGTAGTGTTTTGGGAACTTCATTCCTGAATGCACAAAATCCCATTATTCAAACTTCTTATACGGCAGATCCTGCACCAATGGTGCACGATGATAAATTGTATTTGTATACCAGTCACGATGAGGATAATTCAACATGGTTTACTATGGACGACTGGCGATTGTACACGACTGATGATATGGTAAACTGGACCGATCACGGAGCAGTTTTGGAATACACAGATTTTGATTGGGCCCTCAAGAATGCCTGGGCACCGGCCGCCATAGAACGTGATGGTAAATTTTACATTTATGTACCTATAACAGACCGTAGCAATCAAAATGGGATTGGAGTGGCAGTGAGCGACAGTCCTTATGGACCATTTATTGATCCTTTAGGGAAGCCTTTGGTTTCCGAAAGTAATGCAGATATCGACCCAGCGGTTTTTATTGATGATGATGGTCAAGCCTATATGTTTTGGGGGAATCCTGAGTGTTATTTTGTAAAGCTCAATGAAGACATGATCTCTACAAAAGGGGATATTCAAAAAATTCCAAACACTATTGAAGCTTTTGGTAAAAGGAAAGGCGAAAAGAACGAGCGCCGACCTACTACCTATGAGGAAGGTCCTTGGGTTTATAAACGTAATGATATTTATTATCTGTTTTTTGCAGCTGGTCCGATACCTGAACATATTGGATATTCTACCAGTAAAAGTATAACTGGTCCCTGGAAGTATCAGGGTGAATTGATGCCTACGGAAGGCGGTAGTTTTACAAATCATCCCGGGATTGTAGATTATAAAGGCAAAACTTATTTCTTTTATCATAATGCTGGTTTGCCGGGTGGTAGCGGATTTACACGTTCAGTTTGTGTGCAGGAATTAAAATTTAATAGTGACGGTACCATAGAACAGATGAATATGACTAGTGGAATAAAGGAGTCTTTAAAAAAACTAAATCCGTATCGCAAAACAGAAGCTGAAACCATTGCCTGGTCTGAAGGTTTTAAAGCACAATCAAATGATGTGGTGGGGAACTTTGTAACCGCGATGAAAGACGGGGCTTATATTCAGGTAAAAGCAGTAGATTTTGGAAAAACCTCTCCAAAATCCGTTACCGCCAGAATTGGAAGTGTTCATAATAACAATGTTTCTATGGAAATTCGAACAGATTCCAAAGATGGTAAGCTTTTAGCCACTTTAGATGTTCCTTTAACCGGTGGGAATGATCGCTGGAAATTGGTTACTGCTGAAGTAGAAGAACTAACCGGCGTACATGATTTGTTTTTTGTAGTAAAGGGTAAAGCTCCAACACAGCTTATGTTTTTCGATTACTGGATGTTTTCAAAATAAGTATAATTCATCGTTATGAAAGAACTTTTCTATACACTGGTTTTTTTAATATTTTTTAACCGGATTGCGGCGCAGGAGATAGTGGTTTCTTCACCTAATGAACTTATTAAGGTAGAATTACATCAACCTGATGAGGCCGATGAAAACTGGTATTTTAAAGTTTTTTATAATGAATCTTCTTCGGAAGAAGCCTTAATTCCTAAAATTGAACTGGGGCTTGCAAGAAACGATGGAAATTTCTCTTCCAATCTTAAACTTCGGAAAAGCAGCGAGATAAAAAGTATTGCTGAAACCTATAATCTTGTTCATGGCAAGAGATCCTCAACAAGCAATGCTGCCAGAGAAGTCACATTTTATTTCCGCAATGATAGCGGTAAAAAAATGAATACCGTACTTAGAGTTTATAATGATGGAGTAGCTTTTCGTTATGAATTTCCTGATAAAGAAGGGAATTTCAGTATGGATAATGAGTTTACAGCCTATTCGATACCTGTAGAAGCAACGCGTTGGTTGGAGAAATGGAATCCTGCTAACGAGGGATTATATCAGCAAATGCAGGGAGATAGTTTACAGGGGGAATGGGGATATCCAGCGCTTTTTCATGATCGTGATACCATAGGCTGGTATCTTATCCATGAAGCTAATCTTAATCGCACTTACGCGGGTACAAAACTCAGTAATACAAAAGATATCAACACCTATAATCTGGTATTTCCAAATCCAGGTGATGGTCGCGGTACAGGAAAATCGAAACCAGATATCAGTACGCCATGGCAATCACCTTGGCGCATTATAATAATCGGTAATTTGGCTAGAGTGACTGAATCAACGCTGGTTACCGATGTGTCTGATCCTGTTAAACTGAAAGATACCGACTGGATTGAACCTGGTTTGGTTTCCTGGAATTACTGGTCTAGTAACCATGGGACTAAAGACTATCAAATCGTAAAAAAATTTTCTGATTTGGCCGAAAAAATGGGGTGGAAATATACGCTTTTGGATTGGGAATGGGATGCTATGGGGAATGGGGGAAATCTGGAGGATGCCACAGCTTATATCAATAAATTAGGAGTTAAACCACTTATCTGGTATAATTCGGGTGGCGATCATACTTGGGTTCCCGCTACACCGAAAGACCGAATGCTTACGCATGAAAATCGCGTACAAGAATTTACCAAACTTAATGAACTGGACATCGCCGGAATAAAAGTTGATTTTTTTGAAAGTGAAAAGCAAAATATGATCAATTACTATCTTGATATTGTAGAAGATGCCGCCGATTTTAATTTATTGGTTTATTTTCATGGTAGTCTGGTACCAAGGGGGTGGAGCAGAACGTATCCAAATTTGATGACTTATGAAGCTGTTCGTGGTGCGGAATGGTACAATAATGTTCCCACGTTTACTATGAATGCCCCACAGCATAATACTATTTTACCATTTACTAGGAATGTGGTAGGACCAATGGATTATACTCCGGTAACTTTTACCAATTCGCAATATCCGCATGTTACTTCTTATGGGCATGAGCTGGCTCTGGGGATATTGTTCGAGTCTGGATTACAGCATTTAGCAGATAGGCCAGAGGGGTATTATTCCCTTCCAGAAGAGGTGATTGTTATTTTGAAGAAACTACCTGCAGCTTGGGATGACACTAAATTTATCTATGGTTATCCGGGAAAAAATGCAGCGCTGGCAAGGCGTAAAGAACAAAGCTGGTATATGGCAGGCATTAGTTCAGAGCTTCGGGAAACCGAAAAGACGATTGCTTTGGAATTTTTAAAAACTGGAATTGAATATCAGCTAAAGCTGGTTCAGGATGGGGAGCATGACAAAGCATTTAAAATCAGTGATGGAAAAGTGACTTCGGAGGATATATTAAAAGTAAAACTTTTGAGAAGAGGAGGATTTATAGCCGTATTTGAACCAATAAAATCACTTACAAAATGATATTAAAAGGCTAATTATATTTTACGACCCTGGGTTTATTCGATAATAGAGTTAAATGCTCAGGGGGTTGCGCTTAGGTAGTTTTGGATTTAGGAATTTTAAATGAAGGATATTGAAAATTGTTTTGCTCTTTGATAATGATCTTAGGGAGGTGGATTGCGAATAATTAAAGATTTAAATATGATCGTCATAAAAAAAATAAAGGCAGTAATTCTTTTCGGTGTATTTGGTTTCAGTTTTTTAAAAGTGAGTGCACAGGAAAAACTATACACCAATGAATTTCCGCTGGAGAATGTCACTCTCCTCGATGGCAAATTCAAGAATGCCCGTGATCTTAATATGTCGGTTTTACTAGAATATGATGTAGACCGTTTGCTTGCGCCTTACCGAAAAGAAGCCGGTCTGGAACCAAGAAAACCCTCTTATCCCAATTGGGAAGGACTAGATGGTCATATTGGCGGTCATTATCTTTCAGCTCTTGCTATGAATTATGCAGCTACCGATAATCAGGAATTTTTAGCGCGAATGAATTATATGCTGAAAGAACTACGGGAATGCCAACTCGCTAATACAAAAAAACATCCGGAATGGGGTGTAGGCTATGTAGGTGGTTTTCCTAATAGTGCAGCATTATGGTCTTCCTTTAAAAAAGGAAATTTTGAGAAGTATAATTCTGCCTGGGCTCCTTTCTACAATTTACATAAAATGTATGCTGGTTTAAGAGATGCCTGGCTTTATGCGGATAGTGAGGAAGCTAAAGAAATGTTTCTTGATTTTTGTGACTGGGGTATAACACTTACTGAAGATCTTTCTCATGAGCAAATGCAATCTGTGCTGAACATGGAACATGGTGGTATGCCTGAAGTTTATGCCGATGCCTATCAAATAACCGGGGAGAAGAAATATCTGGAAGCCGCTAAAAGGTATTCTCATGAGCAGGTACTTAATCCTTTGTCTAAGGGCATCGATAACTTAGATAACAAACATGCGAATACACAAATACCAAAATTTGTAGGATTTGAGCGTATTGCTGAGATGGATGGAGATGAAAAATTTGCTAAAGCCGGAAGTTATTTTTGGGAAACGGTTACTAGAAACCGTAGCCTAGCATTTGGTGGCAACAGCAGAAAAGAACATTTTCCCAGTAAATCGGCCAGTATTGATTACATAAACGAAGACGATGGTCCCGAGTCTTGTAATTCATATAATATGCTGAAGTTAACCGAAGACCTCTTTCGAGTAAATCCTGAGGCGAAATATGCCGATTATTACGAAATAACATTATACAACCATATACTTTCAACCCAGCATCCGCAGCATGGAGGCTATGTTTATTTTACCCCAGCTCGGCCACGCCATTATCGAATCTATTCTGCGCCTGAAGAGGCGATGTGGTGTTGTGTGGGAACCGGAATGGAAAACCATGGAAAATACAATCAGTTTATCTACACCCATCAGGGAGATTCTTTATATGTAAATTTATTTATTCCTTCAGAATTGAACTGGGAAAAACAGGGCGTAAAAATAAGACAGGAAACCAATTTTCCTTCTGAAGAGGGTACAAAGCTTAAAATTACTGAAGGTGCCGCTGAATTTCCCTTATTTGTTCGCTATCCGGGATGGGTTAAAGAGGGAGAGATGAAAATCAAGATCAATTCTGAAGAAATTAAAATAATGGGTAAGCCTTCTTCTTACGTTAAAATAGATAGAAACTGGCAAAAAGGGGATATTGTTGAAGTGACTCTTCCTATGCATAATCGCATGGAAAAGCTCCCGAATGTTTCTCAATATGTTGCATTTTTTCATGGGCCGATATTATTAGGAGCTCCATCGGGAACTGAAGATCTAAAAGGGCTTATCGCAGATGATAGTCGTTTTGGACAATATCCTTCCGGAAGACGCTTACCCATTAATGAAGCGCCTATTCTACTTGCAGATCATATTGAAGAACTTCCTGAAAATCTGGAATCCGTAGAAAATGAGCCCCTTCATTTCAGAATTAATGCTAAAATGAAAAATCCCATCAATGCTGATTTACAGCCTTTTTATAAGATCCACGATTCCCGGTATATTATGTACTGGCTGGCACTGACTCCAGAAGAATACGGAAGCTATAGCGATTCTCTTGCAAATATCGAAGCTAAGAAACTGGCGCTGGAACAACGTACCATAGATTATGTAGCTACAGGTGAACAACAGCCGGAGAGTGATCATTTTATGGAGAAGAAGAACTCCAGAACCGGTAATAACAGGGATGAATTTTGGAGAAGCGCTCATGGAGATGGTCATTTCAGCTATAAAATGAAAACCAATAAGGAAACTGATCTTAGCCTGATGCTTAGATATTTTGGATTTGAATGGGGGGATAAGCGTTTTGATATTTATATTGATGATGAGAAACTTACTTCAGTAAATACTAAAGAACATACTAGAATAAGTCAGTTTCAGGAAATGAGCTATGAAATTCCTGATTCGATGCTTGAAGGTAAAAATAGTATAAGAGTAAAGTTTCAATCTAAAGAAGGAAGTGCAACCAGTGAAATCTATTTTGTGAGATTAATCAGGAATCAATAAAAATAGATAGAGATATAAAGGTTTTGAGGTATTAGTATTGCCCTTGTTGAGATAGAATTATAAAAGATTTTTAGAAAAATCCTCTCACAAAAACTTTTGTTTTAAAAGATAAAAAATAACCAATGATGATCGTAAGAAAATTTAGTATTCTAATTAGCTGTTTGCTTTTTTCTATTCAAGGTTTTACGCAGCAAAAATCGATTAACCCGATAATTCATGCTGACGTGCCGGATCTTTCCATGATTCGAGTGGGAGACAATTATTATATGAGCAGTACCACGATGCATATGAGCCCTGGAGTACCCATCATGAAATCTAAAGACCTCACGAATTGGAAAATTGTAAACTATGCTTATGATATCTTAGATGATACCGATGCGCTAAATATGGAAAACGGCAAAAATGCCTATGGTAAGGGGTCTTGGGCCAGTAGTTTAAGATATCATAAAGGCATTTACTACGTTTCGACTTTTTCTAGTACTACCGGAAAAACCTATATCTATACTACTAAGGATATTGAGAATGGAGCATGGGAAAAGCATTCCTTTAAACCAAGTTTTCATGACAATACGTTGTTTTTTGATGATGATGGTAAAATTTATATGATCTATGCTGCGGGTGAACTTAGAATTGTTCAATTAAAAAATGACCTTTCTGGTCCTGTTCCTGGTAGCGAAAAGATTTTGATTGAGAATGCGAGTGCACCTGCCGGAAATAATATTATGTTAAAGGCAGAAGGCTCTCAGCTATTCAAGATAAATGGTAAATATTATTTATTTAATATAACCTGGCCACAGGGAAGCATGCGAACTGTTGTTATTCATCGTGCGGACAATATCATGGGACCTTACGAAGGAGAACTGGCTTTACAGGATAAAGGTGTGGCACAAGGAGGTTTAATAGATACTCCTTCAGGTGACTGGTATGCATATTTATTCCGGGATAATGGAGCGGTAGGCAGAATTCCTTATCTCGTTCCGGTTAAATGGGAGAATGACTGGCCTATATTGGGTGAAGATGGCAAAGTTCCTATGGAGCTTGATCTTCCTGCTAACAAAAGTCTCATTCCAGATATTGTAAATTCTGATGATTTTAGTAGAAACAAAAACGATAAAAAATTGCCATTGGTTTGGCAATGGAACCATAATCCACAAAATGATTTATGGAGTTTTGATGAGCGTGAAGGTTATCTAAGGCTTACCACAGGGAGGATTGATACATCTTTTATAACCACCAGAAATACATTGACTCAACGTACCATTGGGCCTAAGAGTACAGGAGAAACTTCGTTAGATCTTTCTGGACTAAAAAATGGTGATATTGCTGGTTTTGGTGTGCTTCAGGATAAATATGGTTATGTAGCGGTTAAGTTAGAAAATGGTAAAAAAAGCATTCAAATGGTTAAGGGACGTGATGGAAAAGTGATAGAAGAAATTCCCTATAATGGAAACGATATATGCTTTAAAATTACCTGTGACTTTAAAAATCGAAAAGACATCGCACGCTTTTATTATTCTGAAAATGGCGAAAACTGGAAAGAAATTGGAGAACCTTTAAAAATGGAATATACCCTAGGACAATTTATGGGATATCGATACGCGCTGTTTAACTATGCTACCAAGATCGCCGGGGGTTATGCCGATTTTGATTATTTCAGTATCGATGATGAAATTAAATAATATTCAACTAAACCAACCATTATGAAAAATCAACGACCAATTTTTTACAAGTTTGCGAATATCGGGTTGTTGTTTGTTTTTAGTTTATTTTTTGAAATAAACTTTACAAACGCACAGGAGCTTAAAGTTAATGATCTGGGATATTTTGAAAAACAAGGTGTTAATATTCTTGTTTTTAGTAATGAGTATAATGGAATGTTTTTTGACGAAAAAACAGCAGGTATTGAATTAATTCAACATGGAGAACGTACAGCTACTGGTGGAGCAGTTCGCCTTCAGAATACTCCAGAACAGTGGGATTTGGTGCCAAAACTGGTAGATCGTAAGGTAGATAAGGAAAATAACAGTATCGAAATAAAATTGCTTTATGAGGAATTCAATTTTTATTCAAGAGTAAGGGTGAGTTCAAAGGGTAAAGGTGTTGAAATTAATGTTTTTCTAGACGAGCCTCTTCCTGAAAAACTGAAAGGAATGGCGGGTTTTAATTTGGAGTTTTTACCTGCTGCTTATTTTGAGAAAGCATATCTTGTTGATGGAACTCCATATGTTTTTCCACTCTATCCTTCAGGAAATACTAAAATTAAATCTGCCGATGAAAAAATTCGTCAGTTTGCAGATCATAATACATTTGACGATCGTGGAAGGAATGAATATATAGCACCAGAGCCTTTAGCCTCAGGGAATAAAATAGTTTTGGCTCCTGAAGATCCTAAAAACCTTATAAAAATTGAATCTAAAGAAACTAAAATTAGTTTATTTGACGGTCGGAATCTTGCACAGAATGGATGGTTTATAGTAAGAAGTGTATTTCCAAAAGATAAAACCGGAAATGTACTTTCTTGGTATATTGAGCCTAATGCACCGAAAAACTGGAAACGAGACCCCGTAATTGGTTTTTCCCAAGTAGGCTATCTTCCAGAGCAACAAAAAGTAGCGGTTATAGAATTGGATAAAAATGATGTTCCTTTAAAATCGGCTACTCTTTATAAGATTAATTCTAATGGTGAATATGTTAAGAAGTTTGAAGGAGAAGTAAAAGAATGGGGAAAATTTATGCGTTATAATTATGGGCAGTTTGATTTCTCTTCAGTAAAAGAGCCAGGATTGTACATGATTGAATATGAAAATGAAAGAACAAATGTATTCCCTATTAAACAAAATGTATATCATGACATTTGGCACTCTACGCTAGATGTTTGGTTTCCCGTAGCTATGGACCATATGGAGGTAAATGAAGCTTACAGAACCTGGCACGGAGTTCCATTCTTAGATGATGCATTACAAGCACCTTTAAATCAAGAGCATTTTGATGGATATAGTATGGGTGATACTACTGATACCAAGTATAAACCTTATGAACATATTCCAGGTTTAAGTGTTGGTGGATGGTTTGATGCTGGGGATTTTGATATTCAAACTGGTTCTCATTGTAATACCATTTTATCACTAGTATCCACTTGGGAGAAATTTGGCATCGATCGAGATGAGACTTATATAAATCAAAAAAACCGCTATGTAGATATTCACCGACCTGATGGTACACCAGATCTTTTACAACAAATAGAGCATGGAACGCTTAATTTAGTAGCTCAGGTGAGAAATATAGGACATCCCGTTCGAGGAATTATTGTTCCGAAGCTTCATCAGTACCATCATTTAGGAGATGCTTCCACTGAAACGGATAATCTTCTGTATGACCCAAATATGAAACCATTTGAAAAAAATGAAAAATATAGCGGAAGAATGGACGACCGTTGGGCGTTTACTGAAAGACGTGCATATCTGGATTATTATACTTCAGCAGCCCTAGCCGCAGCAAGCAGAAGCCTAAAAAAATATAATGATACATTAGCTGAGAGTTCTCTCCAATATGCTAAAAAGTTATGGGAAGAGCGTAAATATATGAAAGAAGTTGATACTTCGCGATTTACTTCTAGATGGAGTAGCAGTTTATTAAATTCGGCAGCACTTCAGTTGTATATTACCACTAAAGAGGAGCAGTATGCAAAAACCTTTAAAGACTCTATCTGGGGCAGTTTAGAAACCCCCGAAATGTTAGGAATGACCCTTGCACTAGAAGCAGTCCCTTATATGGATGCAGCTTATAAAAATAAGCTTCGAGATTATATTGTGAAGTTTAAGAATATGAATGAAAAATATGCTGAAGAGAATCCTTACGGTGTTCCAATTACCGGAAAAGGTTGGGGCGGAAATGGACAAATAGTAAACTGGGCGACCACAAACTATTTTGCGCATCAATACTTTCCTGATATTATAAGTGCTGAAAATATGTATAAAGGATTGAATTATATATTTGGATGCCACCCTTATTCCAACATTTCCTTTGTTTCGGGAGTAGGTACACGCTCCAAAAAAGTTACCTACGGAAATAATAGAGCAGATTTTAGCTTCATTGCTGGAGGAATTGTACCGGGATTGTTGCTTTTACAGCCAGATTTTCCCGAAAATAAAGAAAATTGGCCTTTTCTATGGGGAGAGAATGAGGTAACTGTGGGCGGAAGTGCTGATTATATTTTGTTGGGAGTTGCTGCTGGAAAACTTTCCAATTCAACTAATTAATATTGAAAAAAATGAGTCCTAAATTAAATTATACTTTTCTGTTTGGAATTTTATTTCTTATAACTGATAGTTTTGCACAAAATCCTCTGATTCATGATCAGTTTACTGCAGATCCAACTGCCCGAGTTTTTGAAGGAAAAATTTATGTTTTTCCTTCTCATGATATCGTTCCTCCCGAAGGAGAAGGCCGTAAAGATTGGTTTAATATGTCCGATTATCATGTTTTTTCCTCTTCTAACCTGACTAATTGGGAGGATCACGGGGTAATAGTGAGCCAAGATGAGGTAGATTGGGTAGCTTCAGATTCTTACAGCATGTGGGCTCCAGATTGTGTAGAGAAAAATAGCAAATATTATTTTTACTTCCCATCAATGCCTAAGAATAACGTAAATACCAAAGGGTTTGCAATAGGTGTCGCTGTGGCTCAAAAGCCTGAAGGCCCCTACAAAATTGAAGAGAAACCTATTGATGGAGTTAATGGTATCGATCCGAATGTTTTTATCGATAAAGATGGTACAGCCTATTTGTATTGGTCTGCTCGCAACTTCTATGTAGCAAAGTTGAAAGACAATATGAAAGAATTAGCTGAAGAACCTGTAGAGATTCTTAATTTGCCTACTGAAGGATTAAAAGAAGGCCCGTTTGTTTTTGAAAGAAACGGTACTTATTATTTAACTTATCCGCATGTAGCTAATAAAACAGAACGATTGGAGTATGCAACTGCTCCTTCACCTACTGGACCGTTTGAAGTTCAAGGAGTAATTATGGATGAATCTCCATCAGGATGTTGGACAAATCACCATTCTATCGTTAATTATAAGAGTCAGTGGTACCTTTTTTATCACCATAATGATTATTCTCCAGAATTTGATAAACTTAGATCAATTAGAGCAGATAGTTTATCTTTTGATACCACTGGTAAAATCAATAAAGTGAAACCTACTCTGCGAGGTGTTGGAGTAGTTAAGGCAACAGATAAAATTCAATTAGACCGATATAGCGCAAAAAGTGAAGATGCAAAAATTGCTTTCAATAATCAAGAATATTCGTTTGAAGGCTGGCATGTGGTGCTAAATCATACTGGCAGTTGGGTTAGGTTTAATTTCGTAGAAATGGAAAAAGATCTAGATACAATACAGTTAAGAATGGCTGCGGAAACTGATGGAATTTTAGAAATGAGGTTTGATGATAAAAATCGTACTTTACTTTCAAAAGTGCCTTTCTCAAAAACAGAAGGATTCAATACTTTAGAAATAAAGCTTAAAAAATATCAATCTGGAAAGCACAATATCTTGCTATTACTGAAAAGTGGCAAGGTGAAAATTGATTGGTTAAGCTTTAAATAAAGATTGGATATAAGAGGAGTCTCCAATTTCAACAAACAAAAGCTATTTTGAAAATAATTTGTGTTTTCTAATTATTAGAGGAGTTTTAGATAAAATTAAAAAATTATATACAAAAAAGCCCTGAATTTCAGGGCTTTTTTTGTTTTCGATAGATCGAAAATTATTTTTTAGATTCAGCAATAGAAACTTTACGGAATTCTTTTAAAAGTTTTTCTAAAGCTAAAGAAGATTTTCTTGCTCTTGTCCCCGCACTTTTATTTCCACTTTCTAATTGTGTGTTAGCATCAGATTGAAATGATTCAAAAGTGTTTTGGATGTTTTCGATTAATTCTTTCATAGTTAAAATTTGATTTTGAATTAGCGAAAATATAAGAATATTTTGAAACTACTTAATTTTAGGCTCATTTTTGAGCGTTATAATTATTTTAGTTAGGTTTTGTGTCAGATTAAATAATGAATACTGGTAAGAATAACTAATTTTATAAATTAAATATTAGTTATTCATTAAGTTCCTATTGAGATAACTTTTTTTAAACTTAAAAAAGTAAAATATCATAAAAAAGAATAATACAGTGGATTTAATTGTGAATCTGATTATAAAATTATCCAGCATTTATTGTTAAGCGTTTACTAGTTTTCTTTTTAAAATCAGTTCTCCATTGTTCACTATTGAAATGATACCGTTCTTGAAATGAAGCTGTTTCCCAATGCATCATCAATGCATAATTTTGCTCTAGTACTAAAGCTTTGTTGAGGTCACCAATTTCAGTAAGTTCTGTTATAATTTCATGAATTATTAAGTATTCATTATTTTCTTTTGTACCTCCAAAACTGAATTGTAATTTTTCACGATTTTTGATTAAGGGATGCTTTTTAAATTTTTCAATAGGATTTAAATTTTTCATCATTCTGATTGCATTTTGAGAAGGAAATTCGATAGCCCAATTTGATAGAATAGCGTTAATTAAGTTTTGTTGAAATTCTAACTCATTTCCAATTCTTTTTTGTTGTGTAGCTAGCTTAAACCAATTTTCACTCAGTTCTCCAAAACTATTGGTACTCTGCTTATAAAATTTAATAGCTTTTTCGGGATTATTTTGTTTTAATTGTTCATTTCCTTTATGTAAAAAATTTAAAACAAATTGCTCATCATTAATTTCATTTTCACCCCAATCAAAATTATTTACTCGATACCATTCTAGAAATTTATTTAAATTTGAAAATCTTGGAACAATAATTCCTTCATCATGAATCATTTCGAAAACTGTAGGTTCTTGATTTTCTTTACCAAATTCCCAATAAAGCCCAAAATAATCTCCATTTCCTAAGCTAGCTTCAGCAAATTTCAAAAAACCGTTTGGGGGGTACGTTCCAACTTCTATATTAAAATCTGTCGAGATTTGATTTATATTTTCAGGTAGTTTCATTTTCTATTTATAGTAGGTAATAAGTATTTAAATTCCTTCAAAACTTAATCAATAATCTTTTTTTTATGAATGAATTTTAAAAGTAACAGAAAGCTAATTCCAAATGCTACTACTATTAAAATCGCTAAAGGGAGTAAGCTATCCGCAGTAAATTGACTAATTATATAGGAAGTTAGTGCTCCCATAATCATTTTTAAACTTCCGATTAAAGCAGAAGCACGACCAGCTCTTTTTGTAAAGGGTTGTAAGGATAAGGCGGTTGTATTAGGATTTTGAAAGCCTAAAAGAAATAAAATTAGGAAGAGTAGCCCAACTGTTACATAAAAAGTAGCTCCAATTATTGCATTTACCAAAAATAAACTTGCTAGTAGTACTAAAAATATACTATTAAATATGGTTACTTGTAATGTAGTGAACTTTTTAAGAAAAAATCGGTTTACTTGGCTTCCTAAAATTAAACCTGCCGCATTTATCCCGAAAAGGATACCAAATTCACTTTTCGAGAGTTCAAAAATATTCATAAACAATTTTGGTGCTGCAGAGATGTAAGCAAACATACCTCCAATTGCAAAACTACCCGATAAGGCAAAGTTTAAAAATCTAGAATCTTTAAAAATCCCTACATATTTTTGGAAAACATCTTTGGGTTGTAATTTTACTAAATTATTTGGAGCCATGCTTTCCGGCAAAAATGAAGAAACACTAATAAGCATAAGAATTGCAAAACTTCCCATAAACAAGAAAATACTTTCCCAACCATAATGTTCAATTATAAAACCTCCAATTGTTGGGGCTATAATTGGTGCACCTCCCATTATTAGCATTAAAATAGAAATAGCACTAGCTACTTCTTCAACAGGAAAAATATCTCGCACAATTGCTTTAGAAGCAACCATACCTGCAGAAGCTCCCATGGCTAAGAAGAAACGAGCTATAACTAAAAAAATAAGGCTATTAGCCATGAAGCAAGCAGCGGCAGCTATAATATAAAGTATTAAACCAATTTGTAAGGGACGTTTTCTTCCGAATTTATCCATAATAGGGCCATAGGCTAATTGCCCTAATGAAATACCAACAAAATAACTGGTAAGCGTAATCCCAACCCTTCCAACCGGAATGCTAAAATCTTTGGCTATATCTTTAAATCCAGGGAGATAAGAGTCTATTGAAAAAGGGCCTAAAGCAATTAAAGTACCTAATACAATGAGTATTAATAACTCTTTCTTTTTATCTCGAGTTGTTGTTTGATTCATTTTGCAAATTTCGGAAAGTATACCTTCCTTATGAAGAAAGCTAATACGTTTTAACTAAAGATTAATAGTGGAATAATTAGCCTAGTTTTATTGTAATTTTATAAATAAAAATAGGATCGAAATTATTTAATTTCGATCCTATTTTTAGTAAAATTCTATATAATTGAATTTAGTTTTTTTCTACTAAAACCCAATCTCCACTTTCTAATAGCGGTATAGCTTGTTTAAATTTTAAAGTTTTGTTTTCACCTTTAGTAACATGCTTTATAGTAACTCTATCGTTTCTACCAATTTTTGGTTGTTCTCGAACAATAGTTTCTGTAATTGGAGGCCTATTTGCACCTGCATTACTTGCTGATTGACCAGCAGCTCTACTTTGAGCAGCACGTTCGTCTAGATTCTGTATTTCTTCTTTAGTAGTTTCTACTTTTTCTTGGCGTTGTTTTCTAGCTTCACTAATGTTAGAAACATTTCCTTCAGGAATTTCTCCTTTAGATAAGAAAGAAATAACATCTCTGTTTACATCTTCAATCATACTTTTGAAAAGTTCAAAAGCTTCAAATTTATAAATAAGTAACGGATCTTTTTGTTCGTGAACGGCTAACTGAACACTTTGTTTTAGCTCATCCATTTTGCGAAGGTGAGTTTTCCAAGCATCATCGATAATAGCTAGTGTAATATTTTTCTCGAAATCTTTAACGAGTTGTTCTCCTTGTGTCTCGTAAGCTTTTTCAAGATTTGTTACTACTTGAAGTGTTTTTTGTCCATCTGAAAATGGTACTGAAATACGTTCAAAGTTATTATTCTCATCTTCATAAACTTGCTTAATTACCGGGAATGCTCTATCAGCGCTATACTTCATTTTAGCCTGATAATTTTCGTAAGCGGCTTTATAAACTTCAGCAGTAATTTTTTGAGCATTCATTTTTCCAAAATCTTCTTCGGTAATTGGAGAACTCATTGAAAAATAACGAATTAATTCAAATTCGAAATTTTTAAAATCTGAAGCTTGTTTATTGGTTTCAGAAATTAATTCTGAAATATCGAAAATCATGTTTGCTAAATCCACTCGTAAGCGTTCTCCATATAAAGCATGGTATCTACGTTTGTAGATTACCTCACGTTGCGCATTCATTACATCATCATACTCTAATAGACGTTTACGAATTCCGAAGTTGTTTTCCTCCACTTTTTTCTGAGCTCTTTCAATAGATTTTGAAATCATTCCATGCTGAATAACCTCTCCTTCTTCAAGCCCCATGCGGTCCATTAATTTTGCAATTCTTTCCGAACCAAATAAACGCATTAAGTTATCTTCTAAAGAAACATAAAATTGAGAGCTACCCGGATCTCCTTGACGTCCGGCACGACCTCTTAACTGGCGATCGACACGACGTGAATCGTGACGCTCTGTACCAATAATTGCTAAACCACCGGCATCTTTTACTTCTTTAGAAAGTTTAATATCCGTACCACGACCTGCCATGTTTGTAGCAATAGTTACAATACCGGATTTACCAGCTTCTGCAACAATATCAGCTTCTTTTTTATGCAATTTCGCATTTAATACATTATGTGGTACATTTCTAAGCTTAAGCATTCTACTTAGTAATTCAGAAATTTCTACAGAAGTAGTACCAATTAAAACAGGTCTTCCTGCTTTAGAAAGATCGGTAACATGGTCTATAACTGCATTATATTTTTCACGCTTGGTTTTGTAAACCAAATCTTCTTTATCGTTTCTTGCAATTGGGCGATTTGTAGGAATTTCAACAACGTCTAATTTATATATTTCCCAGAACTCTCCAGCTTCTGTAACCGCAGTACCCGTCATACCAGATAGTTTACGATACATTCTAAAGTAATTCTGAAGGGTTACTGTTGCAAAAGTTTGTGTAGCATCTTCAATTTTTACATTTTCTTTTGCTTCAATCGCTTGGTGTAATCCGTCACTATAACGACGTCCATCCATTATACGACCGGTTTGCTCATCTACAATTTTAACTTTATTGTCGATTACTACATATTCGGTATCTTTTTCGAATAGTGTGTAAGCTTTAAGTAATTGTCGAAGCGTATGGATACGTTCGCTCTTTACGCTGTAATCTCTAAAAAGTTCTTCTTTCTTTTCAGCTTCTTCTTCTTTAGATAATCCTTCTTTTTCGATTTTGGCGATTTCCATACCAATTTCTGGCATCACGAAAAAGTCAGGGTCATCTTTACCAGATAGATATTCAATCCCTTTATCGGTTAAATCGATCTGGTTATTTTTTTCTTCAATAGTAAAATACAATTCGGCATCAACTTTCGGCATTTCACGGTTGTTGTCCTGCATGTAGTGATTTTCTGTCTTCTGAAGTAATTGTTTAATTCCTTCTTGACTTAAATACTTAATTAAAGCTTTATTCTTTGGAAGTGCACGAAAAGCACGTAATAATTGAAGACCACCTTCTTTCTCATTTCCTTCAGCTATTAATTTTTTAGCTGCTTGTAAAAATTCAGTGGCTTTTTTTCTTTGAACTTCAAAAATATTCGCAACAGCTGGTTTTAGCTGATCGAATTCATGAACATCTCCTTTAGGAATTGGACCTGAAATAATTAACGGTGTACGAGCATCATCTACTAATACTGAATCCACTTCATCCACAATGGCATAATTGTGTGGACGTTGTACTAAATCACTAGGAGAGTGTGACATATTATCTCGCAAATAATCGAAACCAAATTCGTTATTTGTTCCATAAGTAATATCTGCATTATAAGCTTTTCTTCGTGCTGCAGAGTTTGGACGGTGATAATCAATACAATCTATAGTAAGACCGTGAAATTGGAATAAAGGAGCCATCCAAGCGCTATCACGTTTTGCCAAATAATCGTTAACGGTTACCAAATGTACTCCGTTTCCGGTAAGTGCATTAAGATACATTGGTAAAGTGGCTACTAATGTTTTCCCTTCACCAGTTTGCATTTCGGCAATTTTTCCTTGATGCATGGCAATACCACCAATAAGCTGTACATCGTAATGTACCATATCCCAAGTAACTGGTTTACCAGCTGCATCCCAAGAGTTTTGCCAGATCGCTTTATCGCCCTCAAGCGTTACATAATCTTTTTCAGCAGAAATCTCCCGATCGTAAGCGCTAGCTGTAACTTCTAAAGTAGTGTTATTTGCAAAACGCTTAGCAGTCTCTTTTACAGTTGCAAAAGCTGCCGGTAAAATTTCGTTTAATACATCTTCAGAAATTTCGTATGCTTTATCTTTTAAACCGTCAATTTCAGCATAGATATCTTCTTTACGAGTAATATCGTTAGATTGTTCTGCTTCGTTTTCTAAATCTTCAATTTGTTGATTTATATCTTTTAAAGCTTCCGCAATTTGAGATTTAAATTCAGCTGTTTTAGCGCGAAGCTCATCGAGAGTTAGTGATTCAAATTCTGCCTCTAGCGCTTTAATTTTATCTACAATGGGTTGTATTTCTTTAACGTCTTTCTTGGATTTGTCTCCAACAAATACTTTCAATACAGATTCTAAAAAACTCATAGTTTTTCTGTTTATAAGGGAATTTCAAAGGTACACAAAAAAAAAGCCTCATTAAATTAATGAGACTTTTTCGTATCGTACGATATTTTGTTTTTAATATTCATCTTCGTTCCAGAGATAATCCTCATCAGTAGGATAATCTGGCCAAATTTCTTCTATCGAATCGTAGGAGTCACCTTCGTCTTCTATGGCCTGCAAGTTTTCTACAACTTCAAGAGGTGCTCCAGTCCTGATAGCGTAATCAATTAACTCGTCTTTGGTGGCCGGCCATGGAGCATCGCTTAAATATGATGCTAATTCTAAAGTCCAGTACATTTAGTTAATCGTTTTTAATTTCTGCAAAAATAATTTTTTTACAGAAATATCAAAGAAAAAAGTCTAATTTTTATCAGTATTATAAAGAACATTTAATAAGTAAGCCTGTTTTTACAGAAATTACTACTGTTTTGGAAACTTTAAGATCGTTTGGGAATCCATTTAATTTCTTCAGTTCCCAATTGTTTAGACAACATTCGTGCCAGTACAAATAAATAATCGGATAAGCGATTTAAATATTTTAAAATAGCTATATCGAAATGTGATTCTTTATAAAGGGCAGTAGCTAAACGCTCAGCTCTCCTACAAACACAACGTGCTATGTGACAGAATGACACGCTTTGATGACCTCCCGGAAGTATAAAATGTGTCATTTCAGAAAGATCGGCATTCATACGATCTATTTCTTGCTCTAATGCTGTTACATCATTTTCTGAAATAGTCGGAATATTTAATCGAGATTTGCCGTTTTTCAATTTAGCTTTTTCGGGATCGGTTGCTAATTCTGCTCCAATAGTAAACAGCTTATGCTGAA
The DNA here is from genome assembly GCF_048269745.1 of Zunongwangia sp. Lineage (NCBI taxonomy): Bacteria > Pseudomonadati > Bacteroidota > Flavobacteriia > Flavobacteriales > Flavobacteriaceae > Zunongwangia > Zunongwangia sp. Next base: position 245,680 of record NZ_JBLXIB010000003.1, on the reverse strand, counting down.
TTTCTAATAAATGAGCTTTGGTAATTTTATCTACTTTTTGATCTCGAACCAAACCAATTTGTGCGTTTAGTTCGTCCACCGTTCCGTAGGTTTCTATCCGGACATGGTTTTTCGGTACGCGGGTTCCTCCAAGTAGGGAAGTAGTCCCTTCATCTCCGGTTTTTGTATAAATTTTCATGTGTTTTAATTTTTCCGGTAGGTAAACATACTAGAAAAATAATAAGTGTTGGTAGAAATTAATCGAGATTGTCGGATTTTTCTTCTTTTTTTCGATTTTGATATCTTTTTCTGAAATTTAGCTGCTCACTTTTACGCTTTTTGCGTTGTTTGGAACCAATAATCATAATTAAAAGTCCAACCGCTATAATAGTAAGATAAATATATGTTTCGCTATCTAAATGTAACACCTTGTTATATATACAATTGATAGTGCAAAGATACTAGTTAATTTGTAAGCACAAAAAAGGACTTTAGCCTTTACTTATAAAAATTAATATGATTTTATAGGATTTTCGTTTACGGTATCACTTTCGATAAGACCATCTCGAAGCCTGATTATTCTGTGGGCATGTTCTGCAATATCCTCTTCGTGAGTTACAAGAATAACTGTATTTCCGGCAGAGTGTATTTCGTCAAATAAATTCATGATTTCTACCGATGTTTTAGAATCTAAGTTTCCGGTAGGTTCATCAGCCAAAATAATGGAAGGCTTATTTACTAAAGCTCTACCTACGGCAACCCTTTGGCGTTGCCCTCCGGAAAGTTGATTGGGTTTATGATCTGTACGATCTCCTAAACCAACATTTTCTAAAACTTCTTTGGCTCGCTCACTACGATCTTTTTTAGAGTATCCTGCATAAATCATAGGTAATGCAACATTATCTAAAGCAGTAACACGTGGAAGTAAATTAAACGTTTGGAAAACGAATCCTATTTCTTTATTACGCACTTCAGCAAGTTCGCTATCAGACATTTTACTAACATCTTTTCCGTTAAGAATATAACTTCCTGCGGTAGGGGTATCTAAACAACCTAATAAATTCATTAAAGTAGATTTACCGGAACCTGAAGGGCCCATAAATGCTACGTATTCTCCTCGTAAAATTTCAAGATCAATTCCTTTTAATACCTTAACTGTTTCTTGACCTAATGGAAAATTCCTAATGATATTTTTAATATCGATAACTTTCTTGCTCATACAAAAATGCTTTGTGCCTTATAAGACGCTAAGTTTTATAGTTTGTTACAACCGTATTGTAAAATGCTGCTTTGCTTGTTGTTTTCTAAAAAAAACAAGTCCTACATAAAATGTATCTATGGTTACTTGTACGTCCAGATCTTGTTTTATACTTTCCCAAGTTTCTTCCATTTCAGGAGATAAATGAATATCGTCAAAAACAAAAATACTATCGTTATGTGCGGTTTTTTTTAGCTGATTAAAATACTGAAGTGTGGCTTCTTTCTGATGGTTGCCATCAAAATAAATAAGATCAAAACTTTCTGTTTTCGCCAAATTTGGTAAACAATTTTTGAAATTGCCTATTCGAGAATCGATATTTTTTAAGTCGAATTCTTTAAAATACTGTCTAGCAACACCGGCTGTTTCTGGGCAACCCTCTATAGTAACTATTTTTTTAGGATTGGCTAATGCCATAGCTACGGTAGCTATTCCTACAGAAGTCCCCAATTCTAAAGAATTATTAATTTCTAAGTAGTTTGTTAGCCGGAATAAGAATCTAGCTTTTTTTCTAGTAATACCGGCAATTTTAGAAATTTCCGAAATTTTTCGGGTGTTGCTTTTGAAAATACGACTGCCTGCACCAAAATCGGTTACTTCAATAGTATTTTTATTGGCTAAAAGTTTAGAACGATAGCTTTTAAGCTTTTTATAAGCTGGATATTTTTTTCTATCATAAAAACAACAAGTTACTAATTGGTACACAAAAGGGGAGTGCAGCCCATGCTGATTTTGAGATTTCCACAAAAATCGAAAATATGCTAATGCTTGATGCAAGAGATGTAATTTAAAAGTAAAGCGGCAAAGTTAAATTATAGCAGAATTTTAATAGGTATATAACCCATTTTTTTGAAGAGATATTTAATCTAAAGATTGCTTTGTTACCCAGGTACGCCAACCTATAATAGCCATTTGAAGTTTAGATGCTTTGGCTAAATCTAATTGGCGCTTGCTATAACTAGGTAATAGTGTTTTATTTATTTTAGCTAGTGTTTTAAAAAACTTCTTTTTCATTTTTTAAAGCATTTATTATACTAATAGCAAAGTTAAGCTAATAATCTGAAAAAGAATTTTTTAAATAAAACATGAGTTTTTTATTTAGCTTTTGGTTTATCGCTTGTCATGGTAAATGAATGCTCCGCTTTATTATAAATCATATAGAAGTCATCAATTTGGTCGCTATCCGAAGCGCTATAGCTACTTTTCCAGCCTTTGTTTTCTTCTTTTTTGGCTTTCAATTTGATCGATTTTATTTTCTGATTATTATTTCTTTTTAGGCGCTTTATTTCAATTAAAATTCCGAAATCAGCCTTCAGTTTTTTTATATTACTATGTAAAGCAGCATCGGTTGTAGAAGCGGTAATGGTAAATACTATAACTTGCGGTTCTTGTTTGGTATAAATTTGTACTACTCCATTTGTTCCTTTTTTGCCGTATTTACGAGTTGCATTTTCGCCCTTAAGAACATTAATTTTATTTATTGATTTTGGTTCTATGGAACTCATTTCTTTTTTAGAAATAATTTTTCCATTTAGCACAAATAATGGAATTTCATTTTGAGAAGAAAATCTTACTTTTTTTTTGCTTTTATAAATAACTACATTTTTGGTGTTAGTTCCTTTTTTATTTACGTAATCTTTGGTTTTAATGTCTATAATAGCATCGTATTCTGCTGCATTTCTCTTTATTAATTCCTCTTTAGATTTGTAAATGTTTAAAGAAAAAATATCTTCCTTATCTATTTGGGCAATGTCGAAATTATCAGGTTTTAGTTCATCGTTTATATAATACAGAATTTTTCTGCATTGAGTAACCGTCTGTTTAGTTTCTGTTTTTGTAGTCTCTGATTTCTTTTTTTCTTCTGAAATAAGTGTGGGCGTATTTGACTTTTTCAGCTGAATAATAGTAATATTTGAAATAGAATCTTGCTGCTGATTTTGTTCTTTAGCTACCGATGCTTTTGAAGCGTATACAGTTTCTGTTTTTCTATTGAAGCTATATATAAATGTACATAGAATGGGAAGAATTAAAAGTAACTTCCATTGTTTAACAGGTTGCGATTGTTTGTTTAGCATAAGAATTCGTTTTTTGATAAATGATTGATAAAAATGATTTGATAATTGTAATGAAAAACCAGTGCTTATTTTAAGTAAGGTTTTTTGATATGCTTTAGTATCCATAACTTTTTCAGCCGCTTCTCGATCGGCTAAAAACTCTAAATTTTTATTGATTTCCTTTTTATATAACCAGCTGAATGGATTAAACCAAGTAAAGATGCAACAAAAATGAGCAAACAAAATATCGATAGAATGCCATTGTTTAGCATGAGCTTCTTCGTGTTTTGTAATAAAATTTAGCTCGGTTGAATTGTGTTTTTTTGGATTAATGAAAATTCCTTTAAAAAATGAAAACGGATTTATATTTAATTCAGTTTCTATATAATATAAAGAGTTTTTAGTATAGCTAGTACCGGTAATATATATCTTCTGAAGTTTATTAAGTTGAACTATAAATTTTATAAGAAGGAATACCACTCCTAGTAAGTATATTCCGAAAACTAAATAGGGCAGGTTGTCTATTATTGAATATGATTGATTATCACTTGCAGAGGCTATGCTACTATATGTTTCATAATTTATTTCAGCAGGGTTAGTAAGTAACGTGATTTTTTGTGTAAAATAAATGAATGGTAGTACGATAGCTGCCAATAATCCAAAAAGTAAGAAAAAGCGATTATGGATAATCGACTGGTTTTTTAATACTAACCGATAATATGCAAAAAAGATAGTAATTAATCCGGCTGATTTCAGAAGGTGAAACATAAAATCTTCCATAAGCGATGTTTTAAATTAACTGGCCGTTTTCTGTAGATGATGAGGTTAGGTTATTGTTCTTCTTTATTTTCAATAATGTCTAAAATTTCACGCAATTCTTTAGCGCTTATTTTTTCTTCTTTAGCGAAAAAAGAAACGACGCTTTTGTAACTACTATCAAAAAAACGTTTGGTAGCTAATTTCATAAACTGTTTCCGATATTCTTCTTTACTAATTATGGGGTAATATTGATGAGTTTTACCATAAGCTTTATGCGCTACGTATTTTTTTTCTTCCAACTTTCTAACAATAGTAGACACTGTATTGTAATGTAATTTTTTATCGGTTACATGAGGCAAAATTTCTTTGACAAAAGCATTCTCTAAATCCCAGAGAATACGCATAATTTCTTCTTCTTTATTCGTTAACTTTTCCATAGAATTATATAATTCAAGTACATATTAAAAGCAATATAACTAAAATTATCGTTATATAACTATTTTTTAAGGATGTTTATTTTTTGTTAGGATATTTTAGATTGGTTTTTGCTTTAAAAGATTCCTGTATATTCGTAAAAAAAAGTATATGAATATTGTTTTTATCTTAATAGGACTTACCTTATTGGTTGTAGGTGGAGAGTTTTTAGTTCGATCTTCGGTAGGTTTATCTTTTAAATTGAATTTATCGAAAATGGTTATTGGTTTAACCGTAGTTTCTTTTGCTACTTCAGCTCCCGAGCTTTTGGTTAGTTTGCAAGCTGCTTTAGATGGATTTTCAGATATTTCTTTAGGGAATATAATGGGATCTAATATTGCAAATATTGGTTTGGTTTTAGGAACTACAGCTGTTATTTCTAACCTAGAAATAGATTCCGATTTTTATAAATTCAATTGGCCAGTAATGATGATTTTTTCATTAGCGCTGTATTTCTTTTTAATGAATGGAGAAGATATTGATCGTCTGGAAGGAGCTGCCCTGTTTATAGGATTAATTTTATATCTAATATTTTTAGTAATTCGGAGCCGAAAGGAGAAAAATGTAGTAACTGAAGAAGTTGATGAAAATCTAAAAAAAGTTTCTTGGTTTAAAATTATAATTTGGCTTATAATTGGAGGAGCCGCTTTGTATTGGGGTTCACAATTGCTTGTAGATGGATCTGTTGCATTAGCACGTACTCTAGGTGTAAGCGAACGTGTAATTTCAGTAACTATGATAGCTATTGGAACAAGTGTGCCTGAGTTAGCAGCATCTGTAATAGCAGCACTTAAAAAAGAAAGAGCACTTTCCTTAGGGAATTTAATTGGTTCTAATATTTTTAATATCGCCTCAGTTCTGGGCTTAACAGCTTTAATTAAGCCCATAGTTATGCAATCTCAGGAGGTATTAAGTAAAGATATTTATTGGATGTTAGGTTTTTCTTTCATACTAATACCATTAGCTTTTCTCCCTAAAAAATTGATAATGGGTAGAATTAAAGGAATTTTTATTTTAGGTGCTTACGCTGTGTTTCTATACTTCACTATTTTTAAATAGTTAGGATTGTACTATTATAATGTAGATTAGAATAATTAATATTTTTAAAAAATTTATTTAAAACTGAAACATAAATAGTATTTAATTTAAAAAAGGCATTTCGATATCGAAATGCCTTTTTCTTCAACTTAAAAATTATGTTAACCTAGCCTAATTAATTATTCTGCCCCTTTTACTGTTTTAACAATACGGCTTGCAATTTTATAAGGATCTCCATTAGAAGAAGGTCTTCTATCTTCTAACCATCCTTTCCAACCGCGTTCTACAGTTGCAATTGGGATTCGGATTGAAGCACCACGGTCTGATATTCCATAACTAAAATCGTGTATAGAAGCTGTTTCATGTTTACCGGTTAATCGCATATGGTTATCAGCTCCATAAACCTCGATATGTTCTTTTACTACTGGACGGAATGCCTCACAAATTTTTTCGTAAGTTTCACGATTTCCAGCATTTCTAAGTGTAGAGTTAGAGAAGTTAGCATGCATACCACTTCCATTCCAATCTAAATCACCTAGAGGTTTTGGATGTAAATCGATAGCTATTCCATATTGTTCACCGATTCTTTCTAGTAAATAGCGTGCCACCCAGATTTGGTCTCCAGCAGCGGCAGCTCCTTTAGCAAATATCTGGTATTCCCATTGTCCTGCAGCTACCTCACCATTAATACCTTCTACATTAAGTCCTGCTTCTAAACAAGCGTCTAAATGCTCTTCTACAATAGCTCTTCCATATGCATTATTAGCTCCTACAGAACAATAATATGGACCTTGTGGTCTTGGATATCCGTTTGCAGGGAAACCTAATGGTTTACCAGTTTCAGTATCTATAAGGAAATATTCTTGTTCAAACCCAAACCAGAAATCATCATCTTCATCATCAATTGTAGCTCTCCCATTTGTTTCGTGTGGAGTACTATCTGAATTTAAAACTTCACACATTACAATATATGCATTTTTACGCTGTGGATCTGGGCATACAAATACAGGTTTCAACAAACAATCTGAAGAATTGCCTTCTGCCTGCCCTGTAGAAGAACCGTCGAAAGACCAAACTTCGCAATCTTCTACTTTGCCAGAAAAGTCACTAACAATTTTTGTTTTTCCACGTAATTTTTGAGTTGGCTTACTTCCATCTAGCCAAATATACTCCAGTTTTGATTTGTTCATAAGTTTAAAAAGTATTTTAGAATTGTAAGACTTACGTTAACAAAAGTATAAATTTATATAAAAAATGTATATTTTAAAGGGGTTAATTTTTTAAAATTTAAATATTTAAAGAGAAACACCCCTATTTTTTTAGGGGTTTATATAAAAAGTATTATTTTGAGGTGTTGCGCTGATAAATTCTTAAGTTTGTTAGTCTAATATTATTAACCAAATAAAATAGAATGTCAACACTTAGATTTAAGGCGATAGAAGAAACATTTAATCGAAAGCCTGTTAATGTTGAAGAGTTAGGAAGACGCTCTTCAATTTTTGGAAGTAACGTTTTTAACGAATCGGTAATGAAGCAATATCTTACCAAAGAGGCTTATAAAAACGTAATGGATGCTGTTAAAACTGGTAATAAAATTAACCGAACTATTGCCGACCATATCTCAGCAGGAATGAAAGAATGGGCTATTAACAAAGGAGTAACCCACTATACTCACTGGTTTCAACCTTTAACAGGTTCTACAGCTGAAAAACATGATGCTTTTTTTGAAACTATTGGAGAAGGTCTTGCCATTGAAAAATTTGGTGGAACTTCTTTAGTACAACAAGAACCAGATGCATCTAGTTTTCCAAATGGTGGAATTCGTAATACATTTGAAGCTAGGGGATATACTGCTTGGGATCCTACTTCTCCAGCTTTTATATGGGAAACTACACTTTGTATTCCAACAGTTTTTGTTTCTTATACCGGAGAGGCATTAGATTTTAAAACACCTTTACTAAGAGCTTTACAAACAGTAGATAATGCAGCAACAGATGTAGCTAAATATTTTGACAAAAATGTAGCAAAAGTAAATGCTACCTTAGGTTGGGAGCAAGAATATTTTTTAATAGACTCAGCTTTAGCAGCTACTAGGCCGGATATAAAATTAGCTGGTAGAACTTTACTAGGACATTCTCCTGCTAAAGGTCAGCAATTAGACGATCATTATTTCGGTTCTATTCCTTCTAGAGTTTTAGCTTACATGCGCGATTTGGAAATTGAGTGTATGAAATTAGGAATTCCGGTTAAAACACGTCATAACGAAGTAGCTCCTAATCAATTTGAATTAGCTCCTATATTTGAAGAAGCAAATTTAGCGGTAGATCATAATTCATTAATTATGGATGTGATGCATAAAATCGCTGAAAAGCATCACTTTGTAGTACTTATGCATGAAAAACCATTTGCCGGAATAAACGGTAGTGGAAAACATAACAACTGGTCTTTAAGCACTGATACTGGAGTTAATCTACTTTCTCCTGGTAAAACTCCAATGAAGAATTTACAGTTTTTGACTTTCTTTATTAATGCCATAAAAGCAGTTTGCGATAATGAAGAGTTATTGCGAGCATCTATAGCAAGTGCTTCTAACGATCATAGATTAGGAGCAAACGAAGCACCACCAGCAATAATTTCTGTATTTATAGGATCTCAATTAACAGAGGTGCTTAATGAATTAGAAAAAGTAACTGATGGTAAGTTATCTCCAAAAGAAAAAACAGATTTAAAACTAAATGTAGTTGGTAAAATTCCTGAAATTCTTTTAGATAATACCGATCGTAATAGAACTTCTCCATTTGCATTTACAGGTAATAAATTTGAATTTAGAGCTGTAGGATCTTTGGCTAATTGTGCAAATCCTATGACGGTTCTAAACACAATAGTTGCTAAGCAACTTAAATCTTTTAAAGCGGAAGTAGATAAGCTTATAAAAGATGAGAAAATGAAGAAAGATGATGCAATTTTTAATGTACTTAGAGATTACATCAAACAAAGTAAAAAAATCAGATTCGAAGGTGATGGTTATGGTGAAGCTTGGGAAAAAGAAGCAGAGAAAAGAGGCTTAAGTAATAACAGAACTACTCCTGAAGCTTTAAAAGCTCAGCTTTCTGATAAAGCAGTTACGCTTTACCAAGAACTTGGGGTAATGAACAAAGTTGAGTTAGAAGCTCGCCATGAAATTGAATTGGAAGAGTATGCGATGAGAATTCAAATTGAAGGTCGTGTTTTAGGTGATATTGCACGTAATCATGTAATACCAACTGCCATTCGTTACCAAAATATTTTAATTAAAAATGTTAACGGTTTAAAGAATATTTATGGTGAAGATTTTAAAAAATATAGTGCAGAGCAATTAACGCTTATAGAAAGTGTATCTAGACATATTGCTGTTATAAACAGTAAAGTAGGCGATATGATTAATGCTAGAAAAGTTGCTAATAAAATGGAAGATGCTGAAGAGCGTGCTTTTGAATATTGCGATAAAGTGAAACCTTATTTTGAAGAAATTAGATATCACTGTGATAAATTAGAATTATTAGTTGATAATGAACTTTGGCCTTTAACAAAGTACAGAGAATTATTATTTACACGATAAGAAAATTCATATTTGTACAAAAGCCCTGTAAGTTACAGGGCTTTTTTTTTAAAGATACCTTGTTAAAAAATTAAAACTATTATCTTTGACCTTTAAATCCATTACATGAGTCAGGACGTAAGTAAGCGCTATAGCCAAAGAGGAGTTTCAGCAGGTAAAGAAGAAGTACATAAAGCTATTAAAAATGTAGATAAGGGGCTTTTTCCAAAGGCCTTTTGTAAAATTGTACCCGATCATTTAACGGGAGATGAGGACTATTGCATTATAATGCATGCTGATGGAGCTGGCACAAAATCTTCTTTAGCTTATATGTATTGGAAAGAAACTGGAGATGTTTCTATCTGGAAAGGGATTGCTCAGGATGCATTGATAATGAATATAGACGATTTACTTTGCGTTGGAGCTACCGATAAAATTCTTCTTTCCTCCACAATAGGGAGAAATAAAAATTTAATTTCTGGTGATGTAATTTCAGGAATTATTAATGGTACTGAAGAGTTAATTAGTGAACTTAAAGAACACGGTGTGGAAATTCATTCTACAGGAGGAGAAACTGCAGATGTGGGAGATTTAGTTCGAACTATAATTGTAGATTCTACAGTGACCGCTAGAATGAAACGAAGTGACGTAATCGACAATAAGAATATTGAGCCTGGTGATGTAATTGTAGGCTTAGCTTCTTTTGGACAAGCTGCCTACGAGAAAGAATATAACGGAGGGATGGGAAGTAATGGATTAACATCGGCCCGCCATGACGTGTTTTCTAAATTATTAGCTGAAAAATATCCTGAAAGTTTTGATAATTCTATTCCTGCTGACTTAATATATTCAGGAAGTAAAAATTTAACTGATTCGGTTGAAGATTCTCCATTAGATGCAGGAAAATTAGTGCTATCTCCAACAAGAACTTATGCACCGGTAATTAAAAAGATTTTATCAAAATTCAGTAATAAAGAAATTCACGGAATGGTGCACTGTAGTGGCGGTGCTCAAACTAAGATTCTTCATTTTATAGATCAACTTCATATCATAAAAGATAATTTATTTGAAGTACCTCCATTATTTAAACTGATCCAAAAAGAAAGTAAGACTGATTGGAAAGAAATGTACCAAGTTTTCAATATGGGACATCGAATGGAAATTTATGTGAATCCAAGATATGCCGAAGAGATTATCGAGATTTCTAAATCATTTAATATTGATGCAAAAATAGTTGGTAAAGTAGCAAAGAGCGATAAAAAGCAATTAACCATCAAAAGTGAATTTGGAGAATTTCAATATCATTAAACAATTTTAAATACAACTAATCTATTTTTAATTTATAAAGGCTCTTGAAAAGACGACTGTTTTTTCTTAAGTATTTTTCGCAGAAGACAACTGCAGATACAATTGTTATAGCTATTTTTTTTTGGATAATAGTTAATTTTTTAGCAATGCATTGGTTCGGAGATAAGGTGTCTCGTTACCCTCTTTATTTTGCAAATTTGTTTTTTGCAATATTTAGTTTTGTAAGGCCTCGCTTTGATAAATGCTTTGCTTTAGGTTTATTGTCATTAAATATCTGTGATATATTCTTTATAAATTATGAATCAGAATTAAATTATAATTGTGTAGTATTATTTAGAACCTTGGGGTTTATATTAATTAGTTATGGGTTTTTACCTAAACTAAGAAATATTAAATTTAATTTTGTTCATTCAATAGTACTTTTAGTTGTTTTAGGTGTAAGTTGTTATTTAATAATAGAGTTAAACAAAATGTTGCCCTCTTTTTCTATAGCATATTTGAAAAATGTTTTATTTTATTTTTACGCTATAGTAATAAATATAGTAATAGCAATAGCATTTTATAATAATAGTATTGAAGGGTCTAGAAAAAGCTTTTATTTTTTGAATGCAATACTTTGGATGCTTTTTTCAGATTTATCCTATTTTGTAGCATACGATCTTGGGTTTGAAAAATTTTATTATATAGACCGATTTTTTAATATATTCGGACTTGGTTTTTTATGTTTGTATGCAATAACGCCTTTTGCAAAAATACCTAACTCATTATAAAACAATTACTTTTAAGGTGATTATCCTTTAGGTGTTTACTATAGCATGTAGTAATTAGTATTTCCATTTTAGGTAAATAGAAAATATTCGCGTAATTTATTGTAAATTTGTGTACTCAAATTCTTGAAATTTTATATGTTAGAGAAGCTAAATATTGTAAAGCAACGTTTTGATGAGGTTAATGATTTAATCATTCAACCTGATATTATTGCCGATCAAAAACGTTATGTCGAATTAAATAAGGAATATAAAGATTTAAAAGCGCTTATGGATGAGCGCGAAAATTATATAGAGCTTACTGATAATATTGCAGAAGCTGAAGAAATCATTTCTGACGGTAGCGATCCAGAAATGACAGATATGGCAAAACTTCAACTTGAAGAGGCTAAATCTCAATTACCGGCATTAGAAGAGAAAATAAGAATGATGTTGGTTCCTAAAGATCCGGAAGATGCTAAAAATGTAGTATTAGAAATTCGTGCTGGAACAGGTGGAGATGAGGCTAGTATTTTTGCAGGAGATCTTTATAGAATGTATACAAAATATGTAGAAAGCAAAGGCTGGAAGCATAATATTGTAGATTTCAGTGAAGGTACTAGTGGTGGTTTTAAAGAAATTATTTTTGATGTTACCGGAGAGGATGTTTATGGAACAATGAAGTTTGAAGCAGGTGTTCATCGCGTGCAACGGGTGCCACAAACAGAAACTCAAGGGCGTGTTCATACTTCAGCGGCAACTGTTATGGTGTTGCCTGAAGCAGAAGAGTTTGATGTTCAGATAGATCCTAAAGATGTTAGAATTGATTATTTCTGCTCTTCAGGACCTGGTGGGCAATCGGTAAATACTACTTATTCTGCAGTACGTTTGACGCATGAACCTACAGGTTTAGTTGCGCAATGTCAGGATCAAAAATCGCAGCATAAAAACAAAGAGAAAGCGTTTAGAGTATTGCGTTCACGTTTATACGATATGGAGTTAGCAAAGAAGATGGAAGCTGATGCTGCAAAGAGAAACTCTATGGTGTCAAGTGGTGATCGTAGTGCGAAAATTAGAACTTACAATTATCCACAAGGTCGGGTTACCGATCACCGAATAAACCTTACTTTATACGATTTGAGTAATATTGTAAATGGGGATATTCAAAAAATTATTGATGAATTACAACTTGTAGAAAATACAGAGAAACTGAAAGAAGATTCAGGGATTTTTTAAAATAATAAAGTAAATGATTATAACCCAACCCAAAAGTTGGGTTATGTTTTATATAAACGCTTCACAATTCGTAAAAAATGAAAACACAGGAGTTAGTCGAACAAATTAGAAAAAAATCTTCATTCCTTTGCATCGGTTTAGATGTAGATCTAGAAAAGATTCCGACTTATTTACTGTCAGAAGAAGATCCTATTTTCAGTTTCAATAAAGCAATAATCGATGCAACACATCAATATTGTGTGGCTTATAAACCAAATACTGCATTTTACGAAGCCTGTGGTTTAAAAGGATGGGAAGCTTTGCAAAAAACAATAGAGTATCTGCACGATAAATATCCTGAAATTTATACTATTGCGGATGCAAAACGTGGAGATATAGGGAATACTTCTAAAATGTATGCGAAGACCTTTCTAAAGGATATGGGATTCGATTCGGTTACTGTGGCTCCATATATGGGAAAAGATTCTGTAGAACCTTTTCTTGAATTTGATGATAAACATACTATTTTATTAGCGCTAACCTCTAATGAAGGTGCTTTCGATTTTCAGGTACTAAAATCTGATGATACAGAAATTTATAAAAAGGTATTGGAGACTTCAAAAACATGGGAGAACTCAGAAAATTTAATGTATGTTGTGGGAGCAACTAAGGCAGAATATTTAGCAGGAGTTAGAGAGATTATTCCGGAAAACTTTTTATTAGTTCCAGGGGTAGGGGCTCAAGGCGGAAAACTAGAAGATGTTTGTAAATTCGGTATGACTAAAAATGTTGGTTTGTTAGTAAATAGTTCTCGTAAAATTATTTATGCTTCTACTAATACTAATTTTGCTGAAGTAGCTGCAGCTAAAGCCGAGATTTTACAGAAACAAATGGCTGAAGAATTACAAAAATTTCAATAGTTTTATGATTATTTTCGATCATTTAGGCCGAAAATTAATTCTAAATTCGGAACCTAAACGAATCGTTTCTTTAGTGCCTAGTCAAACAGAACTAATTTCTGATTTATGTTTAGAAGATAGTTTAGTAGGAGTTACTAAATTTTGTGTACATCCTAGTCATATTAGGCAAAAATCTTTGATAGTAGGTGGAACTAAACAAATTCATTTATATAAAATAAAACAATTAAAGCCAGATATTATTCTTTGTAATAAAGAAGAGAATACTTTGGAAATGGTAGCTTCTTTAGCTGCTATAGCTCCTGTTCATGTATCAGATATCAATACACTTCCAGATGCATTACAGTTAATAAAAGATTATGGTCTTATATTTAACATTGAAGATAAAGCTTTAAAAATATCCAGTAGAATAGCAAGTGAGTTTGAACGGCTAAAGGATAAAATTAAGTATAATTTGCCTATTTCATGCTTGTATTTAATTTGGAAAGACCCGTATATGTGCGTTGGGCAAAATACATTTATTAATGAAATACTTCAAGTATTAAAATTTACTAATGTTGTTACTAAGCAACGATACCCAATACTAAGTTTAGAAGAAATTTTATCAAAAAATCCTAGTGTGATTTTTTTATCATCTGAGCCTTATCCATTTAAAGAATACCATAAAGCAATATTTCAGAAGAATGGGATAAAGGTGGTGCTTGTAAATGGTGAATATTTTAGTTGGTATGGAAGTCGCCTTTTAAAAGCAGTAAGCTATTTTGAGTCTGTACTCCAATTTTCAACTTCAGAATAGTGCATTCTCCGTAACTCTTTAAGAATCTTTTTAGCTCTTTGATTCATACGATCACTCTTTTCTTTATCGATAAGCGCGAGTTTATATGCTTTATGCATTAAATAGGTGTATTTCTGGCACATACACTCTTCTTTAGATTTTTTCTTGAAAATTTTAAACATCACATGGTTTTTTATTTTTTAATCCAACAACAAATATACAGTGAGATGTTTATACCTTTTATTAACTTTCAGTTAATGTTGATTTAAAATTTAGATCTTATAGTAGTAATATGTTAAAATAATAGATTTTATTAATCTTGAAGTTTGAAAACTCGTTGTAGTAAGCTAGTTGTTCTAGCAGACAAATCTGTTCTAATTTCTTTTTCTTCTACAGCAATCATCGTGTAAACCCCATCGAGAGCCTGGGTGGTAACATAATCAGATAAATCTGGATTTACCTTTCTGGTAAGAGGTATGCTATTGTATTTTTGAATAAGATTATTCCAAATTTTATCAGCACCAACTTCGCTAAGTGAATTTGTAATTACAGGATTGAATTTATTGTAAAGTTGATTTTTAGTATTTTGGATTAGATATTTAGTAGCTGCATCATTTTGTCCTAATAAAATAGTTTTAGCGTCGTTAAAAGTGATTCCTTTAACTGCATTAATAAAAATAGGAGTTGCTTCTTTCACTGCATCTTCCGCCGCACGATTTAAAACCCTAAGACCTTCATCAGCTAAATTACCTAATCCTACATCTCGTAATGTTTTATCTACTCTTTGTAGTTCAGGAGGTAGTGTGATTTTTACTAATTCATTTTTAAAAAAACCATCTTTTTGTGTAAGCTTAGTTACTTGTTTGTCGATTCCTAATTCAAGTGCTTGCCGAAGCCCAGAAGCAATGTCATTATTAGAAACCCCATAACCTGAATTTGGCAAATTTGTTGCAATTTGTTGAAGTTCAGCACAGGACATTAGGCTCAATAAAGCGATAAACGATAAAATTTTTTTCATATTTCAAATATACTATTTAAGAGGTTATATCTATGTTTATTATTAAAATCTATTTATAAATAAAATTAATTGATTTTATTTATCGATTTATTTTGCTAATATTGTTTTAATTGCAGTTAAAAACTAGAATTATGTCAGAAGAAAAAAAGTTAACAACCGCATCGGGGAGACCTTTTGCTGAAAAAGAAGATTCATTAAGCGTAGGTAGAAGAGGACCATTGCTATTAGAAGATTATGTACTTCACGAAAGTATGGCGCACTTTAATAGAGAACGAATTCCAGAGCGAGTGGTACACGCAAAGGGTTCTGGTGCTTTTGGAACTTTCACCGTAACAAATGACATTACTAAATATACCCGGGCAAAGATATTTTCTGAAGTTGGTAAAAAAACCGATATGCTAGCAAGGTTCTCTACCGTTGGTGGTGAAAAAGGTTCAGCAGATTCAGATCGTGATCCAAGAGGTTTTGCACTCAAGTTTTATACAGAAGAGGGTAACTGGGATTTAGTCGGAAATAATACTCCGGTTTTCTTTATTAAAGATCCTAAGAAATTTGCTGATTTTATACATACCCAAAAACGCCATCCGTTTACCAATATGAAATCGCAAACCATGCGTTGGGATTACTGGTCACTTAATCCGGAATCTTTACACCAGGTGCTTATTTTAATGAGTGATCGTGGTACACCTTATGGTTTCCGTCATATGAATGGTTATGGCTCACATACTTTTTCTTTAATTAACGATAAAGATGAGCGTTTTTATGTAAAATTTCATTTTAAAACCGATCAGGGAATTAAGAATTTTACCGATGAAGAATCAGTTAAAATGGCAGGTGAAAATCCAGATTTTGCCCAACAGGACCTGCTAGAGCATATTGAAGATGGTAATTTCCCAACCTGGACGCTTAAAATACAGGTAATGCCAGAGGAAGAAGCGAAAGACTATAAATGGAATCCTTTTGATCTTACTAAAGTTTGGCCACATGACGATTATCCGTTAATTGAAGTGGGAAAGATGGAGTTAAATAAAAATGCCGATAATTATTTTGCGCAAATAGAGCAGTCTGCCTTTGCACCGGCACATATAGTAGATGGAATTGGTTATTCTCCAGATAAAATGTTACAGGGACGTTTGCTTTCTTATCCAGATGCGCACCGATATCGCTTAGGTGCAAATTATGAGCAAATTCCAGTAAACCGCTGTCCTTATATGGTGAATAACTATCAAAGAGACGGATTTATGCGAGTGGATGACAACGGTGGCAGAAGTGAAAATTACTATCCAAATAGTTTTGATGATATTACTGTTGACGAAAAATATAAATTAAAAGCTCCTAGAGTAACCGATACTGAAGCTGAATGGTTTAATCGTAATGCAACTGAATCTGGTGATGATGATCATTACACTCAACCGGGTAATTTATATCGAATCATGAATGAGGAAGCAAAATCGAACCTTGTTTCAAATACTGTTGGATCGATGAGCCAAATTGCAGGCGAAAAGAAAGATGAAATTATTATGCGCCAGCTTTGCCATTGGTTTAGAGCGGATCCTGAATTAGGTGCTCGAATAGCTAGTGGATTAGGTGTAGAAATTAATATGGAACAATTTAGTAGATAGTCATTTTAATCATTATTGAAACTAAAAAGCACTCAATTTGGGTGCTTTTTTAATTAAAAATAATAGTTTTATTATTGAATACCATTGTCTTTCGCTGAATATGAAGTTTAATACCGCGGGCAAAAACAATTTTTTCCAAATCTCGACCTTTTAAAATTAAATCTTGAATAGAATTAGAGTGCGAGATTCTTGCAATATCTTGTTCAATAATTGGTCCGGCATCCAATTCGGCTGTTACATAATGACAAGTTGCTCCAATAATCTTCACGCCTCGCTTGTACGCTGAATGATACGGTTTAGCACCCGCAAAAGCAGGTAAAAAGGAATGATGAATATTAATAATATTATTAGGGTATTCGGCAATCAGTTTATCAGAAATTATTTGCATATACCGTGCTAGTACAATAAAATCAATCTCAAATTCTTTTAAAAGTGATAATTGTTTTTCTTCAGCTTCAATTTTAGTGTCTTTAGTTACCGGAATATGATAAAACGGAATATCGAATGCTTTTGCTATGGGCGCTAAATTATTATGATTACTTATAATAAACGGAATTTCAATATTTAATTCACCAGCTTTATAGCGTCCTAAAATATCGTATAAACAATGGTCGTATTTGGAAACAAAAATTGCCATTTTCAACAAGCGCTCTTTTGCAAATAATTTCCAATCCATTTTATAAGTCTGAGCAATAGATTTTTCAAAATCAAGTCTAAGCTTATCAATATCGAATTCCGAAGAAAATTCATTTTCTAGACGCATAAAAAAAGTGCCATTTTCGGTGTCTACATACTGATCGATATAGACAATATTTCCATTACGTTTATGAAAAAAGTTGGTTACTTCAGCAATAATCCCGCTTGTATCTTGGCAATTTATTAAAAGAGTGAGGCGCATAGTTGGTTAATTCATCTTGATAAGCAATGAAGCCTGATTTCTAACCTTCTAAATTAGTAGATTCTAATAATTTAAACCAAAGCTTTTTCATTTTTGTGTAATTATAATTAGAAAGGGATGTATATTTCATTTTTCGTAACTTGCGAGTAAATTTTTTCACTTTTTTAAAAATGAAACAACAAATTCCCTATATTCCTAAACATAAAATAAGAATTGTTACCGCAGCTTCACTTTTTGATGGGCATGATGCGGCTATAAATATTATGCGTCGTATTATCCAGGCAACTGGAGTAGAAGTAATTCATCTTGGGCATGATCGTAGTGTCGAAGAAGTTGTGAATTGTGCTATACAGGAAGATGCCCATGCGATTGCTATGACTAGTTATCAGGGAGGGCATATCGAATATTTTAAATATATGTACGATTTGTTGCAGGAAAAAAATGCCGGGCAAATCAAGATTTTTGGTGGAGGCGGTGGAGTAATACTTCCTGAAGAAATTAAAGATCTTCACGAGTATGGGATTACCAGAATTTACGCGCCAGATGATGGGCGAGAATTAGGATTGCAGGGAATGATTAATGATTTGGTGAAAACTGTAGATGAGGAAGTACCTTCACTACCAGAAAGTACGGATGTTGGAGCAAAACTAAAATCAAAAAATACAAATACCATTTCTCGTTTAATTTCTCTTGCTGAAAATAAGCATGATGAATTTAAAATGCATTTTGAAGCTGTGCCTGAAACCGATAAAAATATCCCGGTGCTGGGAATTACAGGAACCGGTGGTGCCGGAAAATCGAGTTTGGTGGATGAACTGGTTCGTAGATTTTTAACCGATTTTCCAGAAAAACATATAGGAATTGTTTCTGTAGATCCTTCAAAAAAGAAAACCGGTGGCGCTTTGCTGGGTGATCGTATAAGAATGAATGCGATAAATCATCCTCGTGTTTATATGCGCTCGCTAGCAACACGACAAAGTAACCTTGCATTATCGAAATATGTTCAGGAAGCGGTTGAGGTGTTGAAAAAAGCCGAATACGACCTTATCGTTTTAGAAACTTCTGGGATTGGACAATCTGATACTGAAATTATTGATCATTCCGATGTTTCTTTATATGTGATGACGCCAGAATTTGGTGCGGCAACTCAACTTGAAAAGATTGATATGTTAGATTTTGCCGATTTGGTAGCGATCAATAAGTTCGATAAACGAGGCGCTCAGGATGCCTTACGTGATGTGAAAAAGCAATACCAGCGAAATCACCAGTTATGGCATGAAGATGCTAAAAAACTTCCGGTGTTTGGTACAATCGCGTCACAATTTAATGATCCCGGTATGAATACGTTGTACCGTAAGATTATGGATAAGATCGATGAGAAAACAGCTTCGAAATTAGAATCTACTTTTGAAGTGACTCGCGAAATGAGTGAGAAGATCTTTGTGATTCCGCCAAAACGAACTCGTTATCTTTCTGAAATTGCAGATAATAATCGCTCGTATAACGAAGCAGCAATTAAACAGGCTGATATCGCACAAAAACTCTTCGGTATTTATAAAACGATATTAAGTGTTGCGAATATTTCCGAAGAAAAATATAGTGCGCATTTTGATAAAAACGGATTGGTACAGGAAGAATTCTTAGACGATATTCAAACCGAAAATCATGAATTTTTAGGATTGCTGTTTAAAGAATTTGATCGTGTGAAAATGGATCTTGATCCTTACAACTGGGAAATTATTCTGGGATGGCAGGAGAAAGTTAATAAATATAGTGAGCCTATTTATTCGTTTAAGGTTCGAGACAAAGAGATTAAAATTGAAACCCATACCGAGTCGCTTTCGCATACGCAAATTCCAAAGATCGCTTTACCAAAATACTCGGCTTGGGGTGATATCTTAAAATGGAGCCTACAGGAAAATGTACCGGGCGAATTTCCATATACATCAGGATTGTACCCTTTTAAACGACAGGGAGAAGATCCAACAAGAATGTTTGCTGGGGAAGGTGGGCCAGAGCGAACCAATAGAAGATTTCATTATGTAAGTTTAGGTTTGCCGGCAAAGCGTTTGTCTACCGCTTTCGATTCGGTTACCCTTTATGGGAATGATCCAGATCATCGCCCTGATATTTATGGGAAGATCGGGAATGCCGGGGTTTCCATTTGCTGTTTAGATGATGCTAAGAAATTATATTCCGGCTTCGATTTAGCGCATCCATATACATCAGTAAGTATGACGATTAATGGCCCGGCGCCGATGTTGCTCGGATTTTTTATGAATGCCGCTATCGATCAGCAATGTGAGAAATATATAAAAGAGAACGGTCTAGAAGCTCAAGTTGAAACAAAATTAAAAGAACTTTACGACGATAATAATATCGAGCGACCAAGTTACAAGGGAGAGCTTCCTGAAGGAAATGATGGTTTAGGTTTGATGTTACTGGGATTAGCTGGTGACCAAGTGCTTCCGAAAGAAATTTATCAGGAAATAAAAATAAATACTCTGGCATCGGTTCGTGGAACGGTGCAGGCTGATATTTTAAAAGAAGACCAGGCGCAAAATACCTGTATTTTCTCTACGGAATATGCACTGCGATTGATGGGTGATGTTCAGGAATATTTTATCAAAGAGAAGGTAAGGAATTTTTATTCGGTTTCAATTTCAGGATATCATATTGCTGAAGCCGGAGCGAATCCAATTACACAGTTAGCCTTTACGCTGGCCAATGGTTTTACCTATGTAGAATACTATTTAAGCCGTGGAATGGATATCAATAAATTTGGGCCTAATTTATCGTTTTTCTTCAGTAACGGTGTAGATCCTGAATATGCAGTGATTGGCCGTGTGGCGAGAAAAATCTGGTCTAAAGCCTTAAAATATAAATACGAAGCCAATCCAAGAGCACAAATGCTGAAGTATCATATCCAGACTTCAGGACGATCTTTACATGCGCAGGAAATTGATTTTAATGATATCAGGACAACGCTTCAGGC
Source organism: Zunongwangia sp. (assembly GCF_048269745.1). Classification (NCBI taxonomy): domain Bacteria; kingdom Pseudomonadati; phylum Bacteroidota; class Flavobacteriia; order Flavobacteriales; family Flavobacteriaceae; genus Zunongwangia; species Zunongwangia sp. The sequence goes on along the minus strand of NZ_JBLXIB010000003.1, from coordinate 225,047 downwards.
ACTTTATGCTATTTATGATAACTGTAATTCGTTACACACCAATGCTTACGATGAAGCAATCACTACGCCAACCGAAGCTTCAGTTCGACGTGCAATGGCAATTCAGCTGATTATTAATAAAGAATTAGGCTTAGCTAAAAATGAAAATCCTATTCAGGGCTCATTTATTATCGAAGAATTAACTGATTTAGTAGAAGAAGCCGTTTATGCAGAATTTGATCGCATCACCGAAAGAGGAGGTGTTTTGGGAGCAATGGAAACTATGTACCAGCGTGGGCAAATTCAGGAAGAAAGTTTGTATTACGAAACGCTGAAGCATAATGGCGATTATCCAATTATTGGTGTGAATACCTTCCTTAGTTCTACAGGTTCACCAACAGTAACACCGGGAGAGGTAATTAGAGCGACCGAAGAGGAAAAGCAAAACCAGATTAAGACTTTAGAAACTTTGCAAAAAGCTAAAGAAACAAAAGCTGAAGAAGCTTTGGAAGCAATAAAGAGAGCGGCAGTTCAAAACGAGAATATTTTTAAGGTATTAATGGAAGCAACAAAGGTATGTAGTCTTGGCCAAATCACTAACGCAATGTTTGAAGTTGGTGGGCAATATCGCAGAAATATGTAGTTTTTAATAAAAAATAACATACTGAAAATGAGTTGTTTTTAGTTTCTAAATCGTCTTTTTTTAATTTATAAAAAAAGACGATTTTTTTGTTTGTGAATTGATAAATCCGTTCTACATTTGCGCGCTTTTTAACGCCTATTTTTTAAAATTAAGCGATTTAATTTCACGTTTATGGAAAATGTATGGTTATTTGCAATAGCCGTTTTTACTGGTTTTTTTGCAATTAATAGTCCTATAGGGAATTTACCCGTATTTATTAGCTTAACTAAACAAGCTGATAAGAAAACACGTAGAAATATTTCAAAAAAAGCCACAATTACTGCATTTATAATTGTATCAGGTTTTGTGATTTTGGGGAAATATATTTTTAGTCTTTTTGGCCTGACAATTCCCGCTTTTAAAATTACAGGAGGAATTCTTATTTTCTTTGTAGGCTTTGAAATGATTAGAGCACAAGAATCTAGTATTGATAACCAGAGCGAAATAAACTTTAATGAAGGGATTTCTACTTCTCCATTAGCAATTCCAATTCTTGCTGGACCTGGTTCTATTGTTACCGCAATGAACTACACAACCAACGCCGATTATCTACAATTATTAGTAATATTGGTAATGTTCGGTTTAATTATGTATCTTAATTATTTAGCTTTTATTTCGAGCGATTATTTAGTTCGTTTTATTGGTCAAAATAAAATAGTTGTGGTAGAAAAAATTATGGGTTTAATAATTGCGATTATTGGTACAAATATGCTAATACAAGGTATTAAAATAGCTTTTTTTGAAGAAATTTAATATTAGTCTTTAGGTGGTAAATCGTTAATAAGTCGTTCAAAAAGATATATTTCTTTTCGAAGTAATTCGAGAAATTCAGAACCTTTTAAATGATGTAATTCTAATCGTTTACAAGTTGACTGTAATCGTGCTACTACTTTTTTAGTCTTTTCGATTCTCTTTCTTCGTAGCTTTTTATTTCTAGCTGATATAGCACTAGCAATACTAGGAGCTAATTGTAAAGAATCCATTACTATTTTACCTGCATATTTATCAGATTCAATTTGGGAAGTTTCCATTTCGATGATGTGCTTATCATCAGAAAAATAAGAAGAAATTGCTCTTGAAATTTGAAAGATTTCGATCGCTTTTTGATAAACAGGCAACTGAGTAGCGTTCATTTTATACTAACATTTGTTTTCTAAAATTACCTATTAAACCAGAAATTTGTATTTTAAATTTAATGCTAAATTAAATTTTTGCTTTAAAAATTAAGTAAAAATGCTTATTTTTATTTAAAAATTAAATGATAGATTCTTTAAATTGGGCTATTCTGGATTGTCTTCAGGAGAATGCAAGGCTGTCTTTTTCTGAAATTGGGCGTAGAGTAGGCTTAAGTTCTCCTGCGGTAGCAGAGCGTGTAAAGAAAATGGAAGACGCTGGAATTATAAAAGGATATAAAACTGACATATCATATCAAAAAGCAGGCTATTATTTAAAAGCAATTATAACTCTTAGCGCCTTTATGGGGCGTTTAAAGCCTTTTCTGGAAAAGGTTAAAGAACTTGAAGAAATTATAAATTGTTACAGAATTACCGGTAATGAGAACATTATTATGGAAGTTGTTTTACGAGATCAAAACCATTTGGAAGTTTTTATTGATAAGTTAATTACTTATGGAGAAACTAAAACACATATTATACTGTCTAATGCGGTAGACAAAGCTCCGGTAAAGAAACCAATTGCCAATCGGTAATCTAAAATTTTGAATTAAATTATTTTAGTAAATATTTACTTAATACCACTTACTAAATATAAAAGCGATCCACCTGCAGCATGATATTGCTCTCGTTGTACTGCACCCATAATATGGTCAGATCGGGTTTCGTATTTTTCTTGATATTCAAAATAGAAACGCATAAACTCTTCACCAGCAGCATTAAAATAATCGATGTCTTTTCGAGTTTCAGATTTCCATGCACTACCTTTCATCCATTGTTTTAAAGTTGCAATTTGCTCATTAGTGCTATAAGGAGGATACATAGCAATAGCTTTGTCTGATAAACGAACTTGAATATCCTGTAAACTTTCTTGTGCAAACCATCCCGGCAATAAATCTCCTAAAGAATTATCGCCTTCGCCTAATTCTTTTTTACCTTTTTCAATAATAAGCCGGTATTTTATATGGTCTAGCCGTTCATCAATACTTTCATTGGTAGACATTGAATCTTTTGTTAAGGTCTGCACAATATTATTAGGCTCTACACATAACAATAATCCATCTTTTTTAAGCACACGAATCATTTCTTTTAGTGCTTTTTTAGGATTTTTTAAATGAATAAGAACTGTTTGGCAAGTAACAAAATCAAAAGTTTCATCTTCAAAAGGAATATTTTCAGCATCCCCTTTAGCAAGCTTGAAATCGATTTTAGATAAATTGAAGTAATTTTCTAATTCATTATTATTTTTAAACCAGTTTACGTCGTTATCAATAGCCGTGACTGATGATTCTGGAGCCAAAAAAGGGGATAGAATGCGTGTCCAATGGCCTTGACCACAGCCTACATCCAGCATATTACAATATTTGGAGAGTTCTAATCGATTAGCGGTAAGTTCTAAAAATTCCTGATTCCACCAAAAATCTCTATACGATCCAAAATAGTTGTTTGAATGCCCTTTTTTACTCAAAATAAACGTTTTTGTAATTGGGAGTGCAATGTAATTATTTAAAGAATAGTGCTAATTATAAATTCATAATAATTGCTTATGTAATATATTAGTTAAACTTAGGTGAATTCTTATTTATTTAATAATATGTAGTTTTATTATTAATTATTTTTGTTAAAAAATAAAATGAATATGAAAAAAATAATAACATTTCTAGTAATAGCAGCAATAACCGGAATTATAGGTTTTTCAGGGTGGCGTTTTGATGGGGTAGCATTTATTAGAATACTATTTTTATTAGCTTTAGATGCACTTGTTATAGTGATCTTGGCGCGGTTTTTGTTTTCTGATAATCGGTTAAAGCTCGAAAGAGTAAAGAGAAAATAATATATTGTTTGTTTTAATTTATTAAAGCTTTCATCCGGCACGATGAAAGCTTTTTTATATTTACAATGTAGCTTATCTTTATGTAAATCATTAATTATGTGTAGAAAATTAATAGTTGTAATTTCCTTATTCTTTTTTATGAATACTCTTGCTCAGCAACAGTATTATTTAAAGAAAGGAGCGATAACCGATGGGCTTGCTATTGTTAACGATTCGCTACAAGAAACTTATGCTGTTTATTTGCCTACAAAATATTCTGTAGAGAATCCTCCAGGGATTTTGATTGTATTAAATGAAAAAGGAAAAGGACGAGAAGTAGTATCATATTTAAAAAAAATTGCTGAAGAACAGAATTATGTAATTGCAGCAACCAATACCCCACTTAAAACAGATAACGTAGAGAAAAATGTTTTACAAAATATTCGTTTTGTAAATAGTGTTTTAACTACTATAAATATAGATCCAAAACAAGTATTTATTGCAGGAAAAGGAAAAGGAGCAATTTCTGCTATTTTTTTAACACAATTGAATTTTCCGATAGCGGGTATTTTACCTATTAATCGAGCTTGGATAAATTCAAAAACTAAATTAACCGAAAGCTTTATTGGATTTAGTGCTGTTGTAGGAAGTCGAGATTACGAACGTGATTTGGTTGGAGATGTAGCTGAATTTTATGAAGATAAAGATAAAGTCTCATCAATAACACTATTTAATGGAGGACCAAATGCATGGCCAGATCTTACTAGCCTATACAATGCAACTAGTACTTTAACAATGGCTGCTATGCAGGCAAATATGCGTAAGAAGGATACTATTTTATTGGATACTTTTTTTAAATCCGATGTGAAAGCAGTTCATCAATTAAAAAATGAAAAAGCCTATTATCTTGCTTGGGAACAGTTCCAAAATATGGAAGCAAAGTATGAGCATTATAACGATCGTTTTAAAGATAAGCTTAAGCAATTAAAAAGAGAATTACGAAAAAATAAAGGAGTACGTAAACAGCGTAGATCTTATTACAATGTTTCAGAAGAAGAAGAATTTAAGAAAAATGATTTTTTAAGTTTTTTAGAAATGGATGTTTTGGAAGCGAATTTTGACAATATATCTTGGTGGGCTTCACAAGTTAACGAGTTAGAAACTAAAAAGGATTCTACAGATCAGGTTCAAGCAAATATGGCGTATCGGTTATTAGATTATTTAGATGCACTAAGCAAAACTAAATTTTTAGATATTAAAAATTCAAATTTCACAATTGATAATAAAATATTTACATCAATAATAAGAACATTAGTCAAACCTAAAGATCCTGAGCCTTATTTTGAAATTATAAAGTTAGCTGGTCACGATGGGGATTATCAAACAGCATTATTATATATGGAAGATTTGTTAAAAACAGGATTTTCTGATTTTCATGAATTGTATAAGGTAGAAGGAATTTTAGATTTACAGATGGGCAATGAATTTAATCAACTTATAAAAAAATATGGTGGAGAGCCTAAATACAGTATTTTGAATATTTCTGAAGAAGAAAAAGTAGATGAAGAATAACTATTTTGACTTATTAAAATTTCTTTTTAAGTTAATTCTTATGCTAATCGATTTATAATAAAATCCTGTCCTACTACTCTGCCGGAGAACAATTTGGGTAAAGAAATCGGCAGAGCAGAGTTTTGGGACAGGTGCATCATTAATAAACTATAACGAAACTAGAATTAATTAATTTGATGCATTTTTGGTTAGTTAATTGTGTACTCTATAAATAGCTCATTTTTTGATGCTTCATATTTTTTAGAATGAATAGATAGCTGCCAAAACAAAAGATGATAGGTTGTCCTGTGGTTTTAAATCCGAATCTAAAAATGGACCTGGATCATCTTGATCTACACTATCTAATCGTAATTCTGGTTTAATAATTAAATTACCTACTGTATAACTTCCTGTTAGTGTAAAATCTACAGTAGATGCATCGGCTCCATAAACAAGACCACCATCTTCTAATTCTTTAAAATATTCTGCACGTAAACCAATTGCAAAATTTTCTGAAGTTTGAAATTCTGGATATAATGCAGCTCCATAAAATCCTACTCCATCTGTAGTTTGGTAGGTTCCGTTAAACCCTAAATAAAATGCATCTGTAAGATTCCATCCGGTAGTTAAATCTATTTGGAATAGAGCTTCATCACTATCGTAAGACTGTTCTCCGTAAAGTAAATTTAAATAAGCGCTTCCTGCATCGTTGCTATAACCAAGTTGTCCGCCAAAACTATACTTTCCAAAAGGATTGTATTCAGTATAATCTGTAGGATTCATTATACCTAACATAGCACTCCAGTTTTCATCTATTGTGAAATCAGCTTTTATACCCGTATGAGAAAAAGGACCATAAGAGAACATATAAGAAGTGGAATAATGAAAATTAGCAGCCGGAGAGATTACTTCATAACCTAAGAAGGTATTAAAATTACCTAACGTTAAACGTACATTTTCGCTCACATTATAGAAAACATATAATTGGTTTACAATATTTGAAGGAGCAGAGGAAGCAAATACAGCATCTTCACCACGAGGACCAAAAACTAAATCGGCCACAAATCCCATTTTTTCATTTTCATAATTTAGAATAACATTTGCCATTCCAATTGCAAATCCAGGATCATTAGCAAATGAAGAAGCCGGTGCTGCTGCCATAAATTGTGGATTTCCATTTTCATCATATTCTGTTTTATTCAAGCCATTAAAATTAGCTCTAAAATAAGCATCTACTGATCCCGATACTTTTACATTGGAAAGAATACTATTATTGCTTTCTTCTTCTTGCGCTATTGCTGAGAAATTTAAAAGACAAATAGCTGAAAAGACTATTAAAATTCGGATATTTGTAAAAGTAAATTTTATCATGTTTGTGAGTATTTAGTTTGTTTGACAATGAATTGAATAAAAGTACAAGCAGAAATTTATTTAGAGGAGCACTCCGCCAAGTGCTCCTTTTTTTCTGCAACTTCTATATTTGGATATACTATTAATTTTTGGATTATTTATCTTTTCCAAATTCAGGATAAGAGTCTACACCGTGTTCGTGAATATCTAGACCTTCTAATTCTTCTTTTTCAGTTACACGTATTCCCATAACAGCTTTTAAAATGGATAATAAAATGAATGTAGTAGCCATAGCCCAAGCGCCAATAGCAATTACGCCAATAGCTTGAACTCCTAATAGTCCGAAACCACCACCATATAATAAACCGCCATCGGTAGCAAAAACACCAACTAAAATAGTTCCTACAGCACCTACTACACCGTGAACTGAAATAGCTCCTACTGGATCATCGATTTTTAATACTTTATCTATAAATTCAATAGAAAATACAACGACAATACCTGAAATAATTCCTATAAAAAATGAGCCCATTGGGGATACTGCTGCACAACCTGCCGTTATACCAACTAAACCAGCTAAAGCCCCATTCAATGTCATCGAGATATCTGCTTTTCCGTATCGAATCCATGTTAAAAATAATGCAACTACAGCTCCAGCAGCTGCCGATAAATTTGTTGTTATTACAATGCCTGCTACATTATTAGCGCTATCTCCAGATATAGCTAATTCTGAACCTGGATTAAAACCAAACCAACCTAACCATAGGATGAATACCCCTAATGCTCCGTAAACCATATTATGCCCTGGAATAGCATTAGATTTTCCATTAGTATATTTTCCAATACGCGGGCCTACTAATGCCGCTGCAACTAATGCTGCCCATCCACCAACCGAATGTACAACGGTTGAGCCTGCAAAATCTATAAAACCTAAATTACTTAACCAACCATCACCTTGCCATACCCAATGTCCGGATATCGGATAAATAACGGTAGTCATTAAAAGTGAGAAAACAAGATAGGTTGAAAATTTTGTTCTTTCAGCAACTGCACCAGAAACAATGGTTGCTGCTGTTGCACAAAATACAGTTTGAAAAAATAGATTGTGCATATCACCTATTTGATCGTAAAAAAGTTTTGGAGTACCTATGAATGTTGCAATATCATCGCCATACATAATTGTATAACCAATAGCCCAAAAGGCAATTGACCCGACAGCGAGATCCATAAGGTTCTTCATGATTATATTTGCAGAGTTTTTAGCTCTTGTGAAACCAACTTCCACTAAAGTAAAGCCAGCTTGCATAAAAAAGACTAGTATTCCGCAAATTACAATCCACATTAAATCTAAGACTGCGTTAGTATCCATAATTATAGTAGTATTTCAGTAGTTAATAATTAGTTATTTTAGAGATTGGCTTCCTTTTTCTTTAGTTCTAATTCGATACGCTTCCTCAATATCAGAAACAAAAATTTTCCCATCTCCAACTGAACCGGTATAGGCAGTTTCTAAAATGGCATTAATCGTTTTATCTAGAAAATCATCGGAGACAATAATGGATAATTTGCGTCGTTGAATGTCTGAAGTACTATACGAAACACCACGATACACATGACCATGTTTTTCGTTACCGACTCCGGTAACATCCCAATATGTAAAAAAAACTACATCATTATTATGTAAGGCTTTTTTTACTTCGTCAAATTTTGACTTTCTAATAATAGCTTCAATTTTTTTCATAAGAATTTCAGGTTTGATATTTTAAATGTATTAAAATTTCTTAATTAAAGTAAAAAAATGTGGGGTGTTGCTTAAATAAATGTAAAAAAAATAAAAATACCCCTAAATTTTTAGGGGTATTTTATTATTATTAGTAAAATTTTATTTTCAGTAGTATATTTATAATTAATCTTAGGTTAATTTTGAACAATATAAGCCTATAGCGGCAGCAATAATTCCTAAAAACAAGCTTCCAAAAGCATAAATTATGAAGTTTAGGAAATCTCCAGACTTGAAAAGTGCTTGATTTTCAAATGAAAAGGTCGAAAAAGTAGTGAAGCCTCCACAAAATCCTGTGGCTAATAATATGTATAATGGAGTTCCTAAATTATTGTGTTTTATTGCAGAACCAATAAATAAACCAATAAGGAAACTTCCTATTATATTAACCGCAAATGTTCCCCAAGGGATATTAAGGTCTGTGCTATTTAAAAATTTACTGATTAAATATCTAAAAATACTCCCTAAGCCGCCACCAAGGAAAACTAATAGTATATTTTTCATGATTTATTTAATAGGAATATAAAGATGAGTATTCCATTTAGCAGGATTTACAACTTTATCAGGGTCCGACAGATAAACTTGGAATCTGTGTCTGGTAGAATCAATTTCTAATCTATTTTCTTCAATATATTGGTAGCTTTTTTGCCAAGCTTTTTCTAAGTTTTTATAATTTCCTTTTAAAATAGTTTTTAATGCTTTTTGTGTAGGAATTTTTCCGCTTAAAATATTAGAATTTATTGGAGTAGTTATTTGAGTAGATGTAAAATACCCGGCTGAAAAAATTACCGAATTATTAGAAGTATTGTACTCATTGTATACAACTAATGGGTTTCCAATTTTTTCTATTTCGTTTTTATTCATAAAAGCATCAATAGCTTGAACTATCGGGCGCATTTTATTACTTATTTGGCTTAATTTGCTAGAAGTGCTGCTATATAAATAATAACCACCGCCATATTGAACAACACCTTCTGTAGTAATGTTGTATTTATTCATTTTACGAAGAACAACTTCTTCAATATTATCTAGACCTTCTTTAAGTTTAGGTTTTAGCTGCTCTATAGTAGATTCTCCGGTTATTAATTCCGCCAGTTTGTCTTTAAAACTTTTTTTACCTTTAATTCCCCAAGTTACTTTAGTTTTTTGGGGAGCAATAGCTTCAAAATTCCAGTACATTTTACCATTTGATTCTCCAAGGAAATTTTCAACTTTTAATTGTTGAACTATACTACTATAAGCTAAAGCTTCGTGAGTAGTTAGATTACCATCTCCTATAACAGAACTCTCCCATTGTAAATAGGGTTTGTTTATATCTATAGTATCATTCTTAATATTTTTAAATTCAATTTTGGTAAATGACCATGGAAGCCAATATTCCCAATTTTTTAAATCTAAAACTTCATTATAAACCATTTGTTGAGGTGCATTTATCGTTTCTTCATAGTCAATTTTATAATGCCCTTCTTGTGTAGCTATATAAATAGATCCTCCAATAACAAAGATTAGTATAAGAAATAAAATATATTTAAAAATTTTCATAATGCAATCGGCTTATTAGCTAATATAATTAATAATAGTATTAATATAACTCCATTTTTATAACTACCAACAATGCAATGAAAAAAAGAAAGGCTAGTAGAACAAAAAAACTTCCTTTATAATATTTACGGTGTAATTTTGCATCTTTTCGATATGTAAATATAATTACAGAGACGAATGCAATGAAAAAGAGTACCGCGAATATTAATTGACCTGTGCTAAACATTTTAGTTATTTTTACGCAAAGTTAATCGAATAAAGAAAAATTTAATGAAAAAGTATCTAGAAGCTGTACAAAAATTTCATGAAACATTTGGATTAGGTGTTTCCGAGGATATGAAACCAAGTTTAGGAAATGCGAAAAATAAGTTACGGTACGAATTAATGAAAGAGGAAAATGAGGAGTATTTAGAAGCAGCAGAGAATAATGATTTAGTAGAAGTAGCTGATGCTTTGGGTGATATGTTATATATTTTGTGCGGTACCATTTTAGAACATGGGATGCAACACAAAATTGTTGAGGTTTTTGAAGAAATACAAGAAAGTAACATGAGTAAATTGGGAAAAGATGGGAAACCAATTTATAGAGAGGATGGTAAAGTTATGAAGGGGCCTGATTATTTTAAACCTAACATAAAAAAGATATTAGATCAATAATTATTGATATTCTAAAATATGTGGAGGTTCATATCGATAAGGTTCTAAATCAAATTGATTATCAGTATTTACATTGAGCTTCATAATGTTTTGCCCACGTCCCGGAACATCGGGGAAAAATGCAAAAGATATTTTCACATTATCAAATACAAAATAATCATTGCTAATTAAGAACCCGAAACCTACTTTGGTATATAAGTCATTCTCAAAAAAGGGATTGGGTTCTTCTCCAATAAAACCTAGATCGAAATTTACATAAGGACTCATTCTAAAACCTAACCAACTAAATGGAACGTAAGATTGTGTTTGAAAGTTAAGCACAAATTTTCGTGTTCCAAATACTTCAAGGCTATTAAAACCTTCTATGCCGTTTTCTTCATTAATAGTTATCCTATCTTTTATAAATTCTTTACGCTTTATTCCTGCTACAATATCAGAACGTACAAACTGTCTAAAATGCCAAGTACCTATAGAAAATATAGGTGAAAAGTAGGTATTTTGCCATTTAAAAAGGGATTGGTTGGCTTCTCCATTATAAAAATTACTTCCGTATTGAATATTAGTAGCTAAATATCCAAAGTCTTTAAAATAATCAGAAAAAGTCAGGTCTATACCTAAATACATATTGTCATGAGAGCCTTGGTTACGTTGTATGCCAGCATTAATAATATAACTGTTACCGATCGGAATATCTTCTATATCACCATTTCTGAAAATATATCGATCTCGAGTATAATTGATTTTACGAATACCAACCGAACCTAAAATGATGTTATGATTCGAAAAATAGGAAACAGAATCTATTTTTTCACCAGGTTTTTTTAGGTATTTACGCTTGGTATAGCGAGCAGCTAACACCAAATTTGTAGGCAATTTTTCTTTAGAATTTTTATTGGCTATAGGAATAGCATAACCACCCCAAATATTAAAATCTCCAATTTTTAAAGGGGTTTTAAATATGGTGTCGAATTCCTGATGATAAATATTTTCTCGGTATAAATTTTCTTGAATACTAACTTGCCCTGCCCAACGTGCGTAGGGGGAATAAAAATCACGATCTATGCTTACGTAGTTTTTATATGATTTATCGGTTTCAACATCTCTAAGTAATTCAGTATTGATGTAGGAATTAAATATATTTTGAGCTCGATAACCAACGGTATATCCTGTACCATTTTTTAAACCATCGTCCGTTTTAGAAAAACCAGTTTTGTAAGCAAGAGTAGTTTGATGTCCTAATCCGAAAGAATTATATTCCCGTAAACGTAATTCTCCTTTTTTACTGGATAAATTTCCATCTACACTTAAACTCCAACTATCCAATATATATATATATACATCTACCGAATCTGAATTTTTAGAGACAGGTTTAGGTCGTGTTAAAACACGCCTAATATACTTTTGATTCCTCATTATACGTTCAGTTTCTAAAATTTTAAGAGAATCTAATTTTTCATTTTTATCATATAAAAGCAAGCCTTTTGCCGTAAATGCTTTTGTTTTGCCGTGTAAAGCATTCCCGATTTTATCTATTTTTCTATGTGGTTTTACGGTGGTGTCTTTTTCAGTATATCCAAAAGGATCTAAACTTTTTACATGGATATGTCGGATAATTTTACCTTGTGAAATACTAAAATTTCGTTGTAATTGATTTTCTATTTTTTGAACAGCTTTTTTTTCGTTCGATGGATTTACCGGTTCAAACATAAGGCCATACAACAGTTTAGTGAATTTACTATTGTACGATTTTTTCTGAATATTTTTATAAAATGTATCGTTTCGTTTATTCTTTATAGAATCTATATTTCGTATTTGTATGTTAGGTAAGCTGTCGTTTTGTTGAGAAAACACAGTTAAACAAAAGAATAAACAAAATATGGTGAAAAGATGTTTCAATCAGGTTTTAATTAATTAAAAAGTTATGCGAAATTATATATTTATAGCGTTATAAAAATAGTATTAACTACAAATTAAGAGGTATTTAAGTTTCATAAAACTTTCTATTCAAATTTATAGCAATAAAAAATGCGTTTCAGTTACGAAACGCATTTTTTGTATTGTAAAACAAATAAAGATTAATCTATAGCATAACGCCAATTAAATTTATCTTCTGCTATATTATACTGTATATTTAACAATTGTTGTTTAAATCTTTTTCCGTAAGAATCATCAATTGTTGGTAATTCAAATTTTTCTCCTTTGTAACCAAAACCTAAAATAGGAGTTACTACAGCAGCAGTTCCTGAACCAAAAATCTCTTTTAAAGTTCCCGCTTTTGCAGCTTCAGTAAGCTCGCTTACTTTTATTTTACGTACTTCTACTTCTACATTTTCGTTTTTAGCCAATTCCAGAATACTTTTTCTAGTAACGCCATCTAGAATTCTATCGCTAGTAGGAGCAGTTATTAATTTATCCCCAATTCTAAAAAACACATTCATAGTACCGGCTTCTTCTAAATATTCGTGAGAGTTAGAATCGGTCCAGATAACTTGTTGATAACCTTCTTCTTTAGCTAAATCGGTTGGATAAAATTGTCCGGCATAATTTCCGGCAGCTTTTGCAAAACCAATACCACCGTCTGCAGAACGGCTATAATCTTCAGAAATTTTTACGCGTACTTCACCACTGTAGTATGCTTGTGCAGGAGAACAAATAATCATGAAACGATATTCACTTGCAGGAGATGCAGAAACGCCTGCTTCGGTAGAAATTACAAATGGACGGATGTATAAAGAATTACCCATTCCTTTTTGAATCCAATCTTTTTCTAGTTGCATTAATTCTTTTAATCCATCAAAGAAAAAATCTTCTGGAAATTCAGGGATAGCTAAACGTTTACTTGATTTGTTTATTCTGTTGAAGTTTTCGTCTGGTCTAAAAAGCCAAACTTTGTCGTTTTCATCTTTATAGGCTTTCATTCCTTCGAAAACGGCTTGTCCATAATGAAAAACTTTAGCAGAAGGATCTAGTTGTAGCGGACCATAAGGTAATATTTGTGGTGTTTGCCAAGAGCCGTCTTTATAATCACAAACAAACATGTGGTCAGTGAAAGTTTGACCAAAAGAGAGTTTACTTAAATCGGTAGTTGCTAGTTTAGATTGTTTTACTTTTGTGATTTGTAAGTTTTGTTTAATGTTTTCCATTTTTTTTCATTTAAAACTCAAATTTACCGAAATTAATGCAATTTAAAAATCTAAAGTTTTGGTAATTTTGAAGTTTAAGCTAACTAATCTAATATATCTACTATGAGAAAATTTACAATTTTACTTGGTTTTATTTTTATTTTGATAGGTTGTGGACAGGTAAGTGCACAATCTTCTGATGAAAGTGTGAAAAATGAACAGATACAAGAATCTACTTACAAATCTTTTGGTGAAAAAATTTACTCTGAAAATGCTCTTTCTCAAAATGATATTCAAGAACACTATCGAAATTTAAAATTAGGAGATACTATTTCTATAAAAATAGAAGCGGTTGCTAGCAGTGTATGTAAGAAAAAGGGGTGCTGGATGGAATTAGCTGTTCCTGGAACACAAGATATTAGAATTCGATTTAAAGATTACGGATTTTTTGTACCTAAAAATATAGAGGGAAAGCAAGTAATAGCTCAAGGTAAAGCTTTTTTAAAAGAAGTATCTGTAAAAGAATTACGCCATTATGCAAAAGATGCAGGAAAAACTAAAGAAGAAATAGCAGCAATTATAGAACCTAAAAGAACATGGTCTTTTATGGCAGATGGCGTACTTATAAAACAATAATTTGGAGCGCAAAATTATAAGAACAGCAGATGGATCGGTAACTATACATTTACCGGAATTAGACGAGCAGTATCATTCTAAACATGGTGCAATACAGGAAGCTATGCATGTTTATATTGAAATGGGATTACGGTTTGAAAATATAAATCAGAAATCATCAATTTCAATTTTAGAAATTGGTTTTGGTACCGGCTTAAATGCATTACTAACAATATTAAACGGATCTGAACATGCCATACAATATACTGGAGTAGAAGCTTATCCGGTAAGTGAAGAAGAAATTAAGAGTTTAGATTATCCGGATAATCTTACTAATTTTAAAGATGCAAGAAATTATTTTGAAAAACTTCACAACGCCGAATGGGGACAACAAACGGCTATTTCTTCAATTTTCGATTTAAAAAAACGGAAACAGGACTTTAAAGATATCCAAGATATTAATGCATTCGATTTAATTTATTTTGATGCTTTTGGAGCTAGAGTTCAGCCTGAATTATGGACTGTAGCTATTTTTGAAAAAATGTATAACGCATTAAAGAAAGAAGGATTATTAGTTACTTATGCCGCAAAAGGAAGCGTACGTAGGGCTATGCAGGAAGTTGGTTTTAAAGTTGAGCGCTTACCTGGGCCACCGGGAAAAAGAGAAATGCTTCGAGCCGTTAAAAATTAGATAAATCTGCTGTTAAAGCCCGTGAAAATTGTTTGATTATTTAGCCATCCAAAGTACCTTAAAACAAAAAAATGCAATGCGGATATTAATTACAGGAGCTACCGGATTAATTGGTAGTAAGATAACCGATTTATGTAGGAAACAAAATATTTCGGTTAATTATCTTACTACGAGTAAGGAGAAAATCAAAAATGAAGAAAATTATCGTGGTTTTTTATGGAATCCTGACAAGAAGGAAATAGATGTTGATGCTATAAAAGGAGTTGATGCTATAATTAATTTGGTAGGAGAAAGTATTGCACAACGTTGGACAAAAGAAAATAAACGAGCAATTATAGAAAGTAGAGTAGAATCTACTAATTTATTGTTTGATACACTAGCTAAAAATCCACACCAAGTTTCACAAATTGTTTCGGCAAGTGCAATTGGTATTTATGAAAGTTCGCTACAGAAATTATATACAGAAGATGAAACAATAATCGACGATTCTTTTGTTGGTGAAGTCGTAGTAAAATGGGAAGCTGCTGTAGACAATTTTAAAGATTTAGGAATTAAAACTTCAAAAATTAGAATTGGATTAGTGATGGCAGAAAACGGCGGAATATTAGATCAGCTTAAACAACCTGTAGCTTATAATGTTGGCGCTCCTCTAGGAAGCGGAAAACAATGGCAATCTTGGATTCATATTACCGATTTAGCACAAATTTTCTTATTTGTTTTAAAAGAAGAAATAGGAGGTGTATTTAATGGAGTAGCACCAAATCCTGTTACTAATAAAGAGCTTACTAAGGAAGTAGCTTCTCAATTAAATAAACCTTTATGGCTGCCAAATGTTCCTTCTTTTATACTTAAAGCTTACTTTGGAGAAATGGCTCGGTTATTATTATCAAGCCAATTAGTGAGTAGCCAAAAAATTGAAGATCACGGTTATCATTTTGAATATAGAAGGTTAAACAAAGCGTTAAGTGATTTGCTGAAGTAAATAAAGAGTTGAGATTAGATTAAAAGAAATAAAAAAGCCACAATTCAAAAATTGTGGCTTTTTTATTTAGAAATAGAAAATGTACTTAGGCCTTTTTATCAGCTCTAATAGTAAACTTTAAAGTGATATCATCGTTTATAAAGTTATCACCTAAACTGTCAAATACAGATTTAGATCCGTAGTTTACATCCCAGTTAGTACGATCTATTGTAAACTCATCACTTGTAATGGTGTAAGCATCATCAGATTTTTTTATAGATACTGGGAATGTAATATTGTTCGTTTTATCTTTAATAGTTAAGTTACCAGAAAGCATTGTTTTTCCGTCACTTTCTTTAAGATCTGTAACTTCGAAAGTAGCTTCAGGATATTGGTTAATGTTAAAAAAGTCTCCTTCTTTACCTTCAACAGTACCTTTAAGGTGTGCTTCTAAGTCAGATTTATCATCACCTTCTAAATCAGTAACGTTGATAGATGTCATATCAATTGTAAAGTTACCACTTTCAATAAGGCTATCATTAGCCATAAAAGTACCTTCAGCAAAACCGATAGTTCCCATGTGCTGTCCGGCTGGTTTTTTTCCAATCCATTCAATTTCTGAAGCTTCAGGATCTACAGTGTAAGCTACAGATTCGTTGCTAGCTTCAGCTACTTCTTGAGCATCTTGAGTATTAGATTTGTTCTCATTGTTTTTACAGCTACTTGTTCCGGCTATAATGGCCACTGCCATAAAAATCTTTACAATGTTTTTTTTCATCTGTTGAAATTTAGTTTTTTTGCAATTTAGTTTAACCCCAAATGTAATTGCTATATAGTTAGCGTAATCATAAAAAAATATTAAAATATAGGATGACAATTTGACACCAGATTTTACTTGGCAACAAATTTGACAATAGACTCACAAAATAATTAAGGTACGATGACGAAAAAAGATAAAGATATTAAAGGACAAGACGATTCTGTAAAAAATAAAGTTGAAGAGAACTTAGATAAAGCTATCGAGGAAGTAGAGAAGGAAATAGAAGAAGCTAATAATAACGACGACGATACAGATGTAGTTTCTCAAGAAGAGAAATTAAAAGAAGAAGTTCAGAAAGAAAAAGATAAGTTTTTACGATTATTCGCAGAATTCGAAAATTATAAAAAACGAACTTCTAAAGAACGTTTAGATCTTTTTAAAACAGCTAACAAGGAAGTTATGCTAGCCTTACTTCCGGTTTTAGATGATTTTGACAGAGCCTTAATCGAAATTAGAAAAACTGATGATGAAAATTTAGTTAAAGGAGTTGAACTTATCCATACTAAATTTAAAGAAACACTCAATAGCAAAGGTCTTGAAATAGTAGAAGTAGAGCAAGGAGAAGTTTTTGATGCAGATAAACATGAAGCTATTACTCAAATACCAGCTCCAAATGAGGATTTAAAAGGTAAAATAGTTGATGTAGTGGAACGTGGATATAAATTAGGAGAGCGCATTATTCGTTATCCAAAAGTTGTTACTGGTAAGTAATTAGCAACAACTATAACAATTAATCGCAAGATCAATACATATCATGAAAGAAGATTATTACGACATACTAGGAATTAGCAAAGATGCTTCTGCCGCAGAAATAAAAAAAGCCTATCGAAAAATGGCTATCAAATATCACCCAGATAAAAATCCGGGAGATACTGAGGCCGAAGCTAAATTTAAAAAAGCAGCGGAAGCGTATGAAGTATTAGGTAACCAAGATAAAAAAGCAAAATACGATCGTTTTGGTCACCAAGCTTTTGATGGTAGCGGTGGTTTTGGCGGTGGTACCGGCGGCATGAATATGGATGACATATTTAGCCAATTTGGAGATATCTTTGGCGGCGGCTTCGGCGGTGGTGGAGGATTCTCTGGTTTTGGTGGTGGCGGTCAACGTCGTGCTAAAGGGAGTAATCTTAGAATTAGAGTGTCTCTAAATCTAGAAGAAATTGCCAATGGTGTTGAAAAGAAAATAAAAGTAAAGCGAAAAATAAAAGCACCAGGCACTACTTATAAAACGTGTTCTACCTGTAATGGAACCGGTCAAGTAACTCGTATTACCAATACAATACTAGGAAGAATGCAAACAGCTTCTCCGTGTACGACTTGTGGAGGTAGCGGTCAGATGATTGATAAGAAACCAGCTGATGCCGACGAGCAAGGATTGAAAATTCAGGAGGAAATGGTTTCAATTAAAATTCCTGCTGGTGTAGAAGATGGGATGCAACTAAAAGTAGCTGGAAAAGGTAATGAAGCTCCAGGAAATGGAATTCCAGGTGATTTATTAGTTGCTATTGAAGAAAAATCTCATGAAAGTTTACAACGAGAAGGAGATAATTTACACTACGATTTGTATGTAAGTTTTTCTGAAGCAACTTTAGGAGCTTCTAAAGAAATACAAACTGTTAACGGAAAAGTTCGTATAAAAATAGAGCCTGGGGTACAATCCGGTAAAATTCTTCGTCTACGCGGTAAGGGGATAAAAAGCCTTAGTGGTTATGGACATGGAGATTTATTAGTACATGTAAATGTTTGGACACCAAAAACGTTAAATAAAGAGCAACGCGAATTTTTTGAAAAAATGGCTAATGACGATAATTTCCGCCCTGACCCTAAGAAGGGAGATAAATCGTTTTTTGAAAAAGTTAAAGATATGTTTTCTTAAAGACTTAATTTTAAGAAAAAATTTATATATTTGATTCTCACTAAGACTTTTAGTGAGAATTTTTCTTTTTCATAGCAATTTTTTTCCCATCCTTATCCCAATAAGGGTGGGTTTTATTTTTAACAACTTCATTAAATCTCTTTTGAATATTATTTATCTCGTTTTAAGTGTTTTATATGGTTTTTTGATTTGAAGTAGTCAAAAATAATTTATTAAAACGAAGAAAATATATCTAGTAATTTGATCATTTTTTATTGAATTATTATTTTCTACTCAGGAAAAGTATTTTTGTAATATAGATAATCTACAGAAGATTCCGCTATAGCAGAATTAGTTAAAATAGATCGTTATTATTCTAACTTTATTAAATTATTTAAAAAGTCTAGTTTGTATAGTTCTTCTAAGTTTGTAGACAGATATACTATTTTATTACCTGTTAATGATGTTTTCCTTTCGATTATATAGATGTAAAAATGAATTAGCAAAATCACAGGAACTCACTAATAATGTTTAATTACTTAATTTTGTTAAGAATTATACTATATCTTTTCTTTCTAAAATAATGACTTCACAATTTGAAGATTTTCGACTATTAGATGGTTTCGACGGTAAAGAAATTCAAATTAGTACCTCTGGGATTATTAGAGTTGGCGGCGGTACGCAAATTATACAACCTAATATTTGAGCTAAATATGGGATTATATATTTAAATTTTGGAAAATTAATATGTTATTACGTATAATTTAGTTTTAAAATAGCATAGAATTTAAACTACCTTTTGAAGGAAGTTTTTTATGGTTTATAAAAAAATTACCGTATTTTTATAAGTCTTGCCCTAATTGAATATCTTTACCCCCACAAATAAAAGGTATGGCAGAAAATCTATTAGTGGCAGAGAACGTATATAAGCGTTTTGGGAATTATACCGCGCTTAATAACGTATCGATAACCATTCCTAAAGGAAGTATATTTGGCTTATTAGGGCCAAATGGAGCTGGAAAGACTACTTTTATCCGAATTATCAATCAAATAACAATGCCTGATGAAGGTAAAGTTTTTTTGGACGGAAATTTATTACAGCCAAATGATATAATGAATATTGGCTATCTGCCGGAAGAGCGTGGATTGTACAAATCGATGAAGGTTGGAGAACAAGCCTTATATTTAGCTAGGTTGAAAGGTTTATCTAAAGCTGAAGCTAAAAGTAGATTACAGTATTGGTTTCAAAAACTAGATATTCTAGATTGGTGGGATAAAAAAATCCAAGAACTCTCAAAAGGTATGGCGCAAAAGGTGCAATTTGTAATTACTGTTTTGCACGAACCGAAACTATTAATTTTTGATGAGCCTTTTAGTGGTTTCGATCCTGTCAATGCAAATATTATAAAAAAAGAGATTTTAGAACTGAAAGAGAAAGGAGCAACTATTCTTTTTTCTACACATAGAATGGAAAGTGTCGAAGAGCTTTGTGATTATATGGCGCTGATTAATAAATCTAATAAGTTGCTAGATGGTAAGGTTTCGGAAATAAAGAAAGCTTATAAAAGCAATACTTACGAGATTGGTTTAGAAACTTTAAATGAAGTAGAATTAGTAAGCGATCTTAAGTCTAAATATGAAATTGGAACTGCCAAGTTTAAAAGTATTAGTAATGACCTTAAGTTAAGTGTAAAATTGCCAGACGGAACTACTTCAAATGAATTAATTCAATACTTATTAACAAAAGGTCAGTTAAACCATTTTGAAGAGGTAATCCCTTCTGTTAACGATATATTCATAAAAACGGTAACTCGTAATGCGTAGTTTAAAACTTATAATACAACGCGAATATTTAGCAAGAATAAGAAATAAGTCATTCGTGGTAATGACGTTTCTTAGTCCACTAATTCTAGTAGGTATGTTTGTATTAATTGCCTATTTAAGCGTTCTAAATGATAGTGAACATTATACAATTGGTGTACACGATGAAACAGGTTTATTTACAGAGGATTTTCAAGATGATTCAAATCTTCAGTATATCGATTTTTCTTCCTCTACGCTTGAGGAAGCTAAAAATATAGTTAAGAAAAATGGATATTACGGACTTATAAATATTCCCAAGGCAACTACTAGTTCTCAATTATCAGGAGATGTAGAATTTTACGGAAAAGAATCTCCCGGATTAGGAACTATTAAAAATATAGAGAAAACAATATCCGAGCGGTTAACTCGAAATAAATTAATAGCTCGTGGGATTGATGTTTCCCAGATAGATAATGCCAAAGCCAATGTGAATGTTGAGATACAAAATTTCTCCGGAGAACATACTTCGAAAATGGCAAATTATTTAAAAATGTTTTTTGGAGGCGCAGCAGGATATTTGTTAATGATGTTTATTATTATTTACGGAAATATGGTGATGCGTAGTGTTATTGAAGAAAAAACAAATAGAATTATCGAGATTATTATTTCTTCAGTAAAACCTATGCAATTAATGTTAGGTAAGGTATTAGGAACATCTCTTGCAGGAATAACACAATTTACTATATGGGTAATTTTGGGTGGTGTTTTGTATTCTTTAGCAGGCTTATATTTTGGAATAGATCTTTTAGGAAGTTCCAAAGATGTTCACATTCAAGCAGCACAAGCAAATATGCCTGAAATTAATCAGTTAGTAAAAGATGTGCTTAATTTGCCTATTTTTAGTTTAATTATATATTTTCTAATTTACTTTTTAAGCGGATACTTTTTGTATAGTGCTATTTATGCAGCTATTGGAGCAGCAGTAGATAGCGAGACTGATACCCAACAATTTATGTTTCCAGTAATTTTACCATTAATGTTAGGTATTTATGTTGGTTTTTTCGCTGTAATAGAGAATCCACACGGTACCATAAGTACAATTTTTTCTATGATTCCGTTAACATCTCCTATAGTTATGTTAATGCGTATTCCTTTTGGTGTACCATGGTGGGAAATTACACTTTCTATTCTTATATTGGTAGTAACCAACATGGGAGTAGTATGGTTAGCTGCTAAAATTTATCGTGTTGGAATTCTAATGTATGGCAAAAAAGCTAGTTATAAAGAAATTTATAAGTGGCTTAAATATTAATATGCAGCAAGATACATCGAGTCATATTTCAAAAATAATTGAGCAAGATATTTGGGGCACTATAAAAAATGCGCTAGACTTTGCAATTTTTTCTTATGGTAAAAATGATTCGGTAGAAATTACTGTAGGTGTAGTATTATTGGTAATATTTGTATTTATTATTACCAGTTTATTATTGCGTTTTATACGTTCTTTTATTCTGAAAAGGCTTTTAAAGGAAGACAAACTTAAGTTTTTAAGTATATTTAAGTTTGTTAAGTACATTGTTTATTTAATTGTTATTCTAATAACATTAAGTTCCGCCGGAATAAATATTACAATCCTGCTTACAGCTTCTGCAGCACTTTTTGTAGGAGTAGGTTTAGCTTTACAGGAATTGTTTCAGGATATTATAGGAGGAGTTTTTATCATTTTAGATAAATCATTACTTGTAGGGGACGTTATAGAGATAGAAGAAAAAGTAGCACGGGTTATTGAAATAAAATTACGAACTACACGAGCACTTACTCGAGATGATAAAGTAATGATAATTCCCAATCATAAGTTTATTAGTAATACCGTTTATAATTATACCCAAAACCACCGAACCACTCGAGAGAATGTAAAAGTGGGAGTTGCCTATGGAAGCCCAACACAAAAAGTAAAAGAGATTTTATTGAATTGTGCCTCAGAACAAAAAGGAATTCTAGAAAATCCTGTCCCTTTTGTGCTATTTGAAGATTTTGGAGACTCATCACTATTATTCGGAATCTATTTTTATATTGATGATAGTTTTACAGATCCAAAATTAAAAAGTGAACTTCGGTTTAAAATCGATGATGCATTTCGAGAGGCAAATATTTCAATTCCTTTCCCTCAGCGAGATGTTCATTTATTTCAGACTTCACAAAAAACAGAAACCAGTTAATATGAAGAAAATACTATTACTTTTTTCGGTATTATTTTTAGTTGTGAATAGTAATAAATCTATCGCACAAACTACAGATTTAGTTCGAATTGAATACACGTATTTTCCACAATCTAATTCCGATAATTCATTTAGACGATTTCGAAGTTTTGTAAATTTTCCAATTGAACTAAAAAAGAAAGGTACCTATATAATTCCTGGGATAGAATATAGAAATGTAAATTTTAAGTATGAAGATCCCGCACAGTTTGAGACGTTACATTTAGATAGATTTCAATCGTTTACTGCTTCTTTAGGTACGATTTTTAATTTGAGAGGGAAGTGGAGAATGGGAGCAGAGGTTGGAGTCAAAGCTGCTTCAAATTTTTCAACAAACGATATTTATAGCGACGACCTTATTTTTGATGGAGCAGTATATTTTATAAGAATAGAAAAAGAAGCTGAAAAGCCATGGCGGCTTATTTTTGGGATGCATTATTCTACAACCACTGGTTTTCCATTTCCACTACCGGTAGTTAATTATTATAAAAAGTTTAATCCAAATTGGTCATATACGCTGGGTATTCCTAAATCGAATTTAAAATACCACATTAATAAGAGAAATGAACTGCAAACTTTTATAACTTTAGATGGCTTTTTTGCCAATATTCAAGATGAATTTGAAGCGACACCTGTGGTAAATGACACTAAAGATATTGCAGAAAGTATGTCGATGACTATATTATTGGCAGGAATAGGGTATCAGTATAATTTTTCAAAACATATTTCCTTTTATATTTATACAGGACATACTTTAATTAATGATATCCGTTTACGCGATAGTAATAAAGACGATGTATATACCATAAATGATACAAATACGTTTTATTCACGTGGCGGACTTAAATTTAGTATATTATAATGTCAAAAATATTATTAGTAGAAGATGAAGCAGCCATTCGAAGAGTGCTGGTTAAAATCTTAAATGAAGAAAATAAAAATTATCAGGTAACCGAAGCTGAAGATGGTTTGGTTGCCATGGATATTATTAAAAATGAAGATTTTGATCTCATTTTATGTGATATTAAAATGCCAAAAATGGATGGTGTTGAAGTATTAGAAGCCACTCATAAAATTAAGCCTGAAATTCCTATTGTTATGATTTCAGGTCATGGGGATTTAGATACAGCCGTGCAAACCATGCGAATGGGTGCTTTCGATTATATTTCGAAACCACCAGATTTAAATCGGTTACTTAATACGGTTCGGAATGCTTTAGATCGAAAAGAATTGGTGGTAGAAAATACCAAACTCAAAAAAAAAGTAAGTAAGAATTTTGAGATGATTGGTGATTCTGAAGCTATTACGCATATAAAACAAATAATAGAGAAAGTAGCACCTACCGATGCCCGTGTTTTAATTACCGGAAAAAACGGAACTGGAAAAGAGTTAGTAGCACATTGGTTACACCAAAAAAGTGAACGTTCTAAAGGACCAATGGTTGAGGTAAACTGTGCAGCAATTCCTTCAGAACTTATAGAAAGTGAACTATTTGGACATGTAAAAGGAGCTTTTACATCGGCTAATAAAGATAGAGCTGGTAAATTTGAAGCCGCCAATGGTGGAACTATTTTTTTAGATGAAATAGGTGATATGAGCCTTTCTGCACAAGCTAAAGTGTTACGTGCATTACAGGAAAATAAAGTGTCTAGAGTAGGTAGTGATAAGGATATTAAGGTTGATGTGCGCGTAGTTGCCGCAACTAATAAAGATCTTAAAAAAGAAATTGAAGACAAGAATTTTAGAGAAGATTTATACCATCGTTTAGCGGTGATTTTAATAGAAGTCCCTTCTTTAAATGAGCGTCGGGAAGATATTCCATTATTAGTAAATTATTTTACAGAAAAGATTGCTGCAGAACAAGGCACTAATAAAAAAGAATTTACCGATCCAGCCTTACAAGAGTTAAAACAATACGATTGGACAGGAAATATACGAGAATTACGAAATGTAATAGAACGCTTAATAATTTTGGGAGGGAAAGAAATTACAGAAGAAGATGTAAAGCTTTTTGCTAGCAAACTATAAGTATAAAAAAACCGGCTAAAAAACCGGTTTTTAATTTTTATTATGGAATATATCGTAAAAAATACATAGTATCCCCGCTAGGATGATCCCACTTATGAAATAAATCAAACCCAAATTTTTGATACACAATTGCATTTTTACGCATTCTAGTTTCGGCGTATAATGGTAAATTGTATTGTTTAGCTCTTCGGTAAAATTCATCTTTCATTTTTACACCAACTTGCGTACCGGCACCTCTAGATTCTTTTAAAATCCCCCAGAACCAGCAATAAAGATATTCGCCTTCCTGAGGACGTTGTTTTTTAATGTAATTCTGAGTTTTTAAAATTTTTAGTGCATTTTTAAAACCAGTTACATTTACAACTAAACCTAATTCAGCCCAAGCTTCTTTCCAAAAAGATTCTTCTTTTTTGCTTGTTTTAAATAAAATAGCAATACCATTACCATCTTCACTAACAATTAAAGCATCTTTTTTTATGGCTTTATTAACCATATGAGTTGCTAAGTATTTGTAGCGTTTCTCTTCGTTGCCTCCTTTTTTTACCACATCCATAGAGGAAGGTATTTCTTGTAATAAGGTAGAGACCTTTTCAATAATTTCCGATTTCTTTTCCTGCGTCATGGTTTGCTTCAAAATTAGACTGCGAATATAATAATTTTAACGCGCTTTTAGAATTTCAAATTTCATTAGAATAAATAAAATTTTTTAAATTCTAATAACATTATTTAATATAATTTATAGTCAGTTTTTATAAAATTAATAAGTAATTGCTATATAGTAAGCAATGCTTTTAAATAAATTATTTTTTGAAATTTCCTTTATTAAATATATCCAATCCCAATTGGCAAAAAGAAGAAGATCTAATGAGCTTTTTATTGCTAGATAATTATAGTTATAAAGATGATATATATTTTGAAAGGTATTTGAAAGACGAACTATTTTGCGACTGCAAAGGATCTATTTTTAAAATTACCGGAAAAAAAGGAACTTTTCGAGCTTATAAAAAACTTTTTGGGTTTTTGCCAGAGATTTATAAAACTAGATTAATATTTGAAAAGACGAATACTTATATAAGTTTAGAAGATTTTAGAGAATATCTAATGGATCGAGTAGCTAGTTTAGGCTATGGTGTTTCTGAAGTAAAATTACTATTGAAACTTAAAAAAGCAACTTCACACGAAGAACTTATTTTAGTTTTCTTCAACGCGAAATTTTAAATTAAAAAATCAATTTGAATGGAACGAAAAGCCATTATCTTTGCGGACTAAATTTTTAAGGTTTGCAGTTTTCAAATTACACAAAAGAGTTCGGTAGAAACTTAACTATTGCTTTCCCTGTTATGTTAGGACAATTGGGACAAGTTTTAGTAGGGTTAGCCGATAATATTATGGTTGGGCGTTTAGGAGCAGCACCACTAGCAGCAGTTTCTTTAGGGAATAGTATGGTTTTTATTGCTTTATCTCTCGGTATTGGTTTTTCGTTTGCGATTACTCCATTAATAGCAGAGGCAGATGGAGAGAATAATATCGACAAGGGACGAAGATATTTTCATCATGGGCTTATACTGTGTGGAATAAACGGAATATTTTTGTTTCTGCTTTTATTGCTTTGTAAGCCTATATTGTATTATTTAAATCAACCTCCAGAAGTAGTCGATTTGGCACTTCCATATCTCGAAATTGTTGCATTTTCAATGCTACCTTTAATGGTATTTCAAGCTTATAAACAATTTGCAGATGGTTTATCACAAACCAAATATGCCATGTATGCCACAATCATGGCCAATGTTGTAAATGTGATTTTTAACTACCTATTAATTTACGGAGTATGGATTTTTCCGGAACTAGGTCTACGAGGAGCAGGTATTGGAACATTGATTTCTCGATTTTTTATGATTTGGTTTATATGGGAAATCTTAAGGCGAAAAGAGCTATTTAAGCCCTATTTTGTATGGTCTAAAAAAGAGCTTTTTAAAGCTGATATTTTTAAACGAATGATTGCGTTAGGTTTTCCTACCGCTTTACAGATGTTTTTTGAAGTAACTATTTTTACCGCTACTGTATTTTTAGCGGGGACTCTAGGGACAATTCCACAAGCAGCCAATCAAATTGCACTAAATCTATCGTCCATGACGTTTATGATTGCTGTAGGGTTAGGAGTAGCAGCAACGGTTCGGGTTGGAAATCAAAAAGGCTTACGGCATTATCATGAATTACGCAGAATTGCATTTTCGTTATTTTTGTTGGTTTTTTTAATAGAGCTGGTATTTGCTATAAGTTTTATTTTGCTAAAAACATGGTTGCCTACTTATTATATTGATAATGTAGAAGTTATTGTATTAGCCTCTCAGTTATTAATAATTGCCGCATTATTCCAGTTGAGTGATGGGCTTCAGGTTGTAATTTTAGGAGCGTTAAGAGGTTTTCAAGATGTAAGAATGCCAACCGCAATTTGTTTTGTTTCGTATTGGATGATTGGTTTTCCAATATCTTGGTATTTTGGTCAAGAAGGTCAATTAGGTAGTTTAGGAATTTGGTTAGGATTATTAGGAGGATTAACAGCCTCTGCTTTAATGCTATTTCTAAGATTCAACTATCTTAGCAAAAAAATGATTTCAGGAGTTGATCCTGAAGAATTAATACAAAACTCATAATCATATATTTATGGAATTTCCAAAATTTTTGTTAGGTGATAATACCGATTATCCCGATGCTATTTTTGTAGTACATACTGAGTTTCCAAGATTTATTATAAATCTTGAAAATGATGAGGTTGAATGGTTAGAAGATTTTGATAAATCAGATGAAGAGGAATTAGCGAATGAAGCTGAAAACTTAATAACAGAAGCTAATGAGTTTTACGATAGAGAAGTAGCTCGCTACGAAGAATCTTAATTAGTATGGAAGAACTTATTCATTTAGATCAAGAGCTATTTTTATATTTGAATAATTTAGGAAGTCAGCGATGGGATGGGTTATGGGTATTTATTAGTGATAAATGGATGGCTATTCCATTATATGCTATATTACTTTTTCTGTTATTTAAAACTTTCGGCTGGAAATATAGTGCTATTACCTTAATTTTTATAGCACTTTTAATAACCTGTACCGACCAGATGGCGAATGCCTTTAAACATGGAATAGAACGTTTACGTCCTTGTAGACAAGAAGGTGTGATGGAGTATGCCAGAATTGTAGCAAAACGTTGTGGTAGTTATGGTTTTTATTCCGGTCATGCTTCAAATTCCATGGCTATAACCTTCTTTTTAGGTTTGCTTTTTCGAAAAAAATATCCAAAATTACTTTATTTATTAATTTTTTGGGCTATTGCTGTAGCTTATAGTCGGGTATATCTTGGAGTTCACTATCCAGGTGATATCATTGTGGGAATGTTTTTTGGTGCATTTTACGGAATATTATGGTATTATATTCACCAATTTGTAATGCAAAAAATAAATCTTTAGTTTTTCTTTTTCAAGATATAAAAATCTCTAATTAATCGTTCTTTATAGCCCGATTTATCGGGATTTACTTGATTTAAATCATATCGATCTATTTTTTTTACTTCATAGTTTTTAAATCGATTAGTTGGGAAATCTTCGGTTATTTCATGTAGCAGTCCAAATTTTTCATCTTTAGGGATTGATAAGCTGTCTTTATATAGTAGTAATGGCAATGGTTTTCCATAGTCCCATACAATTTCCGGAGAAAATGAGTCATATTCATAAACCTTAAAATTCTTCTTATTCGCTACATTTTGTAATGTAGCAAAAGATTTAAAATTGGGATTATCTAGTAGTGTATCTATTAACGGAAAGGCAAAAACTATAATTGCAGCGGTAAAAGCTACTGTTAGGTAGAATACACGTGTAATTTTTTGTTGTTTCAGAAAATATAAAATACCGATTCCTAATACGCATAAAGCAATAGAAGTAAGAATATACCAGATGTAATGTTCTCCTTCTAAATTTAAGAAAAAAGGAGCCGCAATTGTAAAAGCGAATCCAATACAAGCAATTAATCCAAAATTAAAATATACTACCCACTTTTCTTTAATTTTTAATGCTGAAAAATGACTGCCTAAATATTCAATATAGAAAGATGTATTTAATGCCATTGGGATAAGAACGGGTAGTAAATATCTCGATTTCTTTTCAGGGATAATTGAAAGTAATATTACAGAAAGCAATGTCCATAATAACGAAAATTGATATGCCTTTTTATTACTAACTTTGTTTTTTAGGTACGGATATAGCAAGGCTACAAAAGAAGGGATGGTCCAAATTCCACTTTGGGTAAAGAAACTCCAATAATAATAAAAAGGGCGTACATTGTAACTTCCCCAATTCGAAGCTTCATCAGTAGTAATGTCTAGAAAAGCAACCGGATCAGCCATCCGAACGTAAATAAACCACGAACTACCAATAGCTAAACTTAAAAATATAAAAATGGCTAAAGCGAACCACTTTTTTTTAAAGCTATTTGTTTTGTAAACTATAAAGAATGCAATAAGGAAAGGAAGAAATAGCGCATATAATGAAACTGGCCCTTTACTTAAGATCGAGAACCCTAAAAATAGGGCAGCCATAATTGCATTTCGGTAAAATTGATGTGAATTTTTGAAAAATAAGAAAAGAAAGTAAATGGTAACCATCATAAAAGCATGAGTGAAAATATCCCATTGTCCATTTCTACCTGAAAAAATAATATAGAAAGAGGAAGTAAGAATTAAACTAGCTATAAATGATTGTTTTCGAGTTATTTCTAAGCATTTTGCAAAATTATACAAACTAATAGTTAATAGTGTAGCCGCTAAAGCAGCAGGTAATCGAAAAGCCCAAAGTGTATTTTGGCCAAAAATTTCGGCAGAAAAAGCGGTAAGCCAAGTGGGTAGAGGTGGTTTTTCGTAGCGAGGTAAATCGTTTAGGGTTGTGAGTATCCAGTGGTTGGAAGTGAACATCTCTCGGGCGGTAACAAAATTCCGCGCCTCCATGATATTTACATAGATGGCGTCTAAATTAAAAAAGAATATTAGGATACATACCGCAGTTAATACCCATATATACCGATGCGGTGTATGTTTCATACTTTTTTTATTGTTTATATTTTTTTAATAAAATAATATTTCTAACGTAAATAACACTACCAAAAATATGACCAACAAATAGTACTGGATCTTTTCTGATAATGGCATATATTAAAATAAGTAAAGCTCCTATTAAACTCAATAACCAAAAACCAAATGGTAAACTTGATTTTTTTTTCTTTTCAGAATATAGCCACTGGTAAAAAAAACGTAAGTTAAAAATAATTTGAGCAATAGAACCTAAAATTAAAAGCCAAAAGGGAATAGCTTCATTATTAAAGAGCTTTTCGAAATCTTGATTGCCATTATGATAGGAATAAAACAGAATCAAGGCTGGGAAAATGTATAGAAATAATCGAAACAGTTTAGGCAGTTTTTTCCATTCGTTCTGAAGTTGAAGATTTCGAATATAAATAAAATAGGTTAAAGCTTGCCCTAACATAATCGAGAAATCATCTCTTAAATAGCCATATACAAAAAGTAAAAAAGAGGCAAACAAACTTAATTTCCAGAAAAAAGAAGGGGTTAAAACTTTTTTCTTTTTTTCAGAAAGTAACCATTGTAGCAGTAGCCTGCCTGAAAATAAAAGCTGAGCAATAAAGCCTATTGTAAAAATATGCCAAGAATCTATCATCATCCTTTCTTGGCCACTTTATAATTTATATACTTTTTTTTCATCCATAAGTAAGCAAAGCAATCTAATAATGGTCCTAGTAATCGGTTCCAAACATGGAATTTTGCAGTACCTGCAATTCTTGGATAATGTCTTACGGGTATTTGTTTTACGGTGCCTTTTTGTAACATAACCATAGCTGGAAGAAAACGGTGTAATCCTTTAAACATGGGGATTCGTTTTGCGTAATCTGCTTTTATAATTTTTAGAGGGCATCCGGTATCTTCCATTCCATCATGAGTGAAACTGCAACGGATTCCTTTTGCAATACGAGAAGACATATTCTTAACAAAAGAATCTTTTCTGTTAGATCTCCATCCAGTCACCAAATCATATTCACTTATATAATCCATTAGCAGATTGAAATCTTCAGGATCAGTTTGTAAATCGGAATCTATATATCCAATTAAAGGAGTTTTAGCATAATCGAAACCTGCTTTTATAGCAGCACTTAAACCTTGATTTTTTTCAAAAGAAATAAAATAAAAGTGCTCATTACGTGCACTAATAGCTTCAATCATTTCTAAACTATTATCTGTAGAACCATCATCAACTAATAAAATAGAAGTAGGTTTTACTGCAATTTCTAAATAAGTACTTAGTTGTTGTTCTAAGCGTTCAAGATTTTCCTCCTCATTAAATATTGGAGTGATAATCGTAAATTGATAGTACATAAGTTTCAAATTCGAGAGCAAATGTATTTATAAATTGAAAATAATTTAGGTTTTAAATGAAAATATCAATCATTTGTTATAAGAAATGAATCAAATTATGATAGAAATATTTTTATTCAAATTTTTAAAACCAAAACATAAAAAATATACAGTAAATTTATAACTATCTTACAGCCAGTTTAAAACTTCAGATTGCTTGGTATAAAGAGAATTTTATATCTTAATTTATTTTTTAATTATAATTTATAAGAACTTTAGGAAGAGTTTTTTGAGTGCTTTTAACAAGAATAGTATCTTGACCAATAATTAATAAATAAAGATATTTAATGAAAACTTTATATTCAGCAAAAGTAACTACCGATGGTGGTCGAAATGGAAGAACCATTAGTGATGATGGTGTGTTAGATCTTGAACTAGCCATGCCTAAAAGTTTAGGTGGTGAAGGTGGAGATTATAGTAATCCCGAACAATTATTTGCAGCAGGTTATTCTGCTTGTTTTGGAAGTGCTTTAGAAATGATTGCTAAAAAAGCTAATGTAGATTTAGGAGATTATAATGTAACAGCTACTATAGATCTTGGTCAAACAGAAGAAAAAGATTTAGAATTATCTGCTATTTTAGATATTTATATCCCAGATATTGAAGTAGAAAAAGGAGAAGAATTAATAAACGAAGCTCATGAAGTTTGCCCTTACTCTAGAGCAACTCGTGATAATATAGATGTAACACTTAATTTAATGATTGATGAAGAATAATCTTATTATCAATTTATAAATTATACAAAAAGAGGTTTCCTACTAGGAAGCCTCTTTTATTGGTATAGATACACTGGTAGTATCCCAAGTTATTATAAGAAATACAAAATCAGTAGTATCTTCAAAATAAATAGCTAACTGTTCTACCTTATTTTGTAGATGATTTGTGTTCGTTTCTAAAATTAAAGTATCAAATTTAGGATCGCGATAAGCATTTCCTTCCAAATCGATACCCCAGGGATACATTTTCGAATTAAAAATAATCTTCCAACTGTTCTCTTTAGGAATAGTCCATAAGGTATACTTACCAGCAGGTAAAAAACTACCATCGATCATGAGATCTTTGTTGGTAACAAATGTAGTAGCTTCATTCGCTCCAGTGCGCCAAACCTTATTGTAAGGCACTAAGTCGCCAAAAATATGTCTTCCCTTTTTATAAGGACTGTTATAAAAAATTTCTAACTTAAGTCCATTTTCTCCTTCGTAAGAAACAGTTTGTTCAGGGCTATAACTTTTTGTGTTTTGTTTTATCAAGAAGAAAACAAAAACTATAAAAAGTACAATTCCCACAATTTTTAGCAGTAATTTAAGCCCTTTATTCATAGATTTTTAATTAATAATTGAATTATCTTCTAAAAGTTAAGATAGTAATATATCTAGTACTAACAATTCTTTTAAAGATTTTTATTTAAATCTGCAACATCTAAAATTAGAAGTCGTCTTTAGTAATGAAGACCAACTTTAACCAATCAAAAAGTCATTTTGTTACAACATCAACTTTTAGAAGCCTGTAAAAATAATAGCCGAAAGGCGCAGCTAAAGCTTTATAATAAATATAGTGAGGGTATGTATTACATAGCATTACGATTTATGAATGATACTCAGGAAGCTGAAGATGCTATGCAAGAAGGATTTATTAAAGCCTTCGATAAATTACATCAGTTCACTGGTGAGGTAACTTTTGGAGCTTGGTTAAAGAAAATCGTTGTCAACAAATGTTTAGATAAGTTAAAAGCAAAAAAGTTAGAGTTAATTGCTCTTAATGAACAAGTATTGGGTAAAGTAGATGAGGATTCCTCTTGGGCGGTAGAAGATGAGGTAACAGTGACAGAAATAAAAGAAAAAATGAACAATTTACCGGAGAAATATCGATATCCGTTATTGTTATTCTTGGTAGAAGGCTATGATCACGAAGAAATTTCAGAAATATTGAATATCTCTCAAGTAGCTTCAAGAACATTAGTACATCGAGGAAAGAAAAAATTGCAAGAAGAATTAAAATATTTGAAAGATGGCACAAGATATTAGAGAATTAATGAAGAAAGATAGGGAGCAGCAAAAGCATCCGCCGCTTCCAAAAGGACATGAGCAACGGTTTATTGCTAAGTTAGAACAGGAACTTTCGAGAAATAAAAAGCAAAATAATAAACAGAGACTTGTTCAATACTTTTTAAGTGTAGCGGCAATTTTTACAGTTGCAATGGCCGTAGGAGCTTTTTTATACTACCAAACAGATCCACTAGAGATAGAAGGCACTCCACAAGTTTCTAATACTTCTAAAGATATAAATAGCACTTCAGAAAAAAACTCAACAGAAACAGCACAATTTCGGTTAAGTAATGTTTCTCCCCAGTATAAAAAGGTTGAAGATTACTACATGGGAAGCTTAAATGTTTCTTTAGCGAAATTAGAAATTACTCCGGAAAATAAAGAATTAGTAGATTCTTTTATGCTTCAAATGTCAGAGTTAGATAAAGAATATAAACGTTTAAATGAAGAGTTTAAAACTGTTGGTCCTAACGAACAAACAGTAGAAGCAATGATTTCTAACCTCCAATTACGTTTGAAGTTATTTTCGAAACTCAATCAAAAATTAAAAGAAATTCATTCATCAAGAAAAAAAGATTATGAAAATACAGAAGCTTAATTGTTTTATTTGTTTGCTTTTGTTAGGAAGTGTTCTTTCGGCACAAGAAAAAATAAGACGCGATTACTCGGTAAATAAAGATGTTGTTATAGATTTAACAACTACAAATACAAATGTTTTTATAGAAAATTGGGATAAGCCAACAGTAGCCATAGTAGGATATGTAGACTCCGATTTATCAAAATCAGAATCTAATACTATGTTAGATAATTGGGAAGTGTCTACTACAGGAACTAAAAATAAAGTGACTATACGATCAAAAAGCAAACGAGAGGAAGGATGGAATAACACCGTTACAATTCACGATGCAGAGCTTGAAGATGCGCTATCCCAAATCCCTGAGATTATGGGGCCTATTATGAACGATTTGGTAAATCCTTTACTTCAAAGTTTTTCAGAACACCCAATGCCACCCGAAGTTTACAATAATATTAGCAATCTTAATTTTGATTATGAAGCCTATAGAGAAGAAGGTGATGCTTATTTAGAACGATGGGAAAAAGAAGTTGATAAAAAATTTGATAAAGATTTTGAACGAAAAATTGAAAAATGGGCTAAAGAAATCGAAAAAAGTTCAGAAAAAGATCAAAAAAAATTAGAGAAAAGTATGGAGGCCTGGGGAGAATCTTTTGGCAAGAGTATAGAAGCCTGGGGTGAATCTTTCGGTAAAAATATGGAAGCTTGGGGAGAATCGTTTTCCAAAAAAATGGAAGCTAAATACGGAAAGTCAAAAAACAATAGATCTTTTATATCGAATTCAGCTACCGATAAAGTAAAGAAAACCATTCGTATAAAAGTACCTAAAACCGCAACCTTAAAAATGAATATTCGTTATGGCCAAATTACAACTCATACACTAACTAATGTTGATGCTAATATTTCTCACGCAGCTTTTAAAGCTAGTAGGGTAAAAGGAGAAAACTCGCATATTAAAGCTTCTTATTCACCAATATCAGTTAAAAATTGGGAATATGGTGTGCTAAATGCTGCTTATTTGCCAGTTTGTGATATTGCCAATGCAGAGAGTATTAAGTTGATTTCGAATAGCAGTGATATTACTATTGAAAATTTGCAAAAAGTAGGTATATTGTCGGGTACTTTTGGAAATTTAATTATTGAAAATTTATCTTCAGATTTTAAGAATTTGGATATTAATCTTGAAAATAGCGATTTGCGATTACACTTACCAAAAAATGCATTTACAATAAATTATAATGGTACAAAAAGTGAAATAAATTATCCGTCTTTTCTTTTGATGGAAGAAACAAATTCGTACGATAATAAATTACTAAAAGGCTATTCTAAAACGCCAAAATCAAATTCGCAACTTAATATTACTGCTAGATACAGTGATGTTTTGCTAAATTGATATGCATCAACTATTTTTGGCGAAATTGTAAACTATGAAATACGGTTTCGCTGAATTTGTTGCTTCTTTAACTAATGATTTTAATCCGGTTATTGGAAGCGGATATACTCATGAAGATTATATAGCAATAGATCTTTCTGCTAAAAATCCGCAGTTATTAAAATTAGAGCAGCTTTCTTCCGAGGCTTTTTCAGTTTATATTGATCATAATTTAAAAATTGCTAATAAAAAAATAGCTTATGGCGGTTATGCTGAGGTTCGTAATTTATACCAAAGAAGTCAACTTTTTAACGAAAATCAAGAGCAATACTTAAATAGAAATATTCATATTGGTTTAGATATTTGGGCACCAGCACAAACTGAAATATTAGCAGCTTTAGATGGAAAAGTGCATAGTTTCCAAGATAATACTAATTTTGGGGATTATGGACCAACCATTATTTTAGAACATAGTTTTCAGCAAAAAACATTTTATACTTTATATGGCCATTTAAATAGAGCATCTTTAGAATCTCTAGAAGTTGGTGGGAGTGTTAAGGCACAACAGAAAATAGCTGAATTAGGAGCCCCTTTCGAAAATGGAGATTATGCACCCCATTTACATTTTCAATTAATTAATGATATAGCGAATAAAAAAGGAGATTATCCGGGAGTTGCTTCTGAAAAAGATCTTTCTTTTTACAAGCAGAACTGTCCGGATCCTAATTTATTATTGAAAATATAAGATCTTATTTCTTTTTTTTAGTTAGTAAAGCAATTAGTGCAGCAGTACCAATACCCATTCCTAATACATTAAAAATTTCTAAGATAATAAACATTTTGGTACTGTAAAAAGTGTTTACATTTTTAGCAGACATTCCTAAATGATCTACATTGTATGCAATCATATTTTCTAGAAAATTAGGGCTAATGTAATGTAATGCTATAAGTTGAGTGATGGGAGTTAACACAGCAATAAATCCTGTAAGAATAATGCCGGATACAAAACCATTTTGCCAAGTAAAGGTTTCGTTTTTAAAAACCTTACGCCTTTTTTCTATGGAAGCCATAAAATAAATGGCAACAGCTATAAAACCGAAAAGTAATGAATAGAAGCTTTGCTTACTTATATTAACATCGTGCCATCCTAAACTTTTTTCTAAAGTGATCCATGCTAATTTTGCTAATGAAAAGATAAGCGCCCATTTAATTTCAGTTTTAAATTTTTTCATTTTAATCGCTGTTTAGGGCAGCAAAAATAATAAAGTAAATTAAAGCATTCTAGATTTAGTTTTTGAAATAAAAAAACGGACTGTTTTTAGCAGTCCGTTTTATTTATCTGTTCACTAATTTTAATTAGTTTCAGTTAATTCTTCCTGATTTCTAAAAACTAAGTGATCATCAAATTCATCTAGGAGAATAATACTATCAGTGCTTATATTTCCTGAAAGAATCTCTTTCGATAATTTATTCAATACCTCTTTTTGTACGGTTCGTTTCACTGGTCTGGCACCAAATTGCGGATCGAATCCTCGTTTTGCTAAGAAAGACAATGCTTGCTCTGTTGCATCCAAAATAATGTTTTGTTTTGCTAGCATTTTTTTTACGCCTTTTAATTGAAGATCAACAATTCGCTTAATGTCCTGCTGTGTTAATGGAGAGAACATCACAATATCGTCAATACGGTTAATGAATTCTGGGCGTACACTTTGTTTTAATAAACTAAGAACATCTGTTTTTGCAGCTTCCATGGCAGTTTCTACATCACGGATATTTTCAAATTTATCCTGAATAATCTGGCTTCCCATATTAGACGTCATAATGATGATCGTATTTTTGAAATCTGCTAAACGCCCTTTATTATCTGTTAATCGTCCTTCATCTAAAACTTGTAAAAGGATATTAAAGGTATCTGGATGCGCTTTTTCAATTTCATCTAATAATACCACAGAATATGGTTTACGACGTACCGCTTCTGTTAATTGTCCACCTTCATCGTAACCAACATATCCTGGAGGTGCACCAACTAATCGGCTAACCGAGTGGCGTTCCTGATATTCACTCATATCAATTCTCGTCATTGCCGATTCATCATCAAATAAATATTCGGCTAAAGCTTTAGCTAACTCTGTTTTACCTACACCGGTAGTCCCTAAGAATAAGAACGAACCAATTGGTCTGTTTTGATCCTGTAAACCAGCCCGACTTCTTCTAACTGCATCACTCACGGCTACAATAGCTTCTTCTTGTCCTACGACGCGTTTATGTAATTCGTCTTCTAAACGAAGTAACTTTTCACGCTCACTTTGTAGCATTTTGGTAACCGGTATTCCTGTCCACTTCGCTACTACTTCAGCAATATCATCGTTAGTTACTTCTTCCTGAATTAAAGATTTTCCGCTTTCTTTTTCCTGAACTTCTTTTTGAAGGCGTTCTAGTTTTTCCTGAGCATCTTTTATTTTTCCGTAACGTAATTCGGCTACCTTTCCATAATCTCCTTCACGCTCGGCACGTTCAGCTTCTAATTTATACTCTTCAATTTCAGTTTTTGCACTTTGGATGTTATCAACTACCTCTTTTTCATTCTTCCATTGTGCATGAATCTCGTTTCGCTCTTCTTTGAGATTTGCTAAATCGGCGTGTAAAGATTTCAATTTTAATTCATCTTTTTCACGCTTAATAGCTTCAATTTCAATTTCAAGCTGCATGATTTTACGATCTAATACATCTAACTCTTCCGGTTTGGAATTAATTTCCATACGGAGTTTAGATGCTGCTTCATCCATAAGGTCGATCGCTTTATCGGGTAAGAATCGATTAGTGATGTAACGTTGCGATAATTCTACCGCAGCGATAATCGCTTCATCTTTAATTCTTACTTTATGGTGTTGCTCGTACTTTTCTTTAATACCCCGAAGTATAGAAATTGCACTTTCGGTATCTGGCTCTTCCACCATCACTTTTTGAAAACGACGCTCTAGTGCTTTATCTTTTTCAAAATATTTTTGATATTCATCTAAAGTAGTTGCGCCAATAGCTCTAAGTTCACCACGGGCAAGCGCAGGTTTTAAAATATTTGCGGCATCCATGGCACCCTGGCCTCCACCAGCACCAACTAATGTATGGATTTCATCGATAAATAATACGATATTTCCATCGCTCTCAGTAACTTCTTTAATAACCGCTTTTAAACGCTCTTCAAACTCACCTTTATATTTAGCACCGGCTATTAAAGCACCCATATCTAAGGAGAAAATTTGTTTGTCCTTAAGATTTTCGGGTATATCGCCTGCAACAATACGATGTGCTAAACCTTCCGCTATAGCAGTTTTACCGGTACCAGGTTCTCCAACCAACATTGGGTTATTTTTAGTTCTACGAGATAATATTTGTAAAATTCTACGAATTTCTTCATCTCGACCAATTACCGGATCTAGCTTGCCAGTTTCAGCTAGCTCATTTAAATTTTTAGCATATTTATTAAGGGAATTATAAGTTTCTTCGGCACTTTGTGAAGTTACTCGATCTCCTTTTCGAAGTTCTTCGATAGCTGCTTTTAAACCTTTTTCATTGGCACCTTGATCTTTTAAGATTTGCGCAACTTTACTAGATGACTTAAAAATGGCTAAGATTAAATGCTCTACGGAAACATATTCGTCGTTCATTTTCTTGGCAATGCTCGACGCCTCATTTACAGTTTTTCCGGCTTCCCGGCTTAACATGATATCTCCACCGCTAACTTTTGGAAAACTCTGTAGAGTATTATCCAAAATTTGTGTAAATAGGTTAACGTTAATGTTCAATTTTTTCAGCAAAAATGGTGTTACATTTTCATCTACAATCGTAATCGCTTTAAATAAATGTTCATTTTCAATTTGCTGATGGCCCATCTCTTGAGCAAGCTGTTGTGCCTGCTGGATAGCCTCCTGTGATTTTATGGTAAAATTATTAAAGTTCATGGTCTATTTCTTTTTCAGATTCTAAATAACAAATCTTATACCTGAACTAATAATTGACATTTTGACATTATTTTTAAATAAAATTAAGACAAAAAGGCATGTTTATTAAAGATTTTGTTAAGCTATTCCCTTTTTCGTAAAAATGATTTTATGCGATTATCTTTGTGCTAAAATTAATGCTATGGGAGTTTTTGATACAATTTTTGGAAATAATACGGATAAAGAGTCAAGTAATTTAGATTGGAATTCATTAAAAGAGCTATCGCAGATAGGAGAAATAGAGGAAGAATCTGAAGGAAAATTGGTAGTGATTTTTAAACACTCTACTCGATGCGGAATTAGCCGTATGGCTCTTAAACAATTTGAAAGAGAATATGAGATACCTGAAGATGCGTCTATAAAGTTGTATTTATTAGATTTAGTAGCTCATAGAGAAGTTTCTAATAAAGTAGCCGTTATTTTTGATGTACTACATGAAAGTCCGCAGTTGTTGGTGATAAAAAATAAGCAAGTTGTCTACCATACTTCGCATAGTAGTATAA
This sequence comes from Zunongwangia sp., assembly GCF_048269745.1. Classification (NCBI taxonomy): domain Bacteria; kingdom Pseudomonadati; phylum Bacteroidota; class Flavobacteriia; order Flavobacteriales; family Flavobacteriaceae; genus Zunongwangia; species Zunongwangia sp. The sequence continues at coordinate 185,404 of NZ_JBLXIB010000003.1, read as the reverse complement.
GTGCAAAAAAATTAACTGAATTTATTTAATATTGCTTAATGTTTTATTTTTTGTTTGCTTTAATAGAGATTGTTAAATATTTCTAATTGAATATGCTTTTAATTTGAATTATTTGTATTTTTGAAGCGCAAAAGAAACCCTCAAGTTATGGATAAGGAGATAGATTTTAAAGAATTAGAGAAAAGATGGCAAGCTATTAAAGATAGTAATAATAGAGACCGTCAACAACGAGAATTTCAAGATCACAGTGAAGAAAATATGCAGAGTGACAGAAAAAATTGTGGAGCGTTATCTAATAAAGGTACTTCTACTGCTGGATTAAGAGAATCTCGAGAGTTTAGAAGTTTTAGTAGACGTTAAAATATTTAAATATATAATAAAAAAACTGCCAATTTTTGGCAGCTTTTTTTATAGGTAGTCTGTAAATTAAACTACTTCTTTTTAGTTTGAAATACCGGTAGTAATTTGGTGTTTATCTCACCAAAACCTAATCGGATATTTTCATTTTTGCAAAATCCTTTTATAATAATAGTATCATTGTCTTCAACGAATTTTCGAGTAGAGCCATCTTCCAATTTAACTGGATCGGTTCCGTTCCAAGATAATTCGAGCATACTACCGTAATTCTCTTTTTTACTTCCAGATATACTTCCAGTAGCCATCATATCTCCAGAGTTAACTGGGCAACCATTACTAGTATGATGTGCTAGTAATTGACTCATATTCCAATATAAGTCTTTAAAGTTAGTTTTAGAAAGGAAGTTTTCAGATCCTGATTCTGTTTTTAGTCGAATTTCAAGATTAATATCGAAGCTTTTATTTTCAGAATATTTAAGGTAAGACATTACTTCTTTTTCCGGTTTAGGGCCAGATGTTCTAAATGGTTCCAATGCATCTAAAGTAACGATCCAAGGTGAAACAGAAGAAGCGAAATTTTTACCTAAAAATGGACCGAAAGGTTGGTATTCCCATTTTTGAATATCTCGAGCACTCCAATCATTAAACATCACCATTCCGAATATATAATCTTCAGCTTCTTCAACTGGAATTGGTTCTCCCAGTAAATTGGCATCGGTGGTAATAAAAGCCATTTGTGTTTCAAAGTCAACTTCTTTTGAAGCATCAAAAATTGGCGTTTTTTCACCTTCTGGTAAAATTTGCCCTTTAGGCCGATGTACCGGAATACCACTTGGCACTATAGAAGAACTTCTTCCATGGTAAGCCGTAGGCATATAAATCCAATTATCATTAAGAGGAGTTCCTTCTTCTCGAAGTATTTTACCAAGATTTGTAGCGTGTTCTCTACTGGCAAAAAATTCAGTATAATCTCCAATTTGTACCGGCGTTTGCATTTCTATCTCATCTAGAGTGAAAAGGACAACATTTCGGTGAGCTTGATTGTTTTTGAGCGTTTCGTTGCTTTCATCGAAAATTTCAGCGATCCGATTACGAACTAATCGCCATGTTTTTTTCCCGTCAGAAATAAAGTCATTCAGGGAATCTTGTAAGAAAATATCTTCGGTTAACGGGATGTCTTCAAAATATCCAAGTTGATGAAGGGCTCCAAGATCGATAGCGAAGTCACCAATTCGTGTCCCAATAGTAATAATATCGTCTCTAGTTAAAAAAACACCAAAGGGTATGTTTTGGATAGGAAAATCAGTATCTATAGGAATGTCCAGCCATGTTTTTCTACTAGGGTTGTTTGCTATAATTGACATATAAAGAATAAATTTTTGTTAAAATTTAATGGATTCAAATATATTATTTTCCTGTTATTAACCGAATGTATTTATTACTTTTGAGGAATATTTAACGTAAATATTTAAGATGCAACGAGATACCCAAGTTTTTAAATTAATCGACCAAGAGAGACAACGGCAATTGCACGGCTTAGAACTTATTGCTAGTGAGAACTTTGTGAGCGACCAAGTATTGGAGGCTGCCGGTTCAGTGCTTACTAATAAGTATGCTGAAGGTTACCCCGGGAAGCGTTATTATGGAGGCTGTGAAGTTGTAGATAAAGTAGAACAATTAGCGATAGATCGGTTAAAAGAATTGTTTGGAGTTGAATACGCAAATGTACAACCCCATTCAGGTTCGCAGGCTAATACAGCAGTTTTTCAGGCTTGTTTAAAACCTGGTGAAAAATTTTTAGGATTCGATCTTTCTCACGGAGGGCATTTAACACATGGTTCGCCAGTTAATTTTTCCGGAAGATTATACGAGCCTGTATTTTATGGTGTAGATAGAGAAACCGGACTTATCGATTACGATAAAGTAGCAGAAATTGCTGAAAAGGAAAAACCAAAAATGATTATTGCTGGTGCTTCTGCTTATTCTAGAGAAATCGATTACAAGTGTTTTAGAGAGATTGCAGACAGTATAGGTGCTATTTTATTTGCAGATATAGCACACCCTGCAGGGCTAATTGCTAAAGGAGTAATTGGAGATCCTGTACCGTATTGCCATATCGTAACTTCTACTACTCATAAAACACTTCGTGGTCCTAGGGGTGGAATTATTATGATGGGAGAAGATTTTGATAATCCGTTTGGTGAAAAATTGAAAAACGGAAAATTAAAGAAAATGTCAGCTATTTTAAATAGTGCTATTTTTCCTGGAAATCAAGGTGGTCCTTTAGAACATATTATTGCAGCTAAAGCGGTAGCTTTTGGAGAAGCTTTAACCGATGAGTTTTTACATTATGCAGTACAAGTAAAGAAGAATGCCAAAAAAATGGCAGAAGTTTTTGTTGAAAAAGACTATCAGATTATTTCTGGTGGGACCGATAATCACTCGATGCTTATCGATCTTAGAAATAAAGAAGTAAGCGGGAAACAAGCGGAAGAAGCGTTAACTAAAGCAGATATTACGGTAAACAAAAACATGGTACCGTTTGATGATAAATCTCCTTTTGTAACTTCTGGAATTCGTATTGGTACTGCAGCAGTAACAACTAGAGGTTTAATTGAAGAGGATATGCCGAAAATTGTAGAATTAATAGATACTGTAATTACGAATATCGATAATGAAGCAAAATTAGCTGAGGTTAAATCTGAAGTGAATGCTTTAATGCACGGTCGTCCATTATTTAAAGCTTAATCAATAGATACAATATAAATAAAAAAAGCTACCAATTTGGTAGCTTTTTTTATTTGTTTCTGGGACTTATTAAAGTTTTAGTTTTCGTGTGAGATAGAACCCTAGCAATAACGAAATTCCGGATAAGAAAAACATGGGGGCTAAATAAGCAATTTCATCATGAATTACGGTATTTGTCTCCAAGGCATAACCAACTAGAAAACTTATACCCATAAATATTAATAATAACCCAAGATTTAGAAGAACAATTTTCCATATAGGTGATGCTTTGTCTAATCTTGTTTTAAAAATCCCGGCGTTTTCACCTTTTTCAATAAGAGCTAAGCGTTCTCTATTTCTGGTAGAAAAGAATAGGTAGAAAATTCCGAAGATACTAGCAAAAAGTGATACTGGAATTATTATAGCTGCTTCCATAATATAATGTTTTTATATGATTAATGAATTTTTAAGCGCTTTCTGAAGTTAAGACGATACTTTACAAAAACAGGTTACAAATAATTTTAAAAAAGAAAGAATAAATTTATTGTAACCAGATTTATCCAATCGTCGTCTTATAATCAAATGACCATCAAAAAAGACCAATTACTCATCGATCAAATACTGGGCGGAGATAAGCAATTATTCTCGGTACTGGTAGATCGTTATAAAAATTTGGTGTTTACTTTGTGTTTAAGGTTGTTGAAAAATAGGGAAGAAGCCGAAGAGCTTGCGCAGGATAGTTTTGTGAAAATCTATAAATCTTTAAGTAAATTTAAAGGAGAGGCAAAATTTTCGACTTGGGTATATCGGGTGACTTATAATAATTGTCTCGATTTCCTAAAGGCCAAGAAACGTAAGTTTAAGGAGTTAAGTGTAGATGCTTACGATGGTTTCGAAATTGAAGACTTAGATAGTGCGATTAATAATTTAGAAGAAAATGAGCGAAAAACGGCTATTCTTGGCTGTATAAATATGCTGAATGAAGACGATGCTTTTTTGCTAACTTTACATTATTACGAAGATCAGTCGGTTAAAGAAATAGCTGAAATCATGAATCTTTCTGTAGCCAACGTAAAAGTGAAATTGTACCGAAACCGTAAACAATTGGCGGTTATTTTAAAGAGAAGATTGTCGAATGATATGTTGCTGAATTATGGGAAATAAAGAAAAGAAATTAGACGAATTTACGAAGAAAATTTTCAAGGAATCCAACCTGGAAATTCCTTCTTTCGATTTTACTGATAAGGTAATGGCTAATTTACCTGAATTTACAATGGCCAAAGCAACTAGAGTAAATACTTCAGAAAGTAAAATAAAATACGAGCCATTAATCTCTAAAAAAGGTTGGGCAATGATCGCAGCCTTTGTAGCGACATTGTTAAGTTCTCCGTATTTTTATTCAGGAGGAGAATCTTCAGATTTGGTGGTAGATAAATGGATTAAAATGAAATCTATTTTCAATTTATCTATTGAAATGCCCAATATAGGTGTTTTAAATGCAGATGTTTTAGCAATTTCCGCAGCTCTTTTTACAGTTTATTTCTTATTGGAAATTTTTCTATTGAATAACTGGATGAATAAAAAGAGTTTGGTTTAAACCGATTTTTGCTGAAATAAAACTTTCATGTCGTTATCGATTCTAGTAGGGCGTTTCGTTTCATGGTTCATTAAACACCAAATTGTTTTTGCTTGTGCTAAAACTTTATTAGTAGCTTTATTCCTAATGACCACATGGCGTATTGAAGTAACATTTGTTATTTCATCTACATAAGTTTGCAACAAGATTTCATCATTTAAAAAAGCTTGCTGTTTATAATCAATTTCGTGTCTAACTACAACCCAGAAAAATATAGATTTTTGCACTGTAGATGCTCGGTTTTCCCAATGTGCCTTTGCAACATCTTGTATCCATTGTACATATTGCACGTTGTTAACGTGATTTTGTTCGTCAAGATCAGATTCTGTTACTTGTAAGGTTAATTCGAAAATTTGAGGATTAGAAATCATTTGTTATTTTTTAATAATTTCAACTTCAAAAAGAGTATCCCATTGTTTTCCGGTAACAAATAATTGCTTTGTATTTGGATTGTAAGCAATTCCGTTTAAAACATCATTAGCTTTATCTAGTGCATCTGTATTCCCTAGTTTTTCGCGTAATCCTCTAAAGTCGATAATTCCTTCAATTGCCCCATTTTTAGGGTTTATGATAGCAACACCATCTTTTTGATAGGTATTGGCATAAATTTTACCATTAATCCATTCCAACTCATTCATTTTAGAAACAATGTTTTTATGAGTAGTAACTTGTATGTAATCTTTTTCAGCAAAAGTTTCAGTATCTAATAGCCAAATCTTTTCGGTACCATCACTTTTATAGATATGTGTATCATCATGGCAAAGTCCCCAGCCTTGTTCGCTATTGGTATAATTAAAGATTCCTGTTTTTTCGAAAGAATGTAAGTCGTAAATAAAACCTTCTTTACTACGCCAGGTTAATTGAAGAATTTTATCTTTCCATATCGTTAATCCTTCTCCGAAATAAGCTTCAGGGAGATTTACTTCTTTATAAGATTTCCCGGTTTTATAATCTACTTTACGTAATTGTGATTTTCCGTATTGTCCGGTACTTTCGTAAAGAGTATCATTAAAAAACTCTAAACCCTGTGTGTAAGCTTTTGGACTATGTGGGTATGTATTTATAATTTTATAGGTGTAGGTAACAGGAGGAACATCATTATAAATTTGGATTCCAATGCTAGCAGTATCTATTTGGCCTTCATGATAAATTTTTGCCTCTAGTTGTTGGTTACCTAATTTTTGATCTTTTAAGGGAATAGAAAAATTCCATTCTGGACCAGTTGTAGTAAAACTTTCAGTATTTAAATACACGGTAACCGAATCTATATTCGACTCATTTTTATCTTCAACATTACCATTTATGCTTTCTTCAAGTTTAAATTCTTTCTTATTTTGATCGATTTTGATCTGAAATGCAGATTTTTTTTGTTCGGAATTTGTTCCACAAGAAAAATATAAAAAAACTAAGCTTGTGATTATTAATAATTTATGTTTTGCCATTTTTAGAGAATACTTTTTTTATAGCTAAAGTAATTATTTCTAATTAAAAATACTTGCCAGAAGTATGAAAGATTGTATATTTGCACCCGGCAAGTCCCACACAACCAGCTCCTGCTGAATCCCCCAGGGCGGGAACGCAGCAAGGGTAGGCGGTCGTAGCGGTGTGATGTGGGGAGCTTGCCTTTTTTTGTATCTGGATATTATTAAATTTTATCGCATATTTGTCTTCTATGAAAACAGATACATCTTCTCAAAAAATAGTTCTCATTACGGGTGCTTCTTCTGGTATTGGAAGGGCAGTTGGTAATTATTTGCAACAACGGAATTTTAAAGTGTATGGTACTAGTCGTAATTCTAGCGGGAAATCTTCAAATTTTAGCTTAATAGATTTAGATGTTACTAATGAAGATAGTATATTTAAAGCTATAAATTTAGTTTTAAAAAAAGAAGCGCGAATAGATATTTTAATTAATAATGCAGGTGTAGGAATTACAGGTCCTATAGAAGAAACTCCCACAGAACAAATACGTAAGGCTTTTGAAACTAATTTTTATGGGCCTTTAAATGTAAGTAAAGCTGTGCTGCCCGCTATGCGCAAGCAAGGAGGAGGAATTATTGTTAATATAACATCTATAGCCGGGTATATGGGGTTGCCTTATCGTGGTATTTATTCAGCATCTAAAGCGGCTTTAGAAATTGCTACAGAAGCTTTTAGAATTGAAGTTAAGGAGTTTAATATTAAAATGACCAATGTAGCACCTGGTGATTTTGCAACTAATATTGCAGCGGGACGATACCATGCGCCGGTTATAAAAAACTCTCCGTATGAAAAAGCCTATGGTAATACTCTAAAGTTAATGAATGAACATGTGGATGGAGGAAAAGATCCTGAAATGATGGCAAAAGCAATTTTTGAAATTATTTCAGAAAAAAATCCGAAAACACATTACAAAGTAGGAGAGCTTTTACAAAAAGCAAGTATTGCTTTAAAGAGAATTTTGCCTGATAAAACATATGAAAAAATGCTTATGAAACATTATAAATTATGATTTTGTAAAAAATAAGTGTTATTTTTACACATATTGAATTCTAGTAAATTGTAAATGTTATAAAATTTAGAAATTATGAAATTTTTTATTGATACTGCTAACCTTGATCAAATAAAAGAAGCACAAGAGTTAGGTGTTTTGGATGGTGTTACTACCAATCCATCTTTAATGGCTAAAGAAGGAATCACTGGAAAGGAAAATATAATTAATCACTACAAAAAAATCTGTGAGATTGTAACTGGTGATGTTAGTGCCGAAGTTATTTCTACAGACTTTGACGGAATTGTAAAAGAGGGTGAAGAGCTTGCTGCACTTCATGATCAAATTATCGTTAAAGTACCTATGATTAAAGAAGGAATTAAAGCTATTAAATACTTTAGTGATAAAGGAATTAAAACAAACTGTACTTTAGTTTTTTCTGTAGGACAAGCTTTATTAGCTGCTAAAGCAGGAGCAACATATGTATCTCCTTTTCTTGGACGTTTAGATGATATTTCAACAAACGGGCTTAATTTGATTGAGGAGATTCGATTGGTATATGATAATTATGGATATGAAACTGAAATTCTAGCAGCTTCAATACGTCACACTATGCACGTTATAGATTGTGCTAAAATTGGAGCAGATGTTATGACAGGTCCTTTATCTTCTATTGAAGGTTTATTAAATCATCCACTAACAGATATCGGTTTAGAGAAGTTTCTTGCAGATTATAAAAAAGGAAACGAATAAAAAGTTATCGATAATATATGAAAAAGAGCTATTTTTTAATGGCTCTTTTTTTATTGTCTATTTTCTGTTTATAAATTCAACTATTTTTTCTTCAAATTCAGCATCATCGGATAATGGAGTGTCACCTCGATAAATGACTGAATTCTTATCTAGAAAATTGAGACGAAATAAATACTTTTGAGCTAATTTAATATCAAAATCTCTGTTTATTATCTGAAATTCTTTACTAGTATCATAGTTGTTTTCAGCAATTATTTTTTTCCAAGTTTCTGTTTGTCCTATATCTAAATTGATGCCGATAAAATCTACTTCTGGATATTTATTACGTAAACTATTAATTACTTTATGTTGCCAAATGTATCTAGAACCATTTAGAGACCAAAAAAAAGTAATAGTAGGTTTAGATATTATTTTTTTATAGGTAACAACTTTTTCGTTAATATCTAGAATGGTTAAATCTGCAACAGATTTTCCTTTAAAGTAATTTTCCTGAATTTTAGCAAGAGCTTTAATATCATCAATATTTTTATAGTCTAAACTATTAGCAAATTTTAATAAATCGGCATTTTCTTCACTATTTGAAGTCATTGTCATTGCCTTTGTAAGTAAAATATCAAGAAATTTATTTTTTATTGAAGACGTATGGGATAGTTTATTAATAAGTTTAGATCTATATTTTATATTTTCAATATTAGATCGGCTAAAGCAAGAACGCTCAGCTCCAGTTTTAATGCAATGTTCTATAGCGCGAGTTCGTAAGTAATCATCTATAGTATTAGTATATAAATAATAATTATCTAGCTCTTTATTATTAAAATCGATATTTTTTCGGTAGGCATTAAAATTTTTCGGAATCAATTTAATGTATTCCGGATAATATTTTTTTATAAGATAGGTGTAGCGCTCTCTAAGATCGTATAACTCGTAATGAATACTTTGTTTAGCTATATTTATAAATTCGTTAGAATATTTTTTTTTATTAACGAGCGTATTAAATTCTTTTAATCTATTCTGAAATATAGAATCACTAATTTTTTCGAAGTCCTTAGGTTTGATTTTGTAATACCCTAATATTAAATCGTTATTTTTCTTATTTTCAAGAAAAAGGTTCACTAAAAAATTACTCTTTTTATACCTTTTACCGCTATAGTTTATAGACTGATCGAAATCTAGAGTGTTTGTCCATACCACAATACTATCTCCAGGTTCTAAATAAATTACTTGGCTATTTGGGGAATGTTTAAAAGTGTATATGCCAGATTGGGCTATATTTACATAGTTTCCAAAATTATTATTCTTATCGAGTTTTAGAGTATCAGTATGGTTATTGTTGGTAATAACCACGTAATCGCTAGTAGGGTTTATAATTTTTCCGCCAACATAAGTTTTCTCTTGTAAATTGGTGTCCTTGTCATTGCAACTCACCATAAATAAAGAAAAAGAAGTAAATATAAGGAATAACAATTTTTTGAGGCAATCCATAATTCATTTCGCTATTAGCGATATTTCAATGAACTCACAAATATAGAGGCTGCAGTAAATATAGCTGTTAACTACTAGTTAAAACGGATTTTAGAAACGTTAATCTTTTAGTAAGTGTTCTAATTTACATACTTTTGCAAAAATTAGAGGAAAAAATTTATGCTTTCAGTTTCAAACCTTTCTGTCCAATTCGGTAAACGAGTATTATTTGATGAAGTAAATACTACTTTTACTGATGGGAATTGTTATGGAATTATCGGCGCTAATGGAGCCGGTAAATCTACTTTTTTAAAAATATTATCAGGTAAGTCTGAGCCTACATCCGGGCATGTTCATTTAGAGCCGGGTAAAAGAATGTCTGTGCTGGAACAAAATCATAATTTATATGATGATTATCCAGTTTTAGAAACAGTACTTCGTGGTAATAAGCCATTATTCGAAATAAAATCTGAAATAGATGCATTGTACGCCGATTATTCTGATGAAAATGCAGAAAGAATAGGGGAGTTACAAGTAACTTTTGAAGAAATGGATGGTTGGAATGCCGAGAGTGCAGCCGCTTCTTTATTATCTAATCTAGGAATAGCTGCAGAATTTCATTATAGTTTAATGAAAGATCTTGACGGTAAGCAAAAGGTAAGAATATTATTAGCGCAAGCTTTATTCGGAAATCCGGATGTGCTAATTATGGATGAGCCAACCAACGATTTAGATTATGAAACAATTAGTTGGTTAGAAAATTTCTTAGCAAATTATAATAATACAGTAATTGTAGTATCTCACGACCGTCACTTTTTAGATGCGGTTTGTACACATATTTCAGATATAGATTTCGGCAAAATAAATCATTTTAGCGGGAATTACTCGTTTTGGTATGAGTCTTCTCAATTAGCAGCAAGACAGCGTGCACAACAAAACAAAAAATCTGAAGAAAAGAAGAAGGAATTGCAAGAATTTATTCAACGTTTTAGTGCAAACGTAGCAAAGTCTAAACAGGCTACATCTCGTAAAAAAATGATTGAAAAATTGAATGTTGAAGATATTAAACCTTCAAGCCGTAGATATCCAGCAATTATTTTTGATAGAGATCGAGAAGCAGGAGACCAAATTTTAAATATCGAAAAACTTGAAGCTTCAATAGAAGGAGAAACTTTATTTAAAGATATCGACATTAATTTATCTAAAGGTGATAAAGTGGTGATATTTTCTAGAGATAGTAGAGCAACTACTGCTTTTTATGAAATTTTAAATGGTAAAGAAGAAGCCGTATCAGGAAAATACTCTTGGGGGGTAACCACTTCGCAATCATATTTACCTTCAGATAATTCAGAATATTTTGAAAATGACCTTACTTTGGTAGATTGGTTACGCCAATATGCTAAAACTGAAGAAGAACGTGAAGAAGTTTTTATTCGCGGATTTTTAGGTAAAATGTTATTTAGTGGGGAAGAAGCTTTAAAGACCAGTAATGTACTTTCCGGAGGGGAAAAAGTGCGTTGTATGTTAAGTAAAATGATGATGACCCGTGCAAATGTATTGATGTTGGATGAGCCAACTAATCATTTGGACTTAGAATCGATAACAGCTTTTAATAACTCTTTAAAAAACTTTAAAGGAACGGTATTGTTAACTACCCACGATCACGAATTTGCACAAACTGTAGCTAATCGTGTTATAGAACTTACTCCAAGTGGTGTAATTGATCGTTATTTAACTTTCGATGAGTATATGAGCGATCCTAAAATTAAAGAGCAGCGTAATAAAATGTACGGTACTCAACAATAATAAATAGGTAGGCTATAATATATAAAAACCCGAAGCAATGCTTCGGGTTTTTTGGGCTAATTCAAACAAATCTAAATTCTAATATCGATTTGTTTTACCTTCACAACGATTAAAACATTCCGCCCCCCTGTTTTTCGTCATTATTTCTTTTCTTTCTTTGTAATTTTTTAGTTTTTGAACTTCCAAAGCGGTATGAAAAGCCAACATAAACATTCTGAAACTCTGTTTTAAACATGCCTTTTTGTCGATATGGTTTGGTAGTGCTAAATTCATATTTTTGCGTGCCAAATATATCGTTGAAGTTTAAACTAAGTGTTGCTTTTTTATTAAGAAATGTGTAGCGCGCACCTAAATTGGTGAAAAAGACATCTTCATTTTTAAATTGTAGTTCTTTGTTTGGGCCTCTATAATACGTAAATAGTTGTAAAGTTACTTTTTCTGAAACCGAAAAACTGTTATTAATTCTCGCAGTATAAGCTGTATTATCTACTTCTGTATATTCAGAGCCTACAACACCTTTTTGTGTTTGTTGATATAATTCAAAACTACCGTTGGCGCTCCACCAATTTGTAAATTTGTAATTCGAAGACAGTTCAAATCCATAAGCATTAGTATCATCAAAATTACTATACGTAATAATTAGATTTGCATCATCATTTGGGTCTTCGTTAATAAGCTGGTTAATATTATCGGTAATGTTTCTATAGAAAATACCCGCTGTAAAACTTCCTTTTTTTAAATTTCTGGTATAATTGAATTCTATCGAATTTGTAAATTGAGGTTGTAAATCTGGGTTTCCGAGTACTGTAATAGTTGGCGTGCTTATTTCTCGTATAGGGCTTACTTGCCTTAAGCTTGGTCGGTCTATTCTTCGGCTATAGCTAATTTGATAGCTATTTTTTTTGTTTGGGGTATAATTAAAAAAGCCGGAAGGATATAATGTAATATAATTATCCTCAAATATGCGAGTATTCTCAGCTTCAGCATCAATAGTAAAACGTTCTAATCTCGCACCTATTTGATAAGAAAATTTATCGAAATTTTGTCCAAAAGTGGTATAGAATGAGTAAATATTTCGGTTGTATTCATAATCAGAACTTGTTGAAGCCGGATTAGTAGTATTGTAATCTTGCTCATTTTTAAGATTTCTACTTTCAAGACCACTTTCTAATTTAGAATTTTCTCCAATAGGGAGAGTGTAATCTATACTGGTAATAAGTGTTTTTCTATTTTCGGCTACTGTTTCAGTGTAGGGAGTGTATACTGTTTGATTATCGAAATCTGCAGCAAAGTCTTCATCCTGATCATAATCATTATAATCTGCTTCTATCAAAATTTCATGACCTTCTTTTTTAAAAGTATGCTTGTAGGCAAAATTATAAGTAGAATTAAAATTTTCGATATCCATATTTAAATCTTGTTTTAAATTATTAGAAGGATTATCGAAATAAGTGGCATTAATCACAGCATCTGGACCACCTTTAAAAATATTTTGATTGGTATAGAAACTGAAGGTATTATGATCATCCATAAAAAAGTCGGCTCCAATTTTATATAAATAGGAATTGTTATGGTTAAGCATATCTATTTTTTGTTGCGCATTTTTTCCGGTAAGATCTAAATCATTTCGATTATGTCTATCTCCAAAATTTCCGCCTAAATTGGTGTAAACATTAAATTTCCCAGCCCGATAGTTTAAATTTAATGCGCCGTTAAAACGTGCATTTTCGCCATAAGTTAAACCGGTATTTAAATTTCCATTAAAACCAAGGTTAGTGTTTTTATGTAGCACAATATTTATAATGCCACTCATTCCTTCCGGATTATATTTAGCAGAAGGATTGGTGATAAGTTCAACTCTTTTTATTGAAGAAGATGGAATTTGTTTTAGGAGCTGGGATGGATCCATGTTTGAAGGTTTGCCATCAATTAAAATTTTAACATTAGAATTTCCACGAAGGGCAATATTTCCTTCTTGGTCCACATTTATAGAAGGCAGATTATTCATAATATCAGATGCTGTGGCTCCGGATGTGATTAAATCTTTACCAATGTTGATTATTTTCCTATCGATACGTTGTTCTATGGTAGACCGTTCAGCAACAACTTTTACTTCATCCATTTCTGCTACAGATGGTGTTAAAGGTATAGTTCCCAATTTTAAATTTTTAGAATCAATATTCAATTTTTGAGTATGAGTTTTATAACCCATAAATTGAATTTTTAAAGAATAAGTTCCTTTTTTTATTCTTTTTAGAACAAACGTTCCATCTTCTTTAGATGTAGTGCCATTTACAATTTTTCCGCTAGCATCAATAACGCTAATAGTAGCAAAAGGAATAGCTTCTTTAAGTTGAGCATCTACAATTGTTCCCGAAATTTGACTGAATGGAGTATTGGTAGCGTTCAGTTTGAGAACTCCACAAATAAAAACGATAATTACAATAAACTGTTTCATTTTTTGATTGATGTTGATGGTTGATAATAAATAATACCTTGTAATACCTATTACAGAGTCAATGAATTTCCATAGGTTTTGGGTATTCTATATTAAAGACGATTAAAAAAAATAATTGTTACAAAAAATGTAAAAAAAGTTCGCGCTAGTAAAGCGCGAACTTAAAATAACAAGTTTCCTCTAACCATCAAAAAAAGGATAATTGTTATTTTTATAAGACTTGTCTTATCCTAAAGACTGGAAAGAGAAACTATTGTTACAGTATTTTTTTAATGTATTTTTGAATTATGAAAAAGACAACCTTGGTAATAGGAGCTTCTATGAAACCAAATAGATATTCAAATATGGCTATTAAGCGTTTGGTTACTAATAATCAACCTACAGTAGCATTAGGATTACGAGAAGGAGAAGTTGCCGGAGTAAAAATTGAAAAAGAAAAAATAGTATTTGAGGATATCGATACAGTTACATTATATATAGGAGCTAAAAATCAACCTGAATATTATGAATATTTAGTGGAATTACAGCCCAATAGAGTGATTTTTAATCCCGGAACCGAAAATCCGGAATTATACCGAATTTTAACCAAAAATAAAATCGATTTTATAAATGCTTGTACGTTAGTTATGCTTAGTACGAATCAATATTAAACCTAAAAATGTAATAGCACCGTTTACGATAAGTAGTTCGTAATTAAATACATACCCAGCTAAATATTCGGCAGGAATATTGCCTAAAATAAAGGTGATAATTACAGAAATTAAAGCCACTAGCCATACTAGGTGATCTTTTATTTTTATTTTGGTAAAAATGCCCAGTGCAAAGAGTCCTAATAAAGGGCCATAAGTATAACTTGCTGCTTTTAGTAAAAGGTCTATAACACTGCTATCTAGCAAATATTTAAAGGCGATAATGACAATAACTAAAAGGCCACTTATTAGGATGTGTACTCGTTTTCTAATCGCTTTTTGTGCATTTTCAGGCTTTTTTTCTATAGCTAAAAAATCAATACAAAAACTAGTAGTTAAGCTTGTTAGTGCACTATCCGCACTCGAGTAGGCAGCAGCAATTAAACCAAGCAAAAATATAATAGCTAAACCTATTCCTAATTCTGCGTGTAATGCAATTTCCGGAAACAGTAAATCTGTTTTTGCTTTCCCATCTAAAACAGGAACTGAAATGCCATGTTTTTCGGCATAAACAAACAAAAGTGCACCTAAAAATAGGAAAAGCAAATTAACCGGTATAAAAACTAAACTATACGAAAGCATATTTTTTTGAGCATCTCGTAAATTTTTGCAAGTCAGGTTCTTTTGCATCATATCTTGATCTAAGCCCGTCATACATATAGTAATAAACATACCTCCAAAAAAGGCTTTCCAGAAATAATCTTTCTCTAAAAAACTATCAAAATGAAATGTTGAAGTGTATGCTTGCAATTCTGGGGCAGTAAAAAAGTCATTAAAAGTCCATTGCAATTCATCAGAAATAAAATAAATAGCAATTCCTACCGAAGCTAACATAAATAATGTTTGTAACGTATCTGTCCAAACAATTGTTTTAATACCACCTCTAGAGGTATAAATCCAGATTAATAAAATGGAAAGAACTACTGTAACTACAAAAGGAACATTCCATGCTTCAAATACAAAATACTGTAAAACCGTTGCTACCAAAAATAAACGAAAAGAAGCTCCTAAAACTCTAGAAATAAAAAAGAAAAATGCGCCAGTTTTATAGCTGGTATTACCAAAACGATTATATAAATATTGGTAAATAGAAGTTACATTAAGCTTATAATAAATAGGGAGTAATATAAAAGCAATAACTAAATACCCAAAAAGATAGCCAGCTACCACTTGCATGTAACTAAACTGAGAATCTTTCACCCAGCCAGGAACTGATATAAATGTAACTCCGGAAAGCGAAGCTCCCACCATTCCAAAAGCAACTACATACCAAGGTGATTTCCCTTCAGCTTTAAAAAATGCAGCATTAGAGTCGCTCTTTCCGGTAAAATAAGAAATACCTAATAGCACCCCGAAATACAAAATAATAAGCAGTACAATATGAATTGGTTCCATAAAATCCCTGTTTTTGCAACTTTGCCACAAACTTAGCATAATAGTAACTATTTGCATCAGTTTAAAATTGTAAATTTGTCGTTATGGATTTTTCTTCTAAAATGTTGGAGGAAGCCGTAGATCAGGTTTCCCAATTGCCCGGAATAGGAAAACGTACAGCACTTCGGCTGGTTTTGCATTTGTTGCGACAACCAGAAAGCCAAACGCTACAATTAACTCAAACCCTTTCTAAATTTCGATCTAATATAAAAAGATGTAAAAATTGTTTTAATATAAGCGATACCGAGATTTGTGAAATTTGTAGTAACACTTCTCGAAATAAAAGTTTGGTTTGCGTAGTAGAGGATGTTAGAGATGTTATGGCAATAGAAAATACAGGGCAATACCGAGGAATATATCATGTTTTAGGTGGTAAAATAAGCCCTATAGATGGTATTGGACCTTCTCAACTAAGTATACAGCCTTTAATAGAAAAAGCTAAAAATGGTGAGATAGAAGAAATTATCTTTGCACTTAGTAGCACTATGGAGGGAGATACCACAAATTTTTATATTTTCAAGCAATTAGAGAATTTAAAAATAAGTATAAAAACTTCAACTATAGCAAGAGGGATTAGTGTTGGGGATGAACTTGAATATGCCGATGAGGTAACATTAGGGAGAAGTATTACAAACAGAGTTCCTTTTGAGAATAGTTTAAAAAATTAGACGAGAAATAGTAGTGATAACTACGCTTTAATAAAATTTTATTATTAAATAAGTGAATTTTTGATTAAATTCGCAACAAAATAAATAAAAAATAGCTTTCAGTTATAGATATGGCAAAATTTGAACTAAAATTACCCAAAATGGGAGAAAGTGTTGCAGAAGCAACGATTACCAATTGGTTAAAAGAAGTAGGAGATACTGTTGAAATCGACGAGCCGGTACTAGAAATAGCTACCGATAAAGTAGATAGTGAAGTGCCAAGTGAAGTGGATGGGAAGCTGATAGAGAAACTTTTTGAAGCTGATGATGTAGTGCAAGTAGGACAGACTATTGCAATTATCGAAGTAGATGGAGAACTTTCTGAAAACGATGAAGATGAGTTAGATTTAGATCTTGATATTGAAGATTCTAGTGAATCTGAAGGAAATATAGAAGAACATGCTGCTGAAGCCGAAGAAGCTGTAAATACAGCTCGAAGTGCTACAGAGTCTCAAGACTATTCAAATTCAGATCGTTTTTATTCTCCGCTAGTAAAAAACATTGCAAAAGAAGAGAATATCGATTTGCAAGAGTTAGATACTATAAAGGGAACCGGAAAAAATGGTAGAGTTACTAAAGACGATATTTTAGCCTACGTAAAAAATCGAAAATCGACATCTGCTAACAATGATAAAAGTGGATCCTCTCGAACTTCTACTTCGGATTTAGAACCTCAAAAACCAGTCGTGGCTTCCGGAGAAGACCAAATAATCGAGATGAGCAGAATGGGTAAAATGATCAGTAAGCACATGATGGATAGTGTGCAAACATCTGCCCATGTGCAATCATTCATAGAAGCTGATGTTACTACAATCTGGAAGTGGAGAGCTAAAAATAAAGAAGCTTTTCAAAAAAGAGAAGGTGAAAAACTAACTTTCACACCTATATTTTTAGAAGCTGTAGCAAAAGCAATACGAGATTTTCCTTTAATAAATATCTCTGTAGATGGCGATAAAGTAATTAAAAAGAAAGCTATTAATTTAGGAATGGCAGCTGCATTACCCGACGGAAATTTAATTGTGCCAGTTATTAAGAACGCGGATCAATTAAATCTTGTAGGTATGGCTAAAAAAGTTAATGATTTAGCAAATAGAGCACGCCAAAATAAATTAAAACCTGATGAAATTCAAGGCGGAACCTACACGGTAACTAATGTAGGTGCTTTTGGAAGTATTACCGGAACACCAATTATTAATCAGCCACAAGTAGGAATTTTGGCATTAGGAGCAATTCGGAAAATGCCAGCAGTTATAGAAACTCCGGAAGGAGACTTTATCGGAATTCGATATAAAATGATTTTATCGCATAGTTACGACCATCGAGTAGTAAACGGAGCATTAGGAGGTCAATTTGTACAACGAGTAGCACAATATTTGGAAAATTTTGATCCAAATAGAAGTATTTAAAATTAAATAATCACTATTATAAGCAGAGCGGAATTGTAATTTTTAACAATTCCGCTTATTTTTATAAAACAACATTTTCAACTGATGGAATTAAAACTTGCCAAACCTATCTGTTTTTTTGATTTAGAAACAACCGGAACCAATATTGCAAAAGATAGGATAGTAGAAATCGCAATTTTAAAAGTTTTTCCAAACGGAAATAAAGAAAGTAAAACTTGGTTAGTAAACCCAGAAATGGAAATACCGAAAGAGGTTATAGAAATTCATGGTATTTCTAATGAAAAAGTGGCTAAAGAGCCTACGTTTAAGCAACTTTCAAAACAAGTTTACGATATGATAAAAGGTTGCGATTTAGCAGGCTATAATTCTAATCGTTTCGATATTCCGTTACTGGCAGAAGAGTTGTTACGTGCAGGAGTAGATTTCGATATGAAAAATATGCAAGCTGTAGATGTACAAACTATTTTTCATAAAAAAGAACAGCGTACTCTATCGGCTGCACTTAAATTTTATTGTGGTAAAAATTTAGAAGATGCACATAGCGCAGCAGCAGATACCGATGCTACTTACGAAGTTTTAAAATCTCAATTAGATAAATACGACGATTTAGAAAATGATATAAAATGGCTTTCTGAATATAGTTCTAGACGAAAATTTGCAGATTTTGCTGGATTAATTTCATTCAATAAAAATGGACAAGAAATTTTTAGCTTCGGAAAATATAAAGGTAAATTAGTTGAAGAGGTGTTAGAAAAAGAGCCAGGATACTTTGGATGGGTTCAAAATGCTGATTTTCCACTGTATACAAAAAAAGTACTTACAGCCATAAAATTACGTAAATTAAATACCAAACTATAAGTTAATGAGGATCCTGTTTACCACGGCTTTTTTATTTTTTGTAAGTGTTAACCTTGCACAAACAAAAAGACTAGTTGGGCAGGTAGTAGATTCAGTAAGCTTACAGCCATTACCTTATGTGAATATTGTGCTAGAGAAGGAAGAAAAAGGAATTTCTACTGATAAAGAAGGAAAATTTTCCTTTATAGTTGATAAGGTGTCGGATACTACTGTACTCAAATTCAGTTTTGTAGGCTATACGTCAAGAAAAATAACAATTAAAGAATTACAAGGAAAGTTACTTAAACTTTCTCCATCCATTACTGGTTTAGATGAGGTTAAGCTTTATAATGTCAAAGAAAAACATACAAAGCGAATTAATGATTTTCGAATAGGAGAAATAGTTGGTTTAGGAAATTTCAGTGGAGGGCAATATCCGAGCACTGTTGCAAAGTACTATCCAAAACCTGAAGGCTTCGATAATGTTTGTTTTATAAAACAAATCGAAATTCGATATTTTTCAGAAGAATTTACTATTTATAAAGAGACGAAATTCAGATTGCGAATTTTGGCAGTAAACTCTGAAGGAAAGCCAGGTCAAGACCTCTTAAACCAAAATCTAATTGTAGAAAAATCATCAAATCAATTTAAATCAAAAATAAACATACTTCCTTATAAAATAGCTGTTCCAGAAAATGGATTTTTTGTAGCAGTAGAGCATCTTTTTATTGAAGAAAATAGTTACATTGAAGAAAAAGATTACCGATTAAACGATACATTAGTGTATAAGAATGTAAAGTTAAAGAAGTATGGGCCAATTTTTAAAGGAGTTTTAGTTGAAAATACCGAAAATTTTAATGCTTATTTTAAAGATACAAATGGATGGCGAAAAATGAATCGTTTAGATAATTCAAGCTCTTTATTATCTGGAAAAATACCAACTCCAGCATTTAAAATAACCTTAACCGATTAAATTTTATATAAATGAAGCTGATTTGTATAGGTAGAAATTACGCCGATCATATTACTGAATTAAAAAATGAAAAACCAGAAGATCCGCTTATTTTTCAAAAACCGGATACTTCAATTTTATTAAAAAAACAGCCTTTTTTTATACCCGAATTTTCGGATAATGTTCATTACGAAGTTGAGGTATTGGTGAAAATAAACCGTGTAGGGAAACACATTCAAGAGAAGTTTGCCCATAAATATTATAATGAGATTGGGTTAGGAATCGATTTCACAGCTCGTGACCTTCAGCAAAAATTAAAAGAAAAAGGAGAGCCTTGGGAAAAAGCAAAAGGTTTTGATGGAGCAGCGGTAATTGGTGAAAAATGGTTAGATAAATCTCAATTTTCAGATTTAAATGATATAAATTTTAGTTTGCAAAAGAATGAAGAAGTAGTTCAGCAAGGGAATACTTCATTAATGCTTTGGAAGATAGATGAAATAATAGCGTATATCTCCAGTTTTTTTACACTTAAAATAGGAGATGTAATTTTTACAGGAACACCTTCTGGAGTCGGGAAAGTATCTCCAAACGACCAATTAACTGGTTTTATAGAAAATGATAAATTATTCTCAATTCATATAAAATAACATAAAATGAGTCATTATAATTTAAGTGCTGTTGAAGAAACAGCAGAAGGGGATCAAGACTTCATATTAGTTGTTATACAAACTTTTTTAGAGGAAGTTCCGCCAGATGTTGTTTCCATGAATGAGGCCATTAAAAATGGAAACTCAAAATTAGCTTATCAATTTGCTCATAAAATAAAACCAAATTTAAAACTTTTTGGTCTGGACTTATTAGAGCAAATACAAGTTATAGAAAAATGGGCTAAACAAGGAAAGGTTGAGCATAAAGTACCTGAAGCCGCTTCTATAATTACAGATCAAGTAACCTTAATTTGTGGAGAATTAAGAAATGATTATAATTTATAATGAGAGCAGAAATTGTTACTATTGGCGATGAGATATTAATTGGGCAAATTATAGATACAAATTCCGCATTTATTGCCAAAGTATTAAATAGAATAGGTGTAGAGATTCATCAAATAACTTCAATAGAAGATGATAGAGACCATATTCTATCGACTTTAGAAGAGGCTCAGAAGCGAGCTGATATTGTGTTGATAACAGGAGGTTTAGGTCCTACAAAAGATGATATTACTAAAAAATGCTTATGCGAATTTTTAAATGATTCTTTGGTTGAAAATAAAGAAGTATTAGCACATGTAGAAGAGCTATTCGAAAAGTATATAGATACGCCTATTTCGGATTTAAACAGAAGTCAAGCTCTAGTTCCTTCTAAAGCTGAGATATTAAAAAATAAATATGGTACTGCACCCGGTATGTGGATTCAGCATAACGATACTGTGTATGTATCGATGCCAGGTGTTCCATACGAAATGAAAGGCTTAATAGAAGATGAAGTTATTCCTAGAATTAAAAATAGATATAATCGTCCTGTAATTCTGCATAAAACTATTCTAACACTTGGAATGGGGGAAAGTGCTATTGCTGAAAAAATAGAACCTTGGGAAGATGCCTTACCCGATGCTATTAGATTAGCGTATTTACCAAGTTTAGGTAAAGTTAGATTAAGGCTTAGTATGCGTGGTGAAGATATTCAAGAAATGGAAGCCGAAATTGAAGCGCAAATTTCTGAATTGAATAATTATATAGGTGATATTATTAAAGGTATAGAAGAAGAAAATTCTATAGAAGAAATAATAGGAGATATATTACGAAATAAAAAAGCCAGTCTTTCAACAGCAGAAAGTTTTACAGGAGGACGTTTAGCCTCATTATTTACTGAACATTCAGGATCTTCAGGTTTTTTTAAAGGTAGTGTCGTTACATATGCGACTCAATCAAAAATCGATATATTAGGAATATCTGAAGATTTGCTAGCTAAACATTCAGTAGTAAGTGAAGCTGTAGCCTGTGAGATGGCAAAAAAAGTAAAAGAACTTTACAAAACCGATTATGCAATTGCTACAACCGGAAATGCGGGGCCATCAAAAGGAGATAGCAATGCTGAAGTAGGTACTGTGTTTTTAGCATTTGCAACCCCAGAAAAAGTTTTTGCAAGGGAATTTAATTTTGGAAACAGTCGTGAAAAAGTAGTAGGAAAATCAGTAAATAAGAGTTTAGAAATTTTATTAAATGCCCTATAATAGGGCGTTAATTTGCTAATAAATTTCTTTTCAAGAATAATGCTAAAAAAAATACTGAAATTTTTTCTAAAATATATTGTTTATTAGGTTGAAAAACCGTTAATTTGCACCCTGTTTTGAAATAACGAGATAAAGATATAGAGCAATGTCAAGAGTTTGTGAACTTACAGGTAAAAAAGCGATGGTTGGGAACAATGTTTCTCACGCAATGAATAAAACTAAGCGTAAATTTAACGCTAATTTAGTTAAGAAACGTTTTTTTATTCCTGAGGAAGATAAATGGATTACCTTAAAAGTATCTACTTCTGCGCTTAAAAATATTAATAAGAAAGGAATCTCTGCTGTTATAAAAGAGGCTAGAGCAAAAGGATTCTTGCAAAAATAATCCTTTACCTATAAAAATAAATTACGATGGCTAAGAAAGGAAATAGAGTACAAGTTATATTAGAATGTACTGAGCATAAATCTTCAGGTAAACCAGGTACCTCTAGATATATTACTACTAAAAATAAAAAAAACACACCGGATAGACTAGAGTTAAAGAAATTTAACCCAGTTTTGAAAAAAATGACGGTTCATAAAGAGATAAAATAAGTTGAGTCATGGCAAAGAAATCAGTAGCAGCATTACAGACAGGATCTAAGAGATTAACCAAAGCTATCAAAATGGTGAAATCTCCTAAGACAGGTGCATATACGTTCGTTGAAGCTATTATGGCTCCTGAGAAAGTAAACGATTACCTTAAAAAATAATCGGTAAAGAAATATAGTATATCTTTTAAGCCGTCTTGATTATATCTTGACGGCTTTTTCTTTTTGTGTATATTTACCGTGCGAAGTAATAGTTATATAAAGAGCTATTAATTTTCAATTAAATACCTATCAAAAAATGAGTCTATTCAAAAAGATATTTTCTAAAGAAAAAAAAGAAACTTTAGATAAAGGTTTAGAAAAATCAAAGTCTACCTTTTTCTCTAAAATGAGTAAGGCAGTTGCCGGAAAATCTAAAGTAGATGATGAAGTATTAGATGATTTAGAAGATGTTTTAGTAAGTAGTGATGTAGGGGTAGCTACTACCATAAAAATTATAAATCGTATAGAAGACCGTGTAGCAAAAGATAAATATTTAGGTACTGCTGAACTAAACCAAATATTAAGAGAAGAAATTGCCGGACTTCTTTCTGAAACCAATAGTGGAGAAGCAACTGATTTTACAGTACCTGCCAAAAAACCATATGTAGTAATGGTAGTAGGTGTAAATGGTGTAGGGAAAACAACTACGATTGGGAAATTAGCACAACAATTTAAAAATAGAGGTTTAAACGTAGTTCTAGGAGCTGCAGATACTTTTAGAGCAGCAGCCATAGACCAACTGCAAATTTGGGCAGATCGTACAGATGTTCCTATTATAAAACAAAAAATGGGAAGCGATCCTGCTTCTGTTGCTTTTGATACCGTTCAAAGTGCGGTAAAGCAAAATGCAGATGTAGTTTTAATAGACACAGCAGGACGTTTACATAATAAGGTTAATTTAATGAAAGAACTTACCAAAGTTAAACGTGTAATGCAAAAGGTTATTCCGGATGCACCACACGAAGTTCTTTTAGTTTTAGATGGCTCTACCGGTCAAAATGCCTTTGAGCAAGCTAAGCAATTTACAGCTGCAACAGAGGTAACTTCTTTAGCCGTTACTAAATTAGATGGAACAGCCAAAGGTGGTGTTGTGATAGGTATTAGCGATCAATTTCAAATTCCTGTTAAATATATTGGAGTAGGTGAAGGTGTAGATGATTTACAAGTTTTTAATAAATTCGAGTTCGTAGATTCGTTCTTTAAATAGTAAAATTTAATACTAATTTTTGTTTCCAAATGAGAAATTTAATACTGTTTTTACTGATTTTGGCATCTGTGTCTTGTAGTAATCAGAATAAAGATAATAAAGGATCTGATACACATGTAAAAATAAAACAGAATGCTGGTGAAGAGGAACAGGATGACACCACAATGATATCTTTTAGAGTGTTAGACTCTAAAATATTAGAAAAAAAAGTGCTTTTATCTCCATTTGAAATAGAACTTTTTCAGTTTACAAAGAAAAAATATGATAGTTTAAAGCCACTAATTTTAGAGAAAAATCTTGAAGAATTACAAGCTAATGTTGCAGAAGGTGTTTTTAATTACGAAGACTTAACACTGTTTTATCTATATAGAATTAGAGAGATAGATCGCGAGAATAATTATTCATTAAATTCAATTGTTAATTTAAATTCTCAAGTCTTAACAGATGCCCGATTACGCGATCGTAATTATAAAAATACTCAAAATAAAAGCCTTATTTACGGTATTCCTGTATTATTAAAAGATAATATTAATACCGCTAGTATGGCTACTACAGCAGGAGCTTTGGCGCTAGAAGAGAATACTACAGCGAGTGCATATATAACCAACCAATTGCAAAAAAACGGTGCTTTAATTTTAGGTAAAGCAAACATGAGTGAGTTAGGGTATTACTTTTGTGAAGATTGCCCAAGTGGATATTCTACAATTGGTGGACAAACATTCAACCCATATGGAAGAAGAACTTTTGATACTGGTGGATCTAGTTCAGGTAGTGCCGTAGCCGTAGCAGCAAATTTAGCCCCTGTTTCTGTAGGGACAGAAACAGTTGGTTCTATCTTATCTCCTGCTAGTCAAAATAGTGTTGTAGGATTAAAACCCACTGTTGGTCTGATAAGTAGAAATGGTATTCTGCCAATTTCAAAAAATTTAGATACACCAGGGTCTATCACTAAAACAGTAGCAGATAATGCCATTTTATTAAGTGCCATGGCAGGAAGAGATACGTTGGATACAAAATATTATCCAGATTCATTAGGGATTCCTACCGATTACTATACACATTTAAAAGATTCAGCTAGTGTAAATGGGGTTCGGTTTGGTGTTATAGAATCATTAAAAAACGATTCTTTATATGCTAAAGCCATCGAAGATCTAAAAAAAGCAGGAGCTCAAATTGTTACTTTTACTCCTAAGGAGGTAGACTTAACCAATTTCACTACATTGTTAGATTTAGATATGAAAAAGGATTTAAATAACTATTTAGATAAATTTGTAAAGAGAAAGGTAAATAGTATAGAAGAAATTTTAGAGTACAACCAAAAAGATAAAATTACTCGAATTCCGTATGGACAATCTATACTTGAATCTGTAGTGAA
Source organism: Zunongwangia sp. (assembly GCF_048269745.1). Classification (NCBI taxonomy): domain Bacteria; kingdom Pseudomonadati; phylum Bacteroidota; class Flavobacteriia; order Flavobacteriales; family Flavobacteriaceae; genus Zunongwangia; species Zunongwangia sp. Next base: position 160,267 of record NZ_JBLXIB010000003.1, on the reverse strand, counting down.
AACAGATACTTCTATAGCTAAAGAAAAATATGAAGCTATTAGAGATATATTGCTAGCAGAAGGGCAACGGTATTTTAAAGTGCCTATGAAAAAATATAATTTGGATGCTGTACTTTCTATCAATAACTATCATGCTGGTTATGCAGCAGCAGCAGAATATCCTGCTATTACTGTACCAATGGGGTATAAAGAAACAGGGGAACCAGTAGGACTTACTATAATTTCAGTACCTTATTCAGAGCAGAATTTACTGCGATGGGCTTATATTTACGAAAAAGCAACACAACAACGTAAACCACCAAAAGATTATATGAACTAATGGCAAGAAGATATCTGGTAATATTAACCAAACTAATCTTTATTTATTGTTTGTTTTATGTTGTAATGAAAATTACGGCTGTATTTCAAGGAGCTTGGTTTTATGCCAATTTAGTTATGGCCTTACCTATATTATTATTAGGTCTTTTAGGAGTGTATTTTGTAAAGTTTGAAAAGTATAATTGGTTCTATGTAATTATAGCTGCACTTATAATAAGCGCAATTCGATATTTTGAACAAGGTTGGTTATTAGAATTACACAATTATTTTATTAGTAGTTAAAATACTATCAATATAGTAAATAGTTTAAAAACCCGCATATATATAAAATTATGTGGGTTTTTTAGTATTCAACAATTAGTATCTTAGTAGTACTTTCAAAAAAAATCATCTAGAACTAAAATCAATTAATTTATGAGAAAAATTTATGTAACAATATTGCTACTCTTCATCACTTTAGCAATAACTGCACAAGACAATGCAAAATGGCTTCGATATCCCTCAATTTCTCCAGATGGAAAAACTATCGTTTTTGGATATATGGGAAATCTTTATCGAGTGAGTAGTGATGGCGGTGTAGCTATTGCTATTACTACTGGCGATGCTCACGATATGCGCCCAGTCTGGAGTAACGATGGTAAAAAAATTGCTTTTGCTAGTGATCGTTATGGTAATTTTGATGTGTATACTATGCCGGCTATCGGCGGCACTCCGGTAAGATTAACTTATAATAGTGCTAATGATTATCCGTACGATTTTACTCTAGGAGATGAGAAAGTTCTATATGGAAGTGGGCGTAATGCTCCTGCTTCAAGTGTTCGTTTCCCGAGTCCAAGATTATTTCAGAATTTATATACCATTCCTGTAAAAGGTGGCCGACCTGAATTACTTACTGCTGCCGGAGCTGAAGAAGCTAATTTCAGTAAAAATGGTAGTCAGTTAGTTTTTGAAGATCGGAAAGGTTATGAAGATCCGTGGAGAAAACATCACAATTCTTCGGTAACTCGAGATATTTGGTTGTATAACGTTGAAGAAAATACGTATGAGCAACTTAGCGATTTTAAAGGAGAAAATCGTAATCCGATATTCAGTTCAGATGCTTCAAAAGTTTTTTATTTGAATGAAAAAGATGGCACACAAAACCTTTATGTAAAAACATTAAAAAATAATTCCGAAGAAAAATTAACCGATTTTAAAGATTTTCCGGTACGACATTTAAGTAGTTCTAATGATGAGAAATTAGCCTTTACTTGGAAAGGTGAAATTTATACCATAACAGCGAATGAAAATCCTAAAAAGCTTGCTATAAAAGTGCTAGATGATGCTGCTTTTGAAGCGATCAAAAATAAAGATATCAATAGCGTAACCGAGTTTGCGGTAAGCCCTAATAATAAAGAAATCGCATTTGTAAATCGGGGTGAAGTTTTTGTAACCGGTGTGGACGATTCTAGAACTAAAAGAATAACCAATACGTCTACCCAAGAGCGTATGGTAAGTTGGTCTCCTAACGGAAAAGAATTATTATTTTCTGGAGAGCAAAATGGCAGTTGGAATGTATATAGAGCTACTTTAAATCGGCCTCAAGAAGAATTTTTCTATGCTTCTACTATTATTGATATAACACCTTTAATTAATACTGGAGCAGAAGAATTTCAATCAAAAATATCACCGGATTCATCGAAAATCGCTTTTATAGAAGAGCGAAATATTTTAAAAGTAATGGATTTAAAATCGGGTAAGAAAACGGTAATTCTTCCCGAAGGTAGAAACCATTCTTATAGCGATGGAGATTGGTCATACCAATGGAGTCCTGATAGTAAATGGCTAATGGTTGACGATCAAAAGGGCTATTTTTTCAATAACAATACAGCTTTAATAAAAGCAGATGGCAGCGGAGAAATTTTTCATCCTATAAATAGTGGATTTGGAGAGTCGAATGCCAAGTGGGCTTTAGATGGTAAAATGATGGCCTATGAGAGTAGTCGAGAAGGTAGAAAATCACTAGCCAACCAAGGAAGTACAGAACAAGATATTTATGCTGTATTTTTTAACAAAAAAGCTTACGATAGGTATACATTAAGTGAAGAAGAATTTAAACTACTAGAAGAGCGGGAAAAAGAAGAAAAAAAGAAGGAAGAAGATTCTAAGAAATCAAGAAAAAAGAAAGAAGATAAAAAACAAGAGTCGCTAAAGCTTAATTTCGATAATCTAGATATTCGTAAGGTCAAATTAACCATTAATTCGGCTAGCATTAGCGATTATGTACTAAATAACGATGCCAGTAAAGTGTTTTACCTTGCTTCTTTCGAGAAAGGATACGATTTATGGGTTACCGAGCCAAGAACTAGAGATACTAAAATTTTAGCTAAAATGGGTGGTTCTCATAGCGGAATTGAAATTAGCGAAGATGGAAAGTCATTATTCTTAAGCAATAATGGAAAATTGGTGAAAGTAGATACAGAAAGTGGAAAAGTTGAGAATATAGCCATTAACGGCGATATGGTTGTTGATGCTGCTGCCGAACGTAATTATATGTTTAATCATATTTGGAGACAGGTTACAAAGAAATTTTATGATTCTGAAATTCACGGAATCGATTGGAAAATGTATCATGATGAATATGCTAAGTTTTTGCCTTATATTAATAATAATTACGATTTTCAGGAACTACTTAGTGAATTGTTGGGAGAATTAAATGCCTCTCATACGGGAGGACGGTTTTACCCATCTAGCGATAATGGCGATCATACAGCATCTTTAGGTTTACTCTATGATGAATCGTATATGGATGATGGAATTAAAATTTCAGAAGTAATTTCTGGCGGACCCTTAGATAATGCCAGTAGCAAAATAAAAGCTGGTAATGTTATTACTAAAATTAATGGTAATAAAATTAAGGCTGATGAGAATTGGAATAAGTATTTGAATAATATTCAAAATAAAAATACATTACTAACCGTAAAAAGTGGGGCTAGCACATTTGAAGAAATAATCAAACCTGTTTCAAAATCACAAGAACGTAGCTTGTTGTACAAGCGTTGGGTTCGGATTATGGAGCATAAAACCGATAGCCTTAGTAATGGTAAATTAGGATATGTGCATGTACAGGGAATGAACGATGGTAGCTTTAGAGATGTATATGAAAATGCATTAGGTAAGAATCTAGAAAAAGAAGGCTTAATTGTAGATACTCGATTTAATGGAGGTGGTTGGTTGCACGATGATTTAAATACTTTTCTAAGCGGAGAAGAATATTTAAAATTTGCTCCACAAGGACATGTAATTAAAGGAGGCGAGCCAATGACGCGTTGGACGAAACCAAGCATCGTTTTAATGAGTGAAGGGAACTATAGCGATGCCTTTATTTTTCCTTACATCTATAAACAAAACAATATTGGTAAATTAGTAGGAATGCCTGTAGCCGGTACCGGTACTGCAGTTTGGTGGGAACGGCAAATAGATCCAAGCATTGTTTTCGGAATCCCTATGGTTGCCACCATTGGTAAAGAAGGTGTGCCAACCGAGAATATGGAATTAGAACCAGATATTGAAGTAAAATTACCTTATAATGAGTTTTTGAACGGACACGATACGCAATTGCAGAAAGCAGTTAAAGAGTTAATAAGAGAAGCTGAATAATAAAAAATCTATTTAAAAGTTATAAAACTGTCTTGTGAAATTTTGCAAGGCAGTTTTTTTATAGCATACAATATGCTATTTTTAAATTTCTGAATATTTAAAATGAAATTAAACTATCCCAAAAAAGTATATCTAAACGGAGCATGGATACATCCGGAAGAAGCCAAAATCTCGGTTTTTGATCGTGGTTTTTTATTTGGAGATGGCATTTACGAGGTTATACCTTTTTATAAAGGAAAGCTATTTTTACTGACAGAACATCTAGATCGGTTGCGGTATTCTTTGAAGGAAGTAGAATTAAAATGTGGTATTACTAATTTTGAAGCACTAATTTCAAAATCTATTGAAGAAGCGGAATTAGAAAAAGAAGATGGTGCAATTTATATTCAGATAACTAGGGGAATGGCACCAAGAACACACCATTTTCCAGAAAATTATCAGGCTACCGTATTGATGTATGCATATAAAGCCAAACTAGATAATTTTCAATATAAATTTATTGATACCTTAGTTTCTACAGATTTACGCTGGCATCGTTGTGATATTAAATCGGTTTCTTTAATGGCTAATATTTTAGCTAATACAGAAGCTAAAAAAGAAGGTTTTGCTGAAAATATAATGATTCGAGATGGTTGCTTCACCGAAGGTTCCCATTCTTCTTTGTTTTTTGTGAAAAATGAAACCGTGTATACCCATCCAAACGGCCCATTTATTTTACCGGGAATTACTCGAAATTTACTTATCAAATTATGCAAAGCCAATAATATTGAGGTTGTTGAAAGAGCACTTCCGGTTTCAGAATTAGATATGGCAACCGAAGTTTTTATCACTGGAACTACCACTCAAATCACTGCTATCAAAAACCTTCATTTTCCAGACAAAATTTTGAATTTTGGAGAAGAAATTGGAAAAATCACTAAAAAACTTCAGGGACTATTTATAGATGAGGTTGAAAAACAAATTGGAGTTAAAATATAGTTTGGGTTTATAAATTCTAAAATTCAAAATAATAAAATCTTGTATTCTTTTTAGTTCACAAAATAATTTAAGATTTCCCACGTTATGGGAAGTCCAAATCAAAAACTCAAATCATTTTATGTTAGACATACTTATTGTAAAAAAGCTAACTCATAAAGGAAAAATTGCATACTGGATTATTCAACTAACCCTTGATATACTTTTTTTAGGCTATCTTTTTATGTTTATGGATTACGATATGGATCGTTTAGCGGGTGATGGCTATGGAATTGTAATTGGCGGTATTGTAGTTTCGTTGTTAATTTCAGCAGCTATTTGTTTGACGTTTTGGCGGAAACCAAAAGAAGAGCCTAACGATCAGGAAAACTAAAATACCTTTAAAAATCACTAAAAGCTAAATTTTAGTTTTGAGTAGGAGTATTTCGTCGATCTTCACTACTTTTGCATTTTTAAACAAAGATTTTACATGAGGACTAAGTCGCTAAAAAAGAATAAGATAAATGTAGTAACCCTTGGTTGTAGTAAGAATGTTTACGACAGCGAAGTGTTGATGGGACAATTAAAAGCGAATGATAAAGAGGTTGTTCATGAGGAAGAAGGAAATATTGTAGTTATAAATACCTGTGGATTTATCGATAATGCGAAAGAACAATCGGTAAATACAATTTTAGAGTTTGTAGAGAAAAAGAATCAAGGAGATGTTGATAAAGTTTTTGTAACCGGTTGTTTAAGTGAACGCTATAAACCCGATTTGCAGAAAGAAATTCCAAATGTAGATCAGTATTTCGGGACAACCGAATTGCCAGGTTTATTAACTGCTTTAGAGGCTGATTATAAACATGAGTTAATTGGTGAACGTTTAACAACAACACCAAAAAACTACGCTTATTTAAAGATTGCTGAAGGTTGCGATCGCCCTTGTAGCTTTTGCGCAATTCCGTTAATGCGAGGGGGGCACAAATCTACACCAATAGAGAACCTAGTGATAGAAGCTGAAAAGCTTGCCGCTAATGGTGTAAAAGAACTGATTCTTATTGCACAAGATCTTACTTATTACGGACTTGATTTGTATAAGAAGAGAAATTTAGCCGAACTACTAGAGAATTTAGTGAAAGTGGAAGGGATAGAATGGATTCGCTTGCATTATGCATTTCCTACCGGTTTCCCGATGGATGTATTAGATTTGATGAAGCGTGAGCCTAAAGTTTGTAATTATTTAGATATTCCTTTACAGCATATTTCAGACGATTTATTAAAATCGATGCGTCGCGGAACTACACACAAAAAAACAACAGATCTTTTATATAAGTTTCGAGAAATTGTACCGGAGATGGCGATTAGAACTACGCTAATTGTTGGTTATCCGGGAGAAACTGAAGCACAGTTTCAGGAATTAAAAGAATGGGTAAAGGAAATGCGATTTGAGCGTTTAGGTTGTTTTACCTATTCTCACGAAGAAAATACACATGCTTATAATCTAGAAGATAATGTTCCTGATGAGGTAAAACAGGAACGTGCAAACGAGATTATGGAAATTCAATCCCAAATTTCTTGGGAACTTAATCAGGAAAAAATAGGGCAGATTTTTAAAGTGATTATCGATCGTAAAGAAGGAAATTATTTTATAGGTAGAACCGAATTTGATTCACCTGATGTAGATAATGAAGTATTGATTGATGCTACTGAAATTTACTTGAAAACCGGCGAATATTATGATATTAAAATTACCGATGCAGCCGATTTCGATTTATACGGAGAACCTTTACAAGCAGAAACAAAACCAACTCGTAAGGAGCTAAAAATAAAAACAGTTTAAAATAACCATAAACTGTTGTTTGATAAAAATAAAGGCTGAAATTATATAATTTCAGCCTTTATTTTTTATGCTATAGTAATTTCTGGGGTTAAATATACCTTTTGGACTTTACGTAGTAGTTCAACTCCTTCTTTCATAGGTCGCTGAAAAGCTTTTCTACCCATTATAAGTCCACTACCACCAGCTCTTTTATTAATAACCGCTGTTTTTATTGCTTCTTTAATATCCGATTCTCCTTTAGAGCCACCACCACTATTTATTAACCCGATTTTTCCCATATAGCAGTTAGCAACTTGCCAACGGCAAAGATCTATAGGATGGTCTGTAGCTAATGTTTCGTACATGGCATCATCGTATTTTCCAAAAGAAAGATTTTTATTTCCAAAGTTTAAAGTTGGCAATTTTTGCTTAATAATATCGGCTTTTATAGTAACACCAATGTGGTTAGCCTGTCCGGTTAGATCGGCAGCGGTATGGTAATCTTTACCATCTTTTTTAAAAGCTTCATTTCTGTTGTAACACCATAAAATAGTAGCCATTCCTAATTCATGAGCTTTATCGAAAGCAGCAGCAATTTCCTGTATTTGCCGGTCACTTTCTTTAGATCCAAAGTAGATAGTAGCACCAACAGCAGCAGCGCCCAAATTCCAAGCTTCAAGAACCGAACCAAATTGAATTTGATCGTAAGTATTGGGATACGTCATTAATTCATTATGATTTATTTTTACAATAAATGGAATTCGGTGAGCGTATTTTCTAGCACAAGAGGCTAGCACCCCAAAAGTGGAAGCTACTCCATTACAATTTGCTTCAATAGCTAATTTTATTATATTTTCAGGATCAAAATAATCTTGGTTTTTATAAAAAGAAAAAGCAGCACTATGTTCTATACCTTGGTCTACAGGCAAAATATTTATATAGCCTGTTCCACCAAGCGTACCACTTTGGTATAACCTACCTAGATTGTTTAAAACCTGCGGATTTCTATCAGAATTTATAAAATTATTTACAACATCTTTGTTGGGAATGTGAAGCCGTTCTTTATTTATTTTTTCACAAGAATGGTTAAGGAGATTCTTAGAAAGATCGTCTCCCAAAATTTCTGTAATTTCATCAATATTACTCATAATACTAAATTTTAATCTTGTTCTATTAAGGTAAGTATTTTACAAAAGATATTTATTTATTGAATTATAAAATATTTATAAATCTCAGTATTAAAATGAAGTTTTTTTGATCTTGAAATTTTAGCTATTTGTTAATATTGATAATTAATGCTTAATAAAGACGTAATAAGAAACTCTATTTTTAGAGCTACTTTTGTTCGTTATGATGAAGCATAAATTCCCTAAAAAAATTGCTTTACTGTTTGTGCTTATTTGCCATAGTTTGCTGGCACAACAAATGAAGTTTAAAACCTTAACTACAGATGAAGGTTTATCTAACAATTCTGTAAACGATATTATTAGTGATCAAGATGGGCGGCTTTGGATTGCTACTTGGGATGGTTTAAATGTTTATGATAGCAATCAAATTCAAGTTTTTAAACATAAGTATCAAGACTCTACCAGTATTGCCGGAAATGTAATTTTGGCTTTTAAGAAAGATAAAAATGGTCGTATTTGGATATTGAACGATAATAATACAATATCATATTACGAAGGAGATGGTATTTTTAAAAATTTCAAATTAAGTCAGCATCCAGAAACTTTTCGGTTAACTAAATCTGGAGAAATAGCCGTAAAAACATCGAATAGTAATTTTGCATATAGCGATAATCACTTTCAAGAAGTATCAGTATCTGAGTTGATTACAGAAGATACTCATAAGCCACTTAAAAAAATTTTGAGGAATCAATTCCCTGAAGTCATGATTAATGATGTTCTAAAAGACCGAGAAGGGAATATTTGGTATGCTTCTCGAAAAAACGGATTGTTTTTTATTCCTAACACGCCAGAGAATATTAATAATCAACAAATAACGCAATATAAATACGATCCGTATTCGCCATACAGTTTTACCAGTAACGAAATCGAAAAGCTTTATGAAGACGATTTTGGAAATATTTGGTTAGCACATAAAGATGGGGGCATTAGTATGGCTTACCACGGAGCTGAGCAAATTACCACGATAATTCCGCATCCAAAAACCTATCCACATTTACCCAATGAAACTATTCGGGGGATTACAAAAGATCAATCTGGAGCAGTTTGGTTGGGTTATTATAATCATGGATTATTTTCTTTCAGTAAGGAAACGAACTGCTTCCTTCCTTTTTCTATTACAGAAGCATCATTAAATTCAGATTGGGATAGAATCCGGAGTGTATATACCGATTCTAAAGGAACTATTTGGGTAGGAACCTATGCGGGCATTATAAAAATTGAAAATCAACAATATTCGCTTATTACTGCTGAAGATTTTGAAAACTTTCCTGCAAATAGAAATTATTCTTTTTTTGAAGATTCAGAGGATTTATGGATTGCCTGTTGGGGTGGTGTTGCAAAGTATAATAGAAAATTAAAGCATTTTGAGGCATTTAAACATCAAGAGGAATTAGCATCATTTCATGTTCGACAAATCATTAAAATAGAAGATACTTTAGTATTAGCTACCGAGCGTAATGGAGTGGTGTTTTTTTCAACAGAAAAAGGAATCCTAAAAACTATTAATACAGAAAACGGACTTTTAGGAAATAGCGTGTATAGTTTATATCAAGATTCAGCAAATAATGAATTGTGGATTGCAACTTTAGGAGGCATTAGCATTTACAAAAAATCGAAGGGAATAATTAAAAATTTAACTGAAGCCGATGGATTACCAAGCCATATGGTATATAGTTTATTGGCTAACGGAAATGAAATTTGGATAAGTACCACCAAAGGAATCGCATTTATTAATAAAAAAAGTTATGCTATTACGCAGTTACCAAAAGAGCAAGGCTGGCAGGCAAAAGAATTTTCTGAAGGGGCTTCGTTTCAAGATGCAAAAGGAACCTTGTTTTTTGGCGGAATTAACGGACTCAGTTTTTTTCAGCCAGATGCGTATCATTATACTGAAAAATCAGTTAAGTTTTTTCTAAAAGTAGATGGTAAAGAAAATTATTCTTCAGAATTCACAAAAGAATATCGGGAAAATTCAGTTGCTGTTACAATTACACCCATAAGCTATACAGGCTTGCCAAAAACAATTTGGTATAAGTTAGAAGGCGCAGATTCCGACTGGAAAACTTTTAAAAATTCAGAAATTATTTATAGTCATTTACAGCCGGGAGATTATAGTTTTAAAGTTACCAGCAATAAAAATGAAGATCAGGAAACTCAATATTTTCAGGTTCATATCGAAAAACCATTTTATCAGACGTTTTGGTTTTACACAGTTTGCACAGTGCTACTAATTCTAATAGGAATAAGTTTTTCGGTTAGAAGAAATAGAATTGCAAAAAAAATTAGAAATCAGTTAGAGAAAAATATAGAAGAGCGTACTGCGGTTATTGCCTCTCAGAAAAAAGAATTATTAGATGCAAATAAGAATCTAGAACAGAAGAATGCTGAGATTGCTAAACAAAAAGAGAAACTTCTAGCCTTGCATCGTGATGTTAAAAATAAAGATTTTGAAGTTGAAAAATTCCAAACATTTTTTTTATCCGACTTTAAATCGAAATTGAACAAAATAACAGCACTTTTAAAAACAGAAGAAAATGATACCAAAAGTGTTGAAAAGGGATTAACGAAGCTTATAGAAGATATTTCAGAATGGGATTATCTCGATCAGGTATCGGAACTTGGAGAAAGTGTTCCTGTACAAATTGATTTTGAAGGTTTTATAACTAAAATTTATCAGCAAATAAGCGATAATCAATATAATACCCAGACGAGTTATCAGTTTTCTAATTTTTCGGATGAAAATTTAGTGGCATTAGATGTTTTGCGCTTCCGGTTGTTACTACGATATCTTATTATTGAAGTTTTTAAATATTCTGGTAGTAATGAAAAATGCCATTTGCAGACCAGTTTACATTCGAATAAAGTGATTATTGAATTGAAGGCTTCGAGTGAACTTCTTAAAAAAGAGTGGCAAAATATCACGAATTTTAGTCCGTATTACAAAGCATTTCAATTATTACTGAAAGAAATAAGTGGCGAAATTGAAGTAAAATTTACTGAGGATTTGGAAATTATGCTACAAATTCCTGTAATTTCAGTTAAAAATCAATCGAATGCTTCGGGAGTTCTTCAGTATAAACATTTACAGCAACCTAAGGACGACGATAAAAGCTATATACTTGTTTATTGTGAGAAAGACGATATTAGTTTTTTTAGTCAGCTTTTAAATTCAAAAGAGCGAGCCTTACTTTTTGAGCATGATTTACACGGAATAACATCTGCTATACATCAATGTAATGTGGAGACTATTGTTATTTATAATATTCCCTTTTCAAATGATTTCGAGCAAGTATTACATCAGCCAGCATTACAGCGAATACCAAGTTTATATATTTCAGAAACTATTAGCCTTTCTATAGAAGAACGAGCAATCGAGAATGGCATTAATGCTATTGCTAATTTGCCAACTAGTTCCGATTTATTGAATAAGAAAATTGCAATGATCACCAATTCGCAAAAGCAAGCATATTCAACCAAAATAAATCGTATAACAGAAAAATTAGATCGAGAAAATGTGGTTTTGAATCCGCATGAGAAAACGGTAAAAAAAGCATTGAAAATTATAGAAGAGGAACTCGATAATCCGCAATTTAACGTAGATAGTCTTTTTAAACGTTTAGAAATTTCCAGAACTAAAGTATATAGAGTTTTTAAAGAAATTCTACAGCAATCGCCATCTGATGTGATTATAAATCTTCGATTACAGAAAGCAGAGAATTTACTGCTAACCGGAAACTTAAATATTAGCGAAATAAGTTTTGAATGTGGCTTTAACGATCCTAAATACTTCAGCAGATTGTTTAAAAAACATTATGGCGAAAGCCCTAAACGCTATAAAAAGCATATCCAGAATATACTTTAAGATTACTACTAGATTAGCGCAATGTTACGTTAGTATTACTGTAACTAAACTGCTAATTTTCAAGCCTAAATAGCACTATTTTGAATCAATACTGAACTTTTTTGAAACAAAAGTACAGTATTGTATCCTGCCCTGAGCCTACATTCACTCAAAATCTTAAACTTTTTAAAGAACATGAAGAATTATTATTTGTTTATGCTTTTTAGCATTTTTTGTGTCTCGGGCACTATGGCTCAGTATGCATTAAATGCACAATCTCCGTTAACTGTTGTAGATGGCGTTCCTTATTATGGAACTCCTAGCAGAGATGCGGAAGAAATGTATAGCAAGCCGCTTCATGGTCGGATTCATAATGATAGAACTAATCCAGATTCCGATTATGCAATTCAGGAAGTTTGGTCATCGAGAAATTTTGATCCTACCTATATGAATGTTTGGCCATTGCCAACAACTGTAATCGAAGGAGCAGGAATTCCTCAAAATATCGGTTGGTAAAGTGTTAGTTTGATTTTAGTTTGTTTAATAGAGAGGTGCTATCCCTACTTAGCACCTTTCTTTTTCTTTATTTTATGCAAAAATTATTTAATTCAGTAGTTCTTTTTTTCTGTTGTGTAACAGTACTACAGGCACAGCAAAGTTTTAAAATTCATTCTCATAACGATTATGAACAAAAAATACCTTTTTGGACAGCTTATGCTGCCGGAGCTGTATCTATAGAAGCCGACGTTTTTCTGAAAAACGGAGAACTTCTTGTGGCTCATTATGAGAACGAAATAAACAAAAAAAGAACGTTAGAAAGTCTTTATTTAAAACCGATCAGCGAAGGATTGCATCTTTTTATCATCAAAGATCAGCCAATTCAGCTAATGATAGATATTAAAACAGAAGCGACATTTACTTTAAAAAAGATTGTAAAAGCGATAAAAAAATATCCTGAAATCATCGAAAATCAACATATTTCGATTGTGATTTCTGGGAACCAACCACTTCCATCAGACTATAAAAATTATCCCGATTTTATTGCTTTTGATTATCAAAAACTAGAACCACTTACGGCAGAACAATGGGATCGAGTGGCTATGATTAGTGTAGATTATAAAAATTATGCAGTTTGGAATGGTAAAGGCAGATTTACTAATGAAGATTTAAAAAAAGTAACAGATGTTATTAAAAAAGCACATAGTTTTAATAAACCATTTCGATTTTGGGGAACACCCGATTCGAAATCGGCTTGGAAAGCTTTTGAAAAATTAGGCGTTAATTATATTAATACCGATGAGCCATTTAAATGTGCTTCGTATTTATTTACACTGAAAGATCGTGTTTATAAAAATGAGTTATTCTCTGAAGTTTATAAACCTACCTTTGAATATGATGGCTTACACGAGCCAGTAAAAAATGTGATTCTATTAATAGGAGACGGAAATGGACTTTCCGAAATTTCATCTTCAGTTTTAGCAAATAATGGCAATCTTACGGTAACACAATTAAAAAATATAGGTTTTATAAAAACATCTTCTGCAGACGATTTTACAACAGATTCTGCGGCTGCCGGAACTGCTTTAGCTACCGGAGAGAAAACCAATAACCGAGCTATTGGAGTAAATGCAGAAGGAAAAGCGATACCAAACTTAACGGAAATTTTAGACAGTAAAGGTTTTAATACAGCTGTTATTACTACAGATGAAATTACCGGTGCTACACCATCTGCATTTTATGCGCATCAAAAAGACCGAGGAATGAATACTGAAATTGCTCAGGATTTATTGAAAAGTAAATTAACGTTTTTTGCCGGTGGAGGAGCTAAGTATTTTACTGATCAAAATATATTCGATATTGCTACAGATGTGAAGGATATTGCTAGTAACAAATCCGATAGATTAGGATTTTTTATGGCTAAAGGTGGTGTGCCTTCAACATTAAATGGTCGTGGTGATCTTTTACCGGAAACAGTAGAAAACGCATTAAGTTTTATGAATTCAGAGAAACCATTTTTTATGATGGTTGAAGGAGCACAAATCGATAAATTTGGTCATTTTAATGAAGTTTCAGGGATAGTAAGTGAAGGGATAGATTTTGATAAAGCAATTTCAAAAGCTGTTCAATTTGCAGATAAAAATCCTGGAACATTAGTTATTGTTACAGCCGATCATGAAACTTCTGGATTTAGTATTCCACAAGGAAATATTAAAAATCATGAAATTGAAGGCGATTTTACAACCCACGATCACACGGCTACAATGGTTCCTGTATTTTCTTATGGTGTATATTCAGATCTTTTTAGAGGAGTTTATGAAAACAACGAAATCTTTAATAAGATTTTAAAAATTGTTAAAAATCCGTGATTTAATATAAATATCTAGATCATTCTACATCACATATTCAAAAAACGGACGCGCTAAATATCATTTAGCGCGTCCGTTTTTTATCATAAATAGGTGTCGTTAGATCATATTTATGATCTTATAAAAATGAAAAAAAATGAATAATTCAGCTTAAAAATGCCGATTTAATAATTTTAGTTTTTTTTGCTCTTGCTTGCAGCAAGAACCTGTTGAATATTTTATTTTTGTTGAAAATCTAAACGTTATGTCCTCAAAATACTATACGCTATTCTTAGCGTTTTTTTTATGTTCTTTTTTGTCTTTCAGTCAAACTACTATTTCCGGAAAAATTACGGATGCAAAGAACAACTCTGTAAGCGAAGCTTATATTCTGAATCTCAAAAGCGGCCACCACACGCATAGTGATACTCAGGGGAATTTTACTATTGCAGCTTCAAAAAACGATAGTATTAAAATTCATCATCTGGGCTTTGGAACAGTATATTTTGAGGTAGGTGCTAAGCAAAATTATGCGGTAAAGCTTCAAACTAAAATGAATCTTATAGACGAAATAGTTATAGCACCAAAAATTAATGCTTTAAGCATCTTTTCTGAAATAAATACTCGTGTAAATCCTGTAAATTCATCTCAGGATCTGTTGCGATATGTTCCTGGTTTGTTTATCGGTCAGCATGCTGGAGGAGGAAAAGCAGAACAAATGTTTCTTCGTGGTTTCGATATTGATCATGGTACCGATATTAATGTTAGCGTAGATGGTATGCCGGTAAATTTAGTTTCTCATGCACATGGGCAAGGATATTCAGATCTTCATTTTCTAATTCCTGAAACGGTAAATGGAGTTAATTTTGGAAAAGGACCTTACACTACTAGTAAAGGTAATTTTTCTACTGCCGGTTTTGTGTCTTTTAACACTAAAGATCAGTTGGAGGATAACTTAATTAAAGCTGAAATTGGCCAATTTAATACACAGCGTTTCGTAGGAATGTTCAAGGTATTAGATTCAAGAAAAGAATCGGCCTATATCGCTTCAGAATATTTGGGAACAGATGGTCCCTTTGATAGTCCGCAATTATTTAGCCGAATTAATCTAATGGGGAAATATGTTGGTCAACTTTCAGCTAAAAATCGTTTTAAAGCAATCGTTTCCTATTTTACCAGTGAGTGGGATGCCTCTGGACAAATTCCGCAACGAGCAATAGATAGTGGATTGATTTCAAGGTTTGGAGCTATAGACGATACTGAAGGTGGGGAAACCAGCCGAACAAATATTATCTTAAATAATGACTATCAAATTGACGACCAGTCTGGCTTATCTACTACCTTATATTATTCAAAATATGATTTTCTGTTATTCTCTAATTTCACGTTTTTCTTGAACGATCCTGAAAATGGAGACCAAATTAAGCAAAAAGAAACTCGAGAGATTTATGGACTAACCAATACCTATCACCATAAATTTTACACAAATGAGGTTAATGGTGATTATGAATTTGGAATTTCGCTTCGTAACGACCAAAGTCGAAATAATGAATTATCGCATACCGTAAATAGGGCAGAAGTGTTAGATTCGCTAAGTTTTGGTAATATTAATGAAACTAATTATTCGGTTTTTGCTAATGCAAATTTTCACTTCGGAAAGTGGACACTAAATCCAGGTTTACGCTTAGACTACTTTAAATTTATGTATGAAGATGGT
This sequence comes from Zunongwangia sp., assembly GCF_048269745.1. NCBI lineage: Bacteria > Pseudomonadati > Bacteroidota > Flavobacteriia > Flavobacteriales > Flavobacteriaceae > Zunongwangia > Zunongwangia sp. Next base: position 144,447 of record NZ_JBLXIB010000003.1, on the reverse strand, counting down.
TTGATTGAAAAGTACACAAATACAGCTGAAAATAAAGCAATATTAAGCCCTAAAGTAAATATTCTTTATAACCTAAAAGACAATGTTCAATTATATTTAAAATCAGGTAAAAGTTTTCATTCAAACGATACGAGAGTTGTTATTCAACAAGAAGGAAGAGAAATTTTACCGGCAGCTTACGGGAGTGATCTCGGGTTTATATGGAAACCTGTACCTAAGCTAATTCTAAATACTGCTTTTTGGTACTTGTACCTGGAACAAGAGTTTGTATATGTTGGTGATGAGGCTGTGGTAGAGCCTAGCGGAAAAACAGTACGAAAAGGAATCGATTTTAGTTTGCGTTACCAGCCATTTAATTGGCTTAATTATGATCTTGATGTTAACGGTACTTTAGCAAGAGCTAAAGATGAACCTGATGGGGAAGATTATATTCCACTTGCTCCAGATTTTACATTTACTTCTGGAATAAATATTATCCATCCTTCAGGAGTTTATGGAGGTTTACATGCAAGACACATGAACTCTAGAGCAGCTAATGAAGATAATTCTATTGTTGCTGAAGGCTATACAGTTTTTGATTTTAATGCCGGCTATCGTTGGAATCATTTTGATTTTGGACTTTCGATACAGAATATTTTTGATACTGACTGGAATGAAACACAATTTGCTACCACATCAAGATTGGCTTTTGAAGATCAGCCGGTAGAGGAAATTCATTTTACACCAGGGACTCCTTTCTTTTTAAAAGGAATTATTTCATATCGATTTTAGACAAAAAAGCCCGAATTTCAATAATTCGGGCTTTTTTTAATTGTATTTAGTCTAATCTTTTTTAGTGGTTAAAAGAATTGGTTTTGCTATAGCTTAAGTATTTTAAACGCTCTTGAAATTTTAAAAAAGATTTTCCTATATATACTTCGCTATGCTTGCTCCTAAACTCTATTCCTAATTATCCGCTATATCCAGGGTTTTGTTTCAAATTACTATTGGTAAGCATAACTTCATATGGGATAGGATATAACTTTTTAGAAGCATCGGAGACATCATGAGAAAACCATGATCTCGTAGTAAAAACTCCGAATCTTATCAAATCTTGTCGGCGTCTTCCTTCCTGGCAAAATTCCCATCCAAGTTCATCTAAAAACCGACCATAAGTAATATTTGAACCGCCTTCGTAGGTCTGGGAATAGCTATCCCTACGTCCATAATTGTAGTTACTTCCCATGCTAAGTTCCGCATCGGTAACTGTAGCTTCCTGTGATGAATCGAAATTTCTCATCCTAACCTCGCTAACTAGTTCTCCTGCTCCAGATTGTCCGGAGCGCATTAAAGATTCAGCTTTCATAAGCAAGATATCAGCATATCTGAAAACCGGGAAGTCATTACCAAGTCGGTTGGTACAGCCTATTTTATATTCAAATTTTCCCCAACGATATCCATCATCTTTGTCAGATTCATCGATAGAAGGAACCGAATTAGTATAGTTTATCGATAATGCTTTTCCTGATGAGGAATATTGTTGCCCTTTTATATAATTATCTTTTAATCTTTTATCGTTCGGATTAAAAGAATCAATAAACTGAGGGATTGCACAAACACCACCCCAAGGAGCGTATGTCATATCGTAAGTTTCTTGATTTTCTTGTGCTAATGTGTACATGTGGAAATCAAAGGCATTCCAGTCAGTAACATATTTTTCGTCCATTGGTAGGGCAAAAATAATTTCTTTGGAGTCTTGATTTTCGGTTATAAATATATTTTTCTGATTGGCTTCTAAATTATAATTACCAGATGCCATTACTGCATTACATTCTTCAATACATTTTTGCCACATTGGTTCTCCTATCCAAACTTCTGCATTAAGATACATTTTTGCCAATAGGGTATGGGCTACCCATTTGTTCATTCGGCCGTAATAATAACCTCTGGCTTCTTCAGACAAGTTATTAATGTTATCTGTAATTTCCTGAATGATAAAATCAAAAACTTCAGAACGTTTTGATTGCTGTGGTAAACTTGTATCACTATAATCAGTTACAATAGGAACATTACCATAAAGGTCTACCAGAATATAATAATAAGAGGCTCTTAGCACTTTTAACTCTGACATTAAAGCATTTTGGGTATCTTCATCGGGTAAAACGATAACTCCCTGATCGATTTGATATAGTAATCGATTTACCGTATTGATCCCCTCAAAAGTCCTGTTCCAGGGTTGATAAACACTATCGTCATTGGTAGTCCAGGTATGTTGATGCCATCTTTTATAAATATATCCATCGATCCATCCTATTCCAATACGTGCAGGGATTACATCCTGATCGGCACTTAATTCCTGAGCCCGAACTACACCATTCCATAAAAGCATTGTTTTACGCCAAGGTACATAAGCCGCATTTATCAATGCACTAATATCTTCTTCTGATTCAGGATTGAATCTTTCGGTTACTACGCTACCATAGCTATCGTCGTATAGTTCGGTACATGAGGTATTACATATTAACAGTAAAATACCTATGACTATAATTATTTTTTTAGTTTTCATTAGATTGCTTTTTAATATTAAAATCTGGCACTTAGACCTAAGGTAAAGGTGGTTACGGTAGGGAATTTTTCCCTACGGTCTACTCCTGGGGTTAATCCTGAAGTATTTACTTCTGGATCGATACCATTATATCCGGTTATGGTAAATGCATTATTTACTGATCCATATACCCTTATAGATTTAATAATTTCAGTATTAAATTTATCAATAGTATATCCTAAAGCGATATTATCGATTTTCCAATAATCCCCGTCTTCAACATAATAACTGTTATATTCTGCCTGTACTTCTGGACTAAGTGTTGTTTTACCGAATACTTTATCAGTAACCGAAGTAAGACGATTGTCCCTATATCCATTTTGAGTACCTTCAAAATTCATTCTAGCTTCATTAATAATCTGAAAATTGAAAGCCCCTCTCATATTTACCGTTAAATCCAGTTTTTTATAACGAAAAGTGTTATTAAAACCCGCATACCATTTAGGAATACCATTTCCTATATAATGACGGTCTTCTGGAGCGTGGTTAAAATCGTCGTAAGCCACTTTATCTCCGTTGGCATCTTCATATACCCATTTTCCATCCTGATCTACATCAGTAACTTTGAATCCATAGAAATTTCCTATGGGATAACCTACCTGAACACGATGGGAGCTTGCTACCTGCCCCTCATAACCAACAGATCCTTCTTCAAAATAATCGTTATCGGTTTTAAACACACTTCCATTTAAGCTCTTTAACTTATTATCGTTAACAGAATAGGTAATGGTACTATTCCAACTAAAATCTTCAGTTTCTATAGGTGTAGTATTAATCAAAACTTCAATTCCTCGGTTTATCATATTTCCACCATTTGCCATTATAGTCGGGTATAAGTAAGGTGGCATAGGAACCTTGTAAGAATATAAAAGTCCTACTACATTCCTTTTGTATGCATCTATTGAACCGGAAAGCCGGCCATTTTTAAGTGAAAAGTCTAGCCCAATATTAGTTTCTCTTTTTTCTTCCCATTTTAAGTTGGGATTGGGGTTAGACCCGGGGACAATAGTTCTTACCCATTGACCATTTACATAGGCATAATCGCCATATTCAAGCATTGCTATTCCCAAAAAAGGATCTTCAGGTTGTGAGCCGGTAACACCGTATCCTATTCTCAATTTAATTTCATTAAAAAGATTTTGGTCGTTCATAAAATTTTCATTGGTGATTTTCCAGCCAATAGAAGCCGCAGGGAAAGTCCCCCATGCATTATTAGTTCCCCAAAATTGGCTTGCTCCTTCGTGCCTAATACTTGCCATAAGTAGGTATTTATCCTTATACGAATAGGTAGCACGAGAAAAGAAACTAATCAAATTCGTTTTTAATTTTTCGGAGTTCATTCCCGCAAAGCCTCTTTGAAGTGCATTTCCCACTCCTATATTATGCCATCCTCCAAAATAATCATCTTGGAAGCCATAATTATTCATACTATACTTTTCTTTTTCATTACTTAAATAACTGTATCCTAAAAGAACTGAGAATTCATGATCCTCTAAATCTTTATCATAGGTAGCTGTTAATTCCATTTGCCTATCGGTATCTGTATAGCCTCCTATATTAGAATAGCCTGCGAAACCATCCCTGAGGTTGGAAATATGATTTAAAGTTTCTGAATAACCATTGGTGCTTGGTTCTCTTCTTAAAGAGAAATTTCCATTTATTGTAAGCGCTTCAATAGGGGTATAGGTAATTGTCCCAACATATCTCATTTCAGAAGTTTTTACATTTCCGTCCGATTCTTTAATTAGGGAAAGTGGGTTTTCATATCCTAATTTACTTGTGTTCTGGTACCAACTCCCATCTTCGTTTTTAATAGGCGCTGTAGGATTATAGCGCATGGACTGATAGTAAATCCAAGGCCTAAAGCTGTCTCCAGCTCCGGTAGAGGTATATTTATTTTCCCTTCCCAATAAAGAAAATCGCAAATGGAGTTTATCGTCAAACATCTTATGATTTACTTCTAGACGTCCTCTAAAGGTTTGGTTGTCTGACTTTAAAAATATTCCTTGTTGTGAATTATAATTAATATTGGCAATATAATTGGTTTGTGAATTGCCTCCTCTAAGGGTAACATTATGCACATGGGTTATAGGTGTTCTGGTAATTTCGTCTAACCAGTCAGTATTGGCTCCTAAATCTGATTTTGGGTATAACTCCCTAAACTGTTCTGCACTTAAGAAATCGAGTTTTCTGGCAATTTTTGCTGTGCTTACATATCCTGAATATTCTATCGTATTTATTTTGGCACCTGTGGCTTTTTTTGTGGTAATTAAAACAACGCCGTTAGTTCCTCTTACCCCATATATTGCTGCAGCAGATCCGTCTTTTAAAACATCTATGGTTTCAATATCTTCTGGGGCAACTGTATTTAAAGCTCCGGGAATACCATCTATAAGTACTAGAGGATCTGAATATGCACCATATAGTGTATTATTTCCTCTTAATTTTATAGAACTTGTAGCAGTAGGATCACCATTAGAATTGGTAACCGCTAATCCGGCGACCTTTCCTTGTATTAATTGTCCGGCGTCGGTAAGCTGTCCTTTATTAAAATTTTCGGCTTTAACATTGGCTACGGCACTGGTCACATCTCCTGCTTTTTGTTTCCCATAGCCTATGAGTACGATTTCTTCCAGAGCATTGGTATCCTCTTCTAGGGTGATATTAATTACTTTCTCGTTTCCTACAGGAATTTCCTGAGTAGCAAAACCTATATAGCTTACTACCAAGATAGATCCTTCAGAGGCGTCCAAGGTGTAGTTTCCATCAAAATCTGTAGAAGTTGCCGTTTGTGTACCTTTAACTACAATATTAGCGCCAGCTAAGGGCATACCATCTTTTTTTGAAGTTACAGTACCGGTTATTGGCTCTTGTAAATTATGATCAGCGAAATCTATGATTTTCGCCTGTGCTTCATAATTTGAAAATACAATCATTACCGCAAGCAAGGCGATAGCATACCTTGATATAGCGTAATGAGCAAAAAAATAAAATTTACACATAAAAAATGATTTAAATTAATAGTTTATTGATTAATCTTTTTATTATCTCAAATATTTTAACGATAACGTTTTCGTTGTTGGTGCTTTTATTGAATTGTAGGTATGATGTCTTGCCAGGAGACATTACAAAGTATTTGGCAATTTATTGGGACTTCTAAAATTCAAGCTGAAAGCCATCATTTTAAAAAAATATTTATACCCCCGGCTTTACTGCTCGATAATTTCAAATAGACACGTAAAGCCGGATTATTGGGTTATAAATTTAATTTAAAATAGCGGGTATGATTTTAAGCGTACTTTTGAATCCTTAATGAAAAGATTAATTCCGCAAGATTCTTGATTCGTTTAAAATCCTATTACTATCTTCTCACCATTATAAGTGATTTTCTTTGTTGTTTTAGTTGTTTCAGCAGTTTCTATATGCAGTTGGAATGATCTATTTTTAAGCATTCCCTCAAATTTTCCTTGATGCTTTCCGATGGTTAATTCTTTTTTGTCATTATTCCAAACGAATTTTATTTCGCTATAAGCTCCATTTTCATAATTATAATTATCGTTTTCATCTTCATATAATGTAAATTCAGCATCAGCACCAGGATATATATTTATTTGTAAGTTAGACCAGTCTTTTTCTTCAGCATATTCAACTTTTGGACCTACCGGAACAATACTCCCTGCTTTTACATATAAAGGAAGAATATCTATTGGAGCTTTTTTATTGATAGTTTGTCCACCAGAAAAACGTTCTCCAGTCCAATAATCAAACCAATCTGCTCCTTTTGGTAGATACACTTTTTGATAGCCCTCTTTTTGAAAATTTTCTTTTTTATCTTCAGTATACATTGATTTGCAAACCGGAGCCACTAAAAATGAATGTCCAAACATATATTGGTCGTTAAGATCTAAGACCTTTTCATCTTTAGGGAAATCCATTACCAAAGCACGCATTAAGCTTGATTGTTGATTTGTAATCTGCCATGCTTCAGAATAGATATAAGGTAGTAAGCTGTAGCGTAAATTGATATATTTTTCTAAGGCATCGTATACGGGTTCTCCTTTTTTACCAAATTGATAAATTTCGCGTGGCGCATCGGCTCCATGAGATCGCATCATAGGGGTGAAAGCTGCAAACTGAAGCCATCTTGCGTAGAGTTCTCTATATTCTGGATCGTCTAATTTATCTTTAAACTTCCCTAGAAAGAAACCTCCAATGTCGCTGTTCCAGTAGGGAATTCCTGTAAGTGAAAAGTTTAATCCTGAGGATATCTGATCTTTCAGTGTTTTCCAGGAAGCATGGGTATCACCAGACCAAGTATTGGAGGCATAGCGTTGCTGGCCTGCAAAAGCTGAACGAGTTAAAATAAATACCCGCTTATCTGAGGTAGCTTCTCGCATATGTTTATATACACCGCCAACCGTCATTAATGGGAAAGCATTACGTACTTTTCTAAAGGAGCCTAAATAGGTTTTCTCGTCAAAATCTTCAGGTTTGATATCTAAATGATCTGGTTCTGTAGAGTCCATCCACCAGCCGTCGATACCTAAAGAAAATAATCCTTTATTTAGATACTTCCAATAGATATCGCGGGCTTTTGGATTGTAGGGATCGTAAACCCTTACGCCTGATGGATAATCCATATTTGGTGGCCAGTCACTTTTACCAGATTGTGGCCATGTAGAAAAGTTAAACAACATGTTACCTTTTTCTAATTCTTTATAAGGTTGGGTTTTTGGTCCAAAGGAAGCCCATATTGAAATGATGATATGTGCATTTAAGGCATGAATGTCGTCTACCATTTTTTGAGGATTTGGGAATTCCTCATTTAAAAATTCCATAGCATTCCAATGGTAATTATCTCCCCAATATTGCCAATCCTGGATTATACCATCTAATGGAACTCCTAAATCACGGTATTTTTTTACTACACCAACGGTTTCTTCTTGACTTTTATAACGTTCTTTACTTTGCCAGTAGCCATATGTCCATAGTGGGAACATCGGGGCTTGTCCTGTTAATTGTCTCATGTTGGCAATCACACCATCGGCATTACCGCCATACATAACATAATAGTCTATGCCATCGCCAACTTCTGAGGTAAAAGAAGTGGCGCTAGTATCGTCGCTAAACGTGGTAGGAGAGTAATTGTCCCAAAATAAACCATATCCTTTAACCGATTGGAAAAACGGAATATAATCTTCGCGGTTTGCCTGGATCATTTTAATTTCCAGGTTGCGTTGTGACATTTTGCCATTTTGTAAAATCCCAAGGCCATAAATAGTCTCCTTAGGATCTAAATTAAAGCTTTGGCTTACCGTGTAGGTGTCCTGATCTACATCTTTAAATGGAGTAAATAAAGGATCGCCTGTTTTCTCTTTTAAAAGAAGCGAATGATCTGGAGAATTATAACGTATATTACCTGTTTTGGTATTAATAGCGATCTCCAGTTTTTCACTTTTCAATAGGAGTTCATTCTTTTTTTCTTCAATTTTAAATGATGTTTTTTTAGGCTTTAAAACAACTGAAAGACTTTTCTTTTCAAATGAAGAATTTTTAGGAGTTTTAATTACCCTAGCTATAGAAGGCGTATAAAACTGAATTTCAAGATTGGTGTTTTCCAGACTTAATTTTATGCCTAATTTGGTTTTCTCATAATTAGGATCCTTGTTAAAATTACAAGAAGTACAAATGAAAGCAATACATGCTATTCCGATTAAAAAGTATTTAATATGAGTCATTTAGAAAATTTTTATACCTCAAATTTATTTTTAAATACTTAAAATAAGTAGTGCAAATGTTGCAACAATTATCATATTGGTTGAATTTTAGGTGTAATTTCTCAGCTTTTATAATCTGAAGGTTTTTTTCCGTATTCCCGCTGAAAACATTTCCCAAAATAACTAAGGCTGGAAAAACCTACTTTAACAGATACCTCGGAAACCGATTTACCTTCTTCCAAAAGCTGACGGGCATGTTTTAATCTTATAGAGCGGATAAAGGCAGTAGGTGACAGGCCGGTAATTGCTTTAATTTTTCTGAAAAGGCCTGTACGGTCCATGTTTAGATCACTACTTAATTGCTGAACGGAATATGCGGTGTTCTCCATATTTTCGTGAATCTGCTGAAGCGCTTTTTCTATAAATATGCTATCGGTTTTACCGATCGTTATTTCGTCCGGCTTAATTTTAGCCGAATTTTTGAAAACTTCTTTCCGTGATTGTTGTTCCCCTACCAGGTTTTGAATTCTTTGTTTCAAAATTTCCAGGTTAAAAGGTTTTCCGATGTAAGCATCAGCCTTAGCTTCAAAGCCTTTTAATTTAGATTCTTCTGATGATCTGGCACTAAGCAAAATCACAGGAATATGAGAGATTTCAATATCGTTTTTGATATTATCGCATAATGTTATTCCAGACATTACGGGCATCATAATATCACTAATAACCAGGTCTGGATGGTGTTTCTTTACTAGTTCTAAACCTTCTAATCCATTTTTTGCAGTGTAGATATTAAAATCCTCTTTAAGTTCACTAAATAGGAAATCCTGAAAATCTGGATGATCCTCTACAATAAGAATAGAAAATCGTTCATCTGTATTTTTAGCATAAGTTGGGATTTTAGGTTGTTCAGTAATATTTATTTTTATAGGGATACTTATGGTAAACGTACTTCCTTTTGCCGGCGCACTGGTTACCTCTATAGTTCCCCGTAATAATGCGATATAAGATTTCACCAAATGTAGGCCAATGCCAGTGCCGGTATTTTCGTTTTCAGGAGCAGATCGATAATAGCGTTCAAAGATTTTGGGTATCTCTTCCTTAGCAATCCCTTTCCCATTGTCGGTTACCTTTATTTTAAGTATTTCTCCATTTAATTTTGCGGTAAAAGTTACCTTCCCATTTTGCGGTGTGAATTTAAATGCATTAGATAATAGGTTACTTACTATTTTTTTAAACTTTTCATTATCTATAAAAATTAAGGTTTCTTCTTCGGGAATTTCTCTTTTGTAATTTATTCCTTTAAGGCGTGCTAATTCTTCAAAAGGCTGAGTAGCATTATTTAAAAGCTGATTGAGCTGGCAACAGTCTGAATTTATAGATAGCTTCCCTGTGGTTTCGATTTTCCGAACGTCCAGTAATTGATTTACCAATTGCAATAGTTCTGTAGCACTTTGGTGAATTTTGATCAATTTATTGCGATTCGCACCATTTTCGGTTTTCAAAATTGAGGATAAAGGAGTGAGGATAAGGCTAAGTGGTGTTTTTAGTTCATGACTTACATTGGTGAAAAACTGATCTTTTAAGACACGCAATTCTTCCGATTGTTTTGCTTTAAGTTTTTCCTTCTGAAATTTTAAAAGTAAACTGAAGCTTAAATAAATAATGAACAAAATCAATATTATATACCCAAGGTAGGCTGGCCAGGTTTTCCACCATGGGGGTAAAATGCTAATATGTAGTTTGGCACTATCACTCCATAACGTTCCATTAGAAGAAGAAGTTACTTTCAAGATATAGTCTCCCGGTTTTAAATCTGTATAAGAAGCTTTTCCTAATCCATTATCTGGTGCTATTTCCTGCCAGTTTTCGTCGATTCCCTCGAGCCTATATTTGTATTTTGTTTTTGATACATTGGTATAGTTTAGTCCAGAAAAACTTAACGAAAAAAAGTTTTGTCGATGTTTAAGAGTAATTGCTGAAGTATACTGTATGGCTTTATCTAAAATTGTTTTACCGTTAAATTTCTGTCCAGGTAATACAGGTTTTCCAAATAATTCTAACTGCGTGAAAACAGGTCTCGATAATTTTGTTTTTTCTAAAAGATTATTTGCAGGATTAAAAATATTAAAGCCATCCAAGCCGCCCCATAACAAACTACCATTGTTCATTTTTAATACTGACTTTTCTACAAATTCATAATCTACAACACCATCATATTGGTTGTAATTTGTAAAAAAGAAGCTTGGGTCTTTTTCTTCTCCCGATATATGCACACAAGACAACCCGTTAGAAGTGGCAACCCAAATTTGATGTTTATCATCTTCTATAATCGATTGAATACTGTTATTTATCAATCCATTTTTAGCATAAAAATTTTTAAGTTTATTTGTTTTTGGAATCCAAAGGCTTAGTCCATCTTGAGAAGCCGTCCAGATCCATCCACGACTGTCTGTATACAAGTCGTTTATATTCTGGTTGGTTTGATGGAAAAAGCGAATTTCCGGATTGGTTTTTACTGTTTTTATGCTATTTTCTTTAAGATTATAAAAAAACAGACCTTCTGTGGAAAACCCGACATAATTATTCGAATCAACCTTAGAAATATCAAAAATTGTGACTAATTCTTCTGTTACTTTTTTTATCGATTTGCTTTTAGAGTTCAATGAAAACAATCCCTGTTCTGTAGCTAATAAATATTGATGATCTGAAGTGGAGAGGTATTGATAAGCTTGTGAGAAAGGGGTTTTTAATTTTTGGAAAGTTTGATCGCTAGCAATATACAGACCATTGGAAGTGCCAATCCAACAATCATCATCTTCAGCAAAAATAAACCTGCAGCTTACATTTATTGGAAACCCAGAATACCTCACTATTTTCTGGGTTTTTGGGTAGTATAAGAAAAGTCCGGTATCGGTAGCTATTAAAATTTTATCCTTAAGTTCAGAAAAACCATTTATTACAATATCTTTTTCTGAAGTAGAAGGAAAGAATTGGTGTCCAATATTTGTAAATTTAAAGCGGTCTCGGTGATAATATAAAAGACCTCTATTTAATGTGCCAATCCATATACCTTTATCCTTATCAAAAAATATTGTGCTAATTTCAGAATTAATAATATCCCCATTTACTGTTTTTAGCTTTTCTATAGCTTTTTTGTGAAATAGAGAAGTGTCTATTTTCATAATTCCTTTTGGATTGGTAATCCAAATATTGCGATTCCAATCGATGCTTAGTGTATTTAGAAAATGATCTCTTTTAAGAAGCATTTCCCATTTTCCGCTATTAATATCCAGTCGGTGTGCAATACCTAAACTATCTCCATTTCTTAGTTGATAGATATAATCTTTATCTGGAACCACCAATAAAGTATTGTGATAAGGCTTATTTTGAATCGAATTTTTAAAAACTTTACTTTTTTTAGAAGTGAGGTTGTAAGCTTCTACCTTCCCGGAGCGATAAAATAGAAAAACCTGATTTTTAGCTACTGTAAGATCGTAAAGAGGATCGCCTTCAGGTAATTTATCTATAAAAACCGAAGCCTTTTCTTTATCCTTAGGTTTAAAAAATAACTTTCCACTCTCTCCTTTATACCAGAAGTCTTTGTTGGGATCTATAAAAAAATCAGTCACTTTTTCATTTATTCCCATCTTTTGAAAAATTTGATCCACATTGGTTACAAATTTTTCTTTTTTCATATCGATATACTTCAGTGAATACGTATTCTTCAACCAAATACCGTCGTTGGGACCTATGTAAAGGCGGTGATAGCCAGAATAATCAGAAAGTTCATAATCCTTATCTTCATTATAATGCATATACGTAAAAGAAGTACCATTATAGATGTCTACCAGCCCTTCTGTAACAATTACCATTCTCCCATCACTTAACTGACCAATACTGCGTACCTTGTTTCCAGATAAACCGTCACTTGCATTTATTTCCGAAAAAACATATTGTGGGGATTGTGGGTATAAAAATTTAACAGAAAAAATCAGAAAAATAAAAAGAAATAAATTCTGGTTATATTTATTATGAAAGGAATACATTATTGTAGGGATATAAATGATTACTTTTAAAGTATTGTGTTAAAATGTATGTAAAAATTATATTAAATAAAAATTAGAGGATTATTATTATTGAAAATAAAAAGATATCTGTTTTTTATGAAGTTCTTATTTTGTGTATTTGGTATACTATAATGGTATTCTGTAGTGAATAATAGAAGTTATCTTTGCTCTAAAATTTTTTATCAAATTCTGTATTTAACCTCTTTAGGCTCTATACTTTTTAACAGTGTTTTTCTTTTTTAGATATTGCAAATATTTATTTTTTTAGTGTAAAATAAAACATAACTAGTGTTTAGGACTTGTTTTTACTACTGATTAATTTGTTGAAATGAAAATATAAGATAATTAGTTCATACTATAAAAGTTACAATATGTATATAATTTGAATTTATTTTTGATATATAGTATATACAATCTGTAAACCGATATAGGTGGAATCTTTAATATCTTTATTTGTTTTAGAACTTTAGGTTTAAAAATTTAAAATTCTCATCCAATTCAAGAAACTAAAAAAGTAGCAATAAGAATATAACTTTTTTAATTGGATTTAGGTTTTACTTATACTTCGTCAGTATTTTAGGTAATTCATAATTAAAATCATGCATTTTAAAATAAGAATCGACCACATCACCTGCCTTATCCATAACAATATATCGTGGAATTCCGTTAAAACTGAATAAATCCCTAAAGCGGTGAAATGTGCTTTGATCTACACGATATACGTGCTCCAGCTCCTGTTCTGCTATAAATTTATCGTATGATTTTTTAGGAGACTGACTTTCGTCTGTAATAAAGACGAACTCAAAATCTGGATTATTCTTATATTTTTCTCGTATTTTTTTCATCCGTTTGATGTTAGCTACACAAGGACCACAGGTAGTTGCCCAGAAGTCAATAAACAAGATTTTGCCTTTAAAGGGATCTGTAATATTTCGAAAAGCTGTTGTACCCTTCCCCTGGGGTAGTATCAGTTTATTTTTATTTGAAATATTAGAAGCAATAACATTACCATCAATCACTGTTTCAGTTTCATTTAATTGTTCTTCTGGATATGCCTTTTCGTACATTCGTTGTCCTTCAGCCTTTACAAATGGATTTGCTATATCCTGTTTTAAGTCTTGCCAAACCAGATCTGAACTTTCTTTTCCCCAAGCATCAAACCAAAATTTCAAGGATCGTACTTTAATAATGTCACTGGCAAGACCTTTATTAATACCAAAATAATGAACCATTACGCTGTCTTTTTTATTCCATTTTTCTAATTCTATCCGAGCTCTATCTTCTGGCAGTACTTCTACATATTTCTTATAATAATTTTGCAGTTCAGTTTTGTATTTCTCATTGAATGCTCTAGATAAATTTACAATTTCCAAAGAGTCAAGTTTAGTAGATTCATCTTTGGAGGTCGCTTTAAAAAAATTCTTATATTTTTCTTCTAAAAAAATGCCTTCATCCTCAAAATACTCTAGTATTGTCTTCTCAGGTTGCCTAACATTTGCCATTTGGGATTTGCGCTGTACTTCCATTAATGGCTTGGCATACTCGAGGCGGTTTATCAACGAGCTATATTGACTAGAAGCTAAAGCAGCGGGTTTATTTACAGGTAGTAAAAACTGCATGGCTTCATAATAAGAATCAGGTATATCTATTTTAAGAACCGTATTGGTAGAATCTTCTTTTTTTAAATAATTTCTTCTATCTATATAATCAAACATATCGGTACTCGCGATCAACTTAATATTGTCTTTTAGGAAGTCTTCAGCTTTTTTAGAGATGTTTTTATCGGCTATATAATTGTTGAGTTTTGTTTTATTTTGGGCATACAAGTCAAGAATTTTTGTTTGATAATCAAGAGGAGCAAGGGTCTCAACCCATTCTTTAAATTCTTTTCGGTAATCAATACGGTCAGGACTAAATGCGGTTAATTCATTATTTATCTTGGCAAGCGGCCCGTAATATTTAATATCCTTAAATTTATAACGCCGGTTTCGGTAGCGATCTGCAAGTAGAAACTCTTCCCAATCTAAAACAAGGCCAATAGTACTACCGGGTTCTATATAGAAGCTAAAGCCTTGCTTGTATAAGATCATATAAATTTCTATAGGATTAATCAATGGTATTTCGGCTTCAAATCGTCCATCAGGATTGATTTCTGCTACTATAGGATATTCTTCACGGGTAAGCTCATTACCTATATATATTATTCCGGTTTCAAAACCCAACCGGGGATCATAGCCTTTTATGTAACCTACAACGCGTCCCATTTTACGCTTGAAAAAATCAGGGCTATCGAAACTTTTTAAAGGCAGATCTGATTTAGATATTTCTTCTTTAATCCAGGTTAGTACTTTAGGAGGTACTTCTTCATTAGTTTTGCTTCGACTTTTGTTAAGCGAAACACTGAGAATTTTGTTAGAACTATCTATATAATCAATCTTTTGGGTAGAAGAGGAGAGTGGTTCAAAAATAAGCTCGGTAAATTGCTCTCCAGACTCCGGCGTCCAGAGTTTTTCATCAAATTCCGCACCTACTACTTCTTTAATTTTATACTTTTTATTGGTATCTACGTCTCTTAAATAGGTGTCTGGAGTAAAATTGACCCACCATCCTGGAATAAATTTGGAAAGAATTGTGATACGGGTTTCCTCTGGAGTGGTTTCTATACGGTGGATGTGGGTAATCCCACTGTTAGTCACTTCATAATCAGGTTTATCAATGATCCGAATATGTGATTGCCCAATACAGAAGTTTGAGGTGATTAAAATAAGAAATAGTGATAAGTTGTAAGTACTAATTTTCATGATTGATGAATTTATTAGAACCTAAATTAAGGAAAATTAGTTTTTACTATATTAATTTTCAAGATAATATGTGTATTTTTAACATTTAAATATTTTTTGAAAATTGATTTCCAAATTACCTTTTTTGCTAAATTTTAATATAGATTTATTTAAATTGTAAATATGTATATGCAATTTTCATCAAATTAATTACCCCGAGTTTTTTATTTTAAAGTTGTTTTATCAAACTGAAAAGGCATAAAAACAGGATCAGTTTGATAATAAACCTATTGGTACTTAGAAGAGCATTTATATACTTTGGCATTATGCCATAGATCTGTTTTATAGAGGTCTCTGGTTTTCCTTGATGAAGATCATTCCTCGGGTATTCTTTATTCTAGAGTTTTATTTCCTACTAGTGACCAGATCAACTTATTCGATTTCCCTGTATATCTACTCGGTAGTACCCACAACTGTCCATATATTCAAACCACACCCTCTGGTTGCCGCGGAAATAAAGCGGCTATACTAATGTGGTAGTGATTAACTACCTGTCGGTGAGCTTTCTGTTATGTTTTCTTCCTTTTAATAGATCGTTGACCAAACAATATATTGCTATAACGTTTAATTTTCTTTGAATAGAGGCTTTTATGTTTTGTTGAAATACTCTGATATTAAAATTTACTCTTCAGAATTGATAAGGATCGGCTTACCGAAACCTAAGTTTTCTAATTTGTCTAATTGAGTTTTGGCATCTCCAACAATTAAATAATACATTCGGTTTGGGTTGATATATTTTTTAGCTAAATCTTGTACTTCAAGAATATCTAAGTTATTTACTAATTCTTCGCGTTGTTTAATATAATCGTATTCAAGGTTATAATTACTTATTTCACTCAGCATATTCAGTTTTGCATCCAAAGTTTCAAATTTTCTCATGTTACTTTTAATCATATAACTCTTAGTAACATCAAGGTCATGCTGATTAAAATCCTCTGGATAATCCTCTAATATCTGCTGAACAAGTCTTGCAGCATCATCTGTAATGTTTGTTCTAACTCCGGTTGAAATCATAAACGGGCCTACATATTTATCACCGAAAAATCTAGAGCGAATTCCATAAGTATAGCCTTTACCTTCTCGTAATTGCTGTGTAAGTTGTGAAGCAAAACTGCCACCACCTAATCGATAATTCATAACTTCAGCAGGATAAAAATCCTCACTTTTAGCAGACATTGCCGGAGCTCCAAATCTAAAAATAGACTGTTTTGCATCCGGAACATCGTAAAAATAAACTTTTGATTGCTGCGGAAGTCGAGGTTCAAAAAGTTTTGGAAGCTGAACATTTTTAGCCGGCCAATTGGCAGAAAGTGATTTTAGAGCATCGGTAGCCATATTTTTATTGAGCGCTCCTACCACTAAAAATTTGGTTCGCTGTGGGGTTAAATTTTCCTTATAGTATTCTTTTAAATCTTGAAGGCTAATGGCTTCAACTGAAGCTTTTGTGCCTAAAGTATTCTTAGAAAGTATATTTCTTTTACCGTAAATCAATTTCTGAAACTCCAGATCTGCAATAGCGTTTGGATTTGCTTTTTCTTCTTCCAATTCGCTAAGCACCTGCTGTTTTGCCAGTTTAAACTCTTCTTCGTCCCATCTGGGGTACAACAAGATTTCTTCAACCAGAGCAATAGTTTCTTCGAAGTTTTTGGCTAAAGTTGTTCCAGAAATGCTGATTTGAGTCTTACCTGAATTTATTCGAATATTAGCACCTAGTAATGCAATAGCTTCTTCTAGTTCTTGCGGCGTTTTTGTTGCAGTTCCTTCCCCTAAAATTTCTGCTAGTAAATTAGAGACTCCCGTTTTGTTTGGGTTTTCCAAGAGTAATCCGCCATCCATCTGAAATTCAAATTTCACTAGGGGAACTTCGCTATTAGTGATCCCATAAACTTGCATACCAGAGGGCATAAAATCTTTCCAAACTTTGGGAGTAGAAAGTTCCGGTGTAGCAGCGTAAGGCGGTTCTACCGTTCTATCGAAACTGGAAGGAGTTTTTTCGTAAGAAGCTTGTTGCGAGGCGTCGAAGTCTTCTTCAGCATTTTCAACAATTTTTTCTTCTTCAATTTCAGCAAGTTCAGAATTTTCTAAAGCTAAAGTTGTTTCACCTTTAGGAACAAAACTAGTAGCCACGTAATTCTGGTCTTTGATGTATTTTTTAAAAACTCGCATCACATCCTCTTTGCTTACCGCTAAAAGTTTATCCATTTCTTTATTAATAAAGTTAGGATCGTTAGCGAAAATCTGATATTGGGCCAATTGAAAGCCTTTTCCTAAAACGCTACTTACACTATTATAGAAGCTGGTTTCTTGTCCCGCTTTTATTCGTTTAAGATCTTTGTCTGAAATTCCATTTTGGGCAAATTCAGTAAAAGTTTCTTGTATAGCAGTGGCAACACTATCCAAATCTTTTCCGTTATAAGCTCTTACCTGAAGTAAAATTTCGCCTGCAAGTTCTGAAGTGTAATTGTACATTCTTACTGAACCAGTGAGCTCTTTTTCTTCAACTAATTTTTTATACAAGAGCGCGTTTTTTCCGCTACTTAAATATTCTGAAAGAATGGAAAGCGCATAGGAATCTTCGTGATACGAATAAACGCTGGGCCATGCCATAGTAAGTTCGGGTAGGCGCGCAAAATTATCTTCGTAATACAGTTTTTTGGTTTCCTTAAGGTTTACTAACTGTTTTTCTTGTCTTTTGATTTCCTCTCCTGAAGGAATTTCATCAAAATATTTATGAACCCATTGTTTGGCTTGGTCTTTATCAAAATCTCCGGCAATCGTTAAGATTACATTATTAGGGACATACCATTTGTTATAGAAATCTTTTACATCCTGAAGTGTAGCATTTTGAAGATCCTCTAAACTACCAATTACTTGCCAGTTGTATGGATGATCTTTAGGATAAAGATTTTTATCGATAACATACATCGTATGTCCATAAGGACGGTTATCATAACTCTGTCTTTTTTCGTTTTTAACCACCTGCTTTTCTTTGGCCAAGACCGGTTTGGTTACCGTATTGATAAAGAAGCCTAATTTATCCGCTTCTGCCCAGATCATTTTTTCAAGAGCATCTTTAGGTACTGTTTGAAAAAAGTTGGTACGATCACGACTAGTCGATCCATTGGCACCAGAACCGCCAATTCTTGCACTCATTTTATCGAGTCCGCCTTTACCAAGATTCTCAGATTCCAGAAATAATAAATGCTCGAACAAATGAGCAAAACCGGTACGATTTTCTTTCTCTCTGGCCGATCCTACATGTGCAGTTAGCGCCACTGCAACTACAGGATCTGAATGATCAGTATGCAGTATAACTTGAAGTCCGTTTGATAATGTAAAACTTTCAAAGTTTACTTTTAGCGAACTATCTTCTTGTGCGTTTCCCGAAAAAACAGCCAAAAAGCACAAAAAAGCAACTATTTTTTTGAATGTCATTTTTTACAATTTAATTTTCAGCATTCAGCATTCAGCATTCAGCATTCAGCATTCAGCATTCAGCATTCAGCATTCAGCATTCAGCATTCAGCAAGTCTAAACTCTATAATCCCCATTTCTAGAATCTAGAACTCTACTTCACCATGAATAAAGCGTTGGCGAAAAATAATTTTCCGTTTTGCCAGAACGATCTGAACAATGGATTATCTACCATATAAATCACGCTACCTCTGCCCATATTTTCTTGTGCAAATACAACCGAATTTTCTAAAGTTTTATAAGCTTCGCTACCAACGAATCCAGAAACAACTTTTGGTTCTTGCATGTAAGCTACATTGTAACCATTGTTAAGTAAACCATAATTACTGCTGCTTAGTTTTAAGCTGAAATAAGCATTATCGTATCCAAAAGCAAGAGGATGTGTGTTATCTACTGTAGTTTTTACAATACTTCCAGGGCTGTTTCCTTTAATTCGCTCTCTGGTTCTCATGCTATACGGAGTAAGATTTGGCGAATTTGCATTGTCTTTATTTTCTTCAACTTTGTTTTCTTTAATACTGAAACCATCCTGACCTGCGAAATAACCAACAGATCTGCCAATGGTGATCATTTTACCGCCTGCCTGAACAAAATCCTTTATTTTATTCACACTAGCATTACCTAAAGCATTACCGTAATAACCTTCAGGAACAATAAGAATATCGTAAGAATTAAGATCGATTCGATTAAAATATTCTGTACCTATTGCAGTTACGGGATAATGTAATTCCTGCTCAAAGAAATACCAGATCTCACCATAATTTAGTGAAGAAGTTCCTTCACCACGTAACATGGCGATCTTAGGATTTCCTATTAATTTTACATCGGGAGAACCAAAATCTGGGCCGCTGGTTACAAAACTTGTATTGGCAACGGTTAATTCTCTTTCAAATTCATTAGCAGTTTCGACCACAGTTTTGTTGAAATCTTCTAAATTCTTATTATCACTTTTGGTAATAATTAAACTACCGGCATCAAATTTTTTCCCTTCTGATGAAAAAGGAAGTTCACTAAACCTAACTTTTACATCTTTTTTTAAAAGAGCGGCTAGGAATTCAGGATCCTTTAGACTGTTCCACTTTGAAATATAACCGGCAGCTTCAGCATCCACCACGTTACTGATATTTGATGTTGTTTCAGTAGTATTTTTTCCTGAATAATCCCTGGTGCTGGCAACCGCATTTAAACCATAAGCATAAGGCAAACTCCACGCTGTAATATCGTAGGTAACCGAGTCGTTTAACTTCGTTTTAGGTTCAAAAAGAACTTCAACCATATGTCCTTTTGGCTGTTGTGTGCTCACCAGTAAAGTTTGATCTGTAGTGGTTAAACTTCCATCTTTATTTTCAGTAAAACTGTATCCTGAGATTCTTTCACCTTTATTTGCTCTAGAATATTTAATTTCATGACGATCCAATAATTCTTTTAAAGCATCAATTTTATCTTTGTTACCATTAAGGGCAAAAGTTTTATACTTTCTATCGGTGTTTTCAAAGTAATTACTGAATTCTGAAGCTAATTCTTCTGCATTTTTCGAGGCCATTTCAACCGTAGAAATACCTGTTGTAAAATGGTGATTAATACGATCTTTAAGAGTTAAAGTTTGTTCTTGATCTGTTTCTATCCCTAAACCACTACGGCCATGACCTGCCTGCTCGTAGGTCATTCCAATAGCTCCCATATATGTTGGATAGGTGTCACCATAACTTGGATAAAGCAAATCAAAACTCTCTTTAGTGAAAAATAACCATCCTTCTTTATCAAAATATTTAGCATTGTTTTTACCGATTCTTGTCTGGAAATCTCTTTGAAAAGGTGTAATAATATCGTGGAATGGCTCGGCTGCCGGAGCAAAATAATAGGGATTGTTAATTCCTTGTTCATGAAAATCTACATGAATATGGGGCATCCATTGGTTATAGATTTTTAAGCGGCTTCGTGTTTCTACCTGTGTAGCCCAAAGCCAATCACGGTTTAGGTCGTATAAATAATGGTTTGGTCTTCCACCGGGCCATGGTTCGTAATGTTCAGCAGCATCTTGTGAAGTGTTAAAAGGTGTTTGCTTTACTTGATTATACCAGTTAGCATAACGATCACGTCCATCGGGATTCACACAAGGGTCTATAATCACGATGGTGTTTTTTAACCAGTCCTGCTTTTCAGTAATAAGATTATAAAGGGTTTTCATCGAGGCTTCTGTACTAGAAGCTTCGTTACCATGCACGTTATAACTTAACCAAACGATCGCTTTATCGGTTGTGGGGGTACCATCTAAAATTCCGGTTTGGCGTAAGTGATTTTTTCTAATTTCCTCGATGTTTCCAATATTTTCTTCTGTAGAAATCACGGCATAGGTAAGTGGTCTTCTTTCGTTGGTTTTACCGTATGTGTGGTAAGTAACTAAAGGAGAATTTTCTGCGATATATTCAAAATAATCGACAACATCGGCATGTCTTGAAAATTGGCTCCCAAGTTCATATCCTAAAAAATCCGAGGGTGATTTTAGCTGTGCGTGTACACTAAAAAAAGTTAGAAAAAAAAGAGAAACTGCGAGTATTTTATTCTTCATAAAAAGGGATCAGGTTAAGATTATGATAGTAAAGATAGCGTTCGCGGGTGAATTAACTAAAATTTAGTGGATAAAAGTTATACATTCGGTATCTTTGCATTCTCAAAAAAAATGTATGCCGACCGATTGTATTTCGTATTCCGAAACCAATTATTTTTCAAATCTTATTTTGGATTATTTGGATCAAAAAGAAGAATTAGCTTCTTTTTATAATCGATTTCCTGAAATTGATAATTTTAAAGATCAAATTAATGAAAAGGAAAAGAATTTTTCTGTAGAAAGCCGTAAAGTATTGGTTGAAAGCCTTCATAAACAATACAATGGTTTTGAGGTTTCTGAAGCTACTTTGGCTAATATAGAGTCACTTTCTAAATCTACAACCTTTACCATAACAACCGGGCATCAGTTAAATTTATTTACCGGACCACTTTATTTTCTGTATAAAATAATTTCAGTAATCAATCTTACAAAACTGCTTAAAAAAGAATATCCAAGTCACGATTTTGTGCCTGTTTATTGGATGGCTACCGAAGATCATGATTTTGACGAAATCAATTATTTTAATTTAAACGGTAAAAAATTTCAATGGAATTCTTCAGAAAAAGGAGCTAGTATTGATGCTGTAGGCTATTTGTCGACAGCTGGTTTAGATGAGGTATTTAAACTTTTTTCTGCTGAAATAGGTGGAGGTTCAGCTGCCGATAAGCTAAAATCATTATTTCAAGAGGCTTATTTAGCGCATGAAAACTTAACCGATGCTACCCGTTATTTAGCTAATGAGCTTTTTAAGGAATACGGACTCGTAATTATTGGCGCGCAACAGCCTGAGCTTAAAAAAATGTTTATTCCTTATGTGGAAAATGAATTAGTAAAACAACATTCTTATAAGCATACCGAAAAAAAGACTGAGGAATTAGCTAATTTAGGCTATAATGTTCAAGTAAACCCACGTGAAATTAACCTATTTTACTTGAATAACGGTTATCGAGAACGTATTATAAAACGAGATGGTAAGTTTTATGTCCACGAAAAGAAAATAGAGTGGAGTAAAGAAGATATTTTATCAGAATTGCATGAAAATCCACAACATTTTAGTTCGAATGTGATGATGCGTCCGCTTTATCAAGAAGTAATTTTGCCAAACCTATGTTATATTGGCGGTGGTGGTGAGCTGGCGTATTGGTTAGAACTAAAAGATTATTTTGAAGCTGAAAACGTGCCATTTCCAATACTTTTATTACGAAATTCAGCATTACTTCAATCTGAAAAACAACAGGAAAAAAGAACGAAATTAGATATTTCGAATAAAGAATTATTTCTTCAACAGCACGAGTTAATCAACAGAAAAGTGCGAAAAATATCGAATATCGATATTGATTTCAGTCCACAAAAAGAACATTTAGTGAAGCAGTTTCAAGAAATGTATGATTTGGCTGAAAAAACCGATAAATCCTTCTTAGGAGCCGTAAAAGCCCAGGAAGTAAAACAATTAAAAGGATTACAAAATCTAGAGAAACGTTTGTTAAAAGCCCAAAAGCGAAAATTAAAAGAAGAGGTAAGTCGAATTGCCGAATTACAAAATCAATTATTTCCTAACCAAAGTTTACAAGAGCGCCAAACCAATTTTTCGGAATGGTATGCAGAGTATGGAAATGAATTAATTGAAATGTTATTAAATACGTTGAACCCCTTAGAACAAAATTTTAAAATTATAACTTTTGGAACAAAATAAAATGCACACAATAGATATGGACTTGGTGGAAATGACGTTAGACGTCATGAAGTATGCCATAGACCGTATCTCGAATATTACACCAGAACTTGGTTCTCCTAAAAGTGAGAATGAATTATTACGAATTGTAGGAGAAACAATAACACCTAGTGGAATTGGTGGTGAAAATGCGTTTAAACTTTTTAAAGATGTATTAGCAAAAGCTAATGTACCTATAGATCATCCTAGAAACTTAGCATTTGTGCCGGCCGCACCTACAAGGGCAGCTATTATGTTTGATTTGGTAACTTCTGCGTCTAGTATTCATGGCGCGTATTGGATGGAAGGAGCCGGTGGAATTTTTTGTGAAAACCAAGCTATGAAGTGGATGGTTTCCCTAACCGGACTTCCTGATACTGCTTTTGGAGTATTTACAAGTGGCGGTACATCAGCGAATCTTTCAGCGTTAGTTACGGCACGGCAGGCTTGGCGTGATGCTGATGTTTCTAATATTGGTGTAAAAGGACTTATATTAACCTCAGATGGGGCACATAGTTCTGTACAATCTATGGCTCAAGTTATAGATGCTGATGTAGTGATGATAGATAATGATGGCGAAGCGCTTGGAGGAAAGGAACTTCAGCAAGCTATCAATGAATTAGAAGAAACTGATCGAAAACGGCTATTTGCGGTAGTAGCAACCGGAGGAACCACCAATGCTGGTATTATAGATAAATTAGATTCTATTGCTGAGGTTTGTAATAAAGAAGACGTTTGGATGCATGTAGATTGTGCTTATGGTGGCGGTGCTTTAGCTGCAAATTCGGTACGGCATTTATTTAATGGTATTGAAAACGCCGATAGTATTACAATAGATCCGCATAAATGGTTATTTTCTCCTTACGATTGTGGCGCGGTAATTTATAAAAATATGGAATTGGCTAAAAATGCCCATTCACAAAAAGGTGCTTATTTAGATATTTTTTCTGATGAAGGTGCGCAAGGATTTAATCCGGCCGATTATCAAATTCAGTTAACACGTCGTGTTCGCGGAATGCCATTATGGTTTTCGTTAGCCATGCACGGAACCGATAAATATAAACAAGCTATTGAACGCGGTATTGAATTGGCTAATATTGCTGCTGAAAAAATAGTTTTTCGAGAAGAAGTAGAACTTATAAGGCCACAGAGTTTATCTGTAGTATTATTTAGAAGAAAAGGATGGAAAGCCGAAGATTATAAAGCTTGGACGTATAAAAATCATAATTCCGGTTTTGCATTGGTAACACCAACTACTTGGAAAAAAGAAACAGTGATACGTTTTTGTTTTATCAATCCAGATACTACAGAAGATGATATCGATAAAATTTTAGATTCGATGAAATAATCCGATTTCAGTTTTAAATAAAACTAAAAAAGTTCAGAATTAAATTTAATTCTGAACTTTTTTAGTTTATAAATATACTTACTAATTATTCAATTTCGTATTCTAAACGCATTGTAATACTAGCTGTTTTCTTTTTGTCTCCGGTGTTGTAGGCACCACTCCAGCTATAATCTTCCCCACTGTTTTGTCCGGTAATTTGGAAAACTCCCATGTTAGCACTTTTGAGGTCACCTAATTTACCACCTGAATTTTTAGCAATTCTTTCAGCTCGTAATCGGGCATCTTCGGTTGCTTTAGAAATCATTTCAATTTTAAGATCTGAAAGTTTAGTGTAATAATATCTTGGCGGGGTTGAATTAAATTGAACTCCTTTATTTAGTAATTCGGTAATTTCTCTAGAAACTCCTTCGATTAATTCCACATCGTTAGATTCTATTTTTACATTCTGAGTAAGTTCATAGCCTTTAAAAACACTACCTATATAATTACCATTTTGGTATTGTTGTTCACGTTGCTCATTCGTATTTACAGAATTAAAAATAATATTATCTTCTTTAATACCTTTTTGTATTAAATACTTTTTTACAGTCTCTTTATCTTTATTGAGCTGAAAATAAGCTGTTTCTAAATTAGAACTCATTCTACTAAAACTTCCCTCCCAAACAATTAGATCGGAAGTGAAATTTTCGCTACCGGCTCCGGTAACCGATATGGTTCCATCGGGATTAGCTCTACTTACATAAGCATCTCCTAAAAACCAAGAAGCAATAACAATAGCTATTGAAAAAATGATAGCACTTAAATATTTCATGTGTAATAAAAGGTTTTAATAGTTAGTTTTGTATTAACTATAACTGAATTTTAAAAATTATAGTATCTACTAATTCAGAATGTTTTTAAAATATATGAGTTTTGTATTTTATTTTTAGCGTAAATTTTTAATTTTGCGCATGCAAAATAACGTACTCATCTTAGACTTCGGCTCGCAGTACACGCAATTGATAGCAAGGCGTGTAAGAGAATTAAATATTTACTGCGAGATTCACCCATTTCACAAAGTTCCACAAGACCTTTCAGGCTTTAAAGCAGCTATTCTTTCCGGAAGTCCATTTTCGGTAAGGGCAGAAGATGCACCGCATCCAGATTTGTCTCAAATTAGAGGGAAATTACCTTTACTTGCCGTTTGTTATGGTGCTCAATATTTAGCCCATTTTCACGGAGGTAAAGTAGAAGCTTCTGAATTTAGAGAATATGGTCGTGCAAATTTAGACGTAATTAAAAGTGGAGAACCCCTTTTTGAAGCTATAAAAGAACGATCTCAAGTATGGATGAGCCATAGTGACACTATTAAAGAATTACCTGAAAATAGTGTTCGTTTAGCAAGTACTACAGACGTATTAAATGCGGCCTATCGTATTGAAGGCGAAGAAACTTTTGCAATCCAGTTTCATCCTGAAGTTTACCACTCTACCGATGGAAAACAATTACTAGAAAACTTTTTAGTAAATATTGCCGGGGTAGAACAAAGCTGGACTCCAGGTGCTTTTGTAGATTTAACTGTAGGTGAGTTAAAAGAGAAAATAGGTAACGATAAAGTAGTTTTAGGACTTAGTGGAGGAGTAGATTCTACTGTAGCAGCAATGCTTTTACATAAGGCTATCGGTAAAAACTTAT
Organism: Zunongwangia sp.; assembly: GCF_048269745.1. Taxonomy (NCBI): domain Bacteria; kingdom Pseudomonadati; phylum Bacteroidota; class Flavobacteriia; order Flavobacteriales; family Flavobacteriaceae; genus Zunongwangia; species Zunongwangia sp. The sequence continues at coordinate 118,424 of NZ_JBLXIB010000003.1, read as the reverse complement.
ATTGCATTTTTGTTAATAACGGTTTACTTCGTAAAAATGAGTTTGAAGATGTGCTTCACCAGTATAAGGATATGGGGTTAAACGTAAAAGGAGTAGATTCTTCTGCACGTTTTCTAGGTGCTTTAGCTGGAATTAGCGATCCTGAATTAAAAAGAAAAGCCATAGGAAATACTTTTATTGAAGTTTTTGATGATGAGGCGCACGAAATAAAAGATGTAACCTATTTAGCACAGGGAACTATCTATCCCGACGTAATCGAGTCGGTTTCTGTAAATGGACCATCGGTTACTATAAAATCTCACCATAATGTTGGTGGTTTACCGGATTTTATGAAGTTAAAAGTGGTAGAGCCACTTCGAATGTTATTTAAAGATGAGGTAAGAAGAGTAGGGGCAGAGATAGGAATTGATAAAAAATTATTGGGTCGCCATCCATTTCCTGGGCCTGGTTTAGCGATTAGGATTTTGGGTGACATAACTGCTGAAAAAGTTAGAATATTACAAGAAGTAGATCATATTTTCATCCAAGGTTTACGTGATGCTGGATTATACGATCATGTTTGGCAAGCCGGAGCAATGCTTTTACCTGTACAATCAGTAGGAGTGATGGGAGATGAGCGCACCTATGAGAAAGTTGTAGCTTTAAGAGCGGTAGAATCTACCGATGGAATGACAGCCGACTGGGTAAATTTACCCTATGAATTTTTGCAAAAAACATCTAATGCCATAATAAATCGAGTAAAAGGCGTTAATAGAGTGGTATACGATATTAGTTCTAAGCCGCCAGCAACAATAGAGTGGGAATAGAATTTGCAGTACACTAAATAAAGCAAAAAAACATAAAATGAGATACCTTTTTTTAATTTGTTTCTTATGTATGACAGCTATTTCTGCATTTTCGCAGGGATTTGATTACCATACTGTAAAGAAGGGAGAAACTGTTTACAGTATCTCCAAGGATTATAATATTTCTGAAGAAGACATATATAAATACAATCCCGATGCAAAAAACGGTATAGAAGTATCCTCTAAGCTGGTAATTCCTTTAGCAAAAAAAGATAAAGGAATGCCGGCTAAAATAGGTGAGGTAAGTTTAAAACCTGTAGAATTTAAGGAGCATAAAGTAAAAAAGAAGGAAACACTTTTTAGTCTTTCTCAACAGTATAATGTAGAGATAAGTGATATTAAGCGTTATAACAAACAATTATATTCTAAAGAACTTCAAAAAGGAGAAGTAATAAGGATTCCTGTTTTTAGAAAAATTGATAGTATTGTAGCAAAGCCGGAAAATGATTCTAAAGAAGGAATTAGAAAGCAATACAACCAAGATAAATTACGAGAACATATAGTTTTACCTAAAGAAACTAAATTTGGTATAGCCAGAAAATATGGAATTACAGTTAAAGAACTTGAAGCTTTAAACCCAACAGTAGATGTTTTACATCCAGGTTTAATGTTGAAGGTAGGAACTAAAGTTTCTCCGGAACCTGTGGTCTTATTAGATGATGTTTTTAAATATTACGAAGTAAAACCGAAAGAAACATTATTTCGTTTAGCCAAACGATTTCATGTAACTCAAGATTCTATAATAGAACTTAATCCTGCAGTTAGACAAGAAGGTTTAAAAGCAGGAATGGTATTAAAAGTACCTAATCCGGAAGAGCAAGATCCTGCTGATTGGGAAACTCCATCTAAAAGTTATGCATTAGAAAAAATTCGTGGAAACAAAGTGAATTTAAAAGATTCATTAAGTAATTTTTCTCCGAAGCGATTAGCATTTATGCTTCCTTATAATTTAAATGAAATTCAAATTGATTCTTCTGCTGATTACGAAAAAGCAATACTTGATAAACGTATTTTACGGATTAGTTTAGACTTTTATACTGGAGCACAAATGGCAATTCGTGATGCAGAAAAGTTGGGAATCCATACCGAAATAAAACAGTACGATACAAGACAAAATCCACAAGAAGTAGCTAATATTATTAATACACATAGTTTTAATGATGTAGATGCGGTAATAGGACCGTTGTTACAATCTACCACTGAAGCGGCAGCAAAACGCTTAAAAAGCAAAAATATACCTGTATTTACACCATTAACTAATAAAGAAATAAAAGGTAATAATAACTTATTTATTTCTCGCCCTAGTGAAGAAGTAATGGCTCAACAAATGTTAGATTACTTAAAACTATTTGGGCAAGATAAAAATATAATAGTAGTAGCCGACAGTCAAAATTACGATTGTAAACGAAAATTAGGAGAGATTTTTCCAAATGCAAAATTTGTAGAACCTAGCAATGCTTATGTTGCAGAATCTAAACTTTCTAATGCTATTATTCCAACGATGCAGAACTGGGTAGTTTTGATTTCTGAAAATGTAGGGACAATTAGTAGTACCGTTGCTGCATTAAATAGATTGCTTCGAGATGAAGTTAATAATATCACGTTATTTACCACTGATAAAAATGCTAGTTATGAAAATGAGAGCGTAGCGAATTCAGATTTAGGAAACCTTTATTTCCATTATCCTTCTATCGATAAAGAATATGATCCTGAAATTTCTGATACTTTCATAAATTCCTACAAAGATGAATATGGTGTAACGCCAAATCAGTTTGCTGTAAGAGGCTATGATTTAACAATGGATGTGTTATTGCATTTGGCTAGTTCAGAAGATATATATACATCTTTTGAAAACGTAAATGGTTATACAGAATATAACGAAAATAAGTTTTTATATAGACCACAGCCCGGAGGTGGTTTTCAAAATGAAGCAGTTTATATTCTACAAATGAATCCGGATCTAACATTAAAACAAGCCGATGACAGCAAAAGTGAAATACTTAGGGAATTTAAGGACTGAAGCAGAACACTTACAAAGTGGAACTAAACTAATTACGGATGCCCCCTTAGATAACCACGGTAAAGGAGAGTCTTTTTCTCCTACAGATACAGTAGCTACAGCTTTGGCAAGTTGTATTTTAACCATGTTAGGTATAAAAAGTGAGTCTTTAGGAATTTCTATTGAAGGAACAACTGCAGGTGTAGCTAAAACTATGTCTGCTAGTCCTCGACGGATTTCTAAAATAGATATCGAATTACATTTTCCTGAAGAATATTCGGAAGAAATAAAGACAAAATTAGAGCGTGTTGCTAAAACTTGTCCGGTACTTTACAGTTTGCATCCAGATATTGAGAAGAATATTCAGTTTTTTTATAACAAGTAGGATAGTAGGTAACTAAAATTAGAGTATTCAGGTTTGGGTGATTTAATAATTTTTTAAGTTGTTATTCAGTATTTTTAAAAATAATTTTATTTTTAAAAAATTAACAAACCAACTTAAAATTATGGAAGTTCAAAACACATTTAATCCAGGAACTAATCAAATATCACCAAAAAAATGGTGCCTTTATATTTTTGTATCTGGCTTACCAATAATTGGTCTAATTCTTTTATTAGTATGGGCATTTAGTGATGATAATAATCCAAATAGAAAGAACTGGGCACAAGGCATGCTATTAGTTTATTTAATAGGAATTGTGTTAAGTTTCTTTTTCTTTATTTTATTTGGAGCTGCAATTTTTTCAAGTTTAAATATGAGTTATTAGTTAATAATATAAATGGCTAATAATTTATATTCAATTAACAATCAAGATTATAGGTCTCTAGCCTATAATCTTGATTGTTTTATCTAATAAATCTTGCGAATTCTGTTTTATAAGAATATGTATTGGAAGTAATTGTAATCTTAAAATTTAAGAGCAGCAACTTCAGAAGAAGTGTCATTAAATTCTTCAATTATTTCATTTATAATTTCAGCTGCAGGCTTAATTTCTGAAATTAATGCTGAAATTTGTCCAATTTCAAGTTTGCCTTCTTTTAAATCACCTTCAAAAATACCTTTCCGAAGTCTTCCTTTTCCAAGGAAATTTTCTACTTCTGCTAACGATGCTTTTTCGGAATATAGTTTTTGAATTTGATGATAAAAGTCGTTTTTTAAAAGGCGAACACAACCTAATTCTTTTAATGTAAGCATTGTATCTCCTTCTTCAGAAGAAACTACCATTTCTTTAAAATTATGATGCGAAGAGGCTTCATTTGAAGTAACAAATCGACTACCAATTTGTACCCCATCGGCACCTAATGTCATTGCGGCTAACATTCCTCTTCCTGTAGCTATGCCTCCGGCAGCAATTAGTGGAACTGAAATTTTTTGTTTTACTACAGGAATTAAAGTAAGTGTAGTACTTTCAGTACTTCCATTATGGCCACCAGCTTCAAAACCTTCTGTAACAATAGCATCTACACCTGCTTTTTCTGCTTTTAATGCGAATTTTACACTACTTACCACATGAGCTACTTTTATGCCATGCTGCTGTAATGATGATGTCCAAACTTTAGGATTTCCTGCCGAAGAAAAAACAATAGGTACTTTTTCTTCGATTATTACTTCCATTATAGCTTCAGAATGCGGATATAGTAATGGAACATTTACCCCAAATGATTTTTTAGATGTTTTTCTGAACTTTTGAATATGTTCTCGTAAAAGTTCAGGGTACATAGAACCGGCACCAATTACCCCCAGACCACCAGCATTACTAACAGCAGCAGCCAATCTCCATCCACTTGTCCAGACCATTCCGCCTTGAACTATTGGGTAATTAATATTGAATAATTCTGTAATTTTATTAGCAGCCATTATTTTTTCTAATCTTAATTAAGAAATTACACCAGAGCCAACCAACTCATCTTCTAAATACCAAGCTACAAATTGGCCTTCGGTTATAGAAGCTTGTGGTTTTTCGAATACCACATACATTCCATTTTCGGTTTGATGTAATGTAGCATCCTGTAAAGGTTGCCGATATCGAATACGAGCTTTTACTGATAAAGTTTTATTATTTGAAATGGATAAATCTTTACGAACCCAGTGTATTTCATCTGGATTAATAAAAAGGGCTTTTCGATAAATTCCGGGGTGATTTTTACCTTGTCCGGTGTAAATAACATTTTCTTTTACATCGGTATCTATTACAAATAGCGGTTCCGGAGTACCACCAACGGCTAAACCTTTACGTTGGCCTTTTGTAAAGAAATGTGCACCTTGATGTTTGCCAACAACTTTGCCTTGATTGCTGGTATAGCTGTATTTTTTAGCTAAGTATTGAAGTTTGTTTTCTTTATTCTCAAATTCCGGAACAGTTTCTTCAAACATGCTATGATTTGCATCTATCTCTATAATTTTTCCTTCTTTAGGTTTTAGTTTTTGTTGAAGGAATTCTGGTAAACGTACTTTACCGATAAAACATAGGCCCTGCGAATCTTTTTTGTCGGCGGTGACTAACTCTTGTTCAGTTGCTATTTTTCGAACTTCAGGCTTTTGTAATTCGCCAATAGGGAAAAGTGTTTTTGATAGTTGTTCTTGCGTTAATTGACACAGAAAATATGATTGATCTTTATTAGTATCTTTACCTGATAGAAGTTTGTAAATAGTTTCTCCATCTTTTTCTAGTGTTGCTTTTCTGCAATAGTGTCCTGTTGCAACATAATCTGCCCCTAAAGAGAGCGCAATTTTCATAAAAACATCGAACTTTATTTCCCGATTGCAAAGTACATCTGGATTTGGGGTACGTCCCCGCTCATATTCGTTAAACATATAGTCTACAATACGAGTTTTATATTCTTTACTTAAATCTACTGTTTGAAATGGAATGCCTAATTTTTCTGCAACTAACATGGCATCATTACTATCTTCTAACCAAGGGCATTCATCCGAAATAGTTACTGAGTCGTCATGCCAGTTCTTCATAAATAAGCCAATAACCTCATAACCTTGTTGTTGCAATAAATATGCAGAAACACTACTATCTACGCCTCCCGATAATCCAACTACTACTTTTTTCATAAAAATTTAATTACTAACCCCTTTATGAATAGAGGGGATTTTACAGTCGTAAAAAGAAGTCCAAAATTACAAAATATTGCTGGTGTAACAAGTTTAGATTGTTCAACCAAATACCAATTAGTTATTTTTAGGCTGATTTTTTGAATCTCTATCTTTAATGCGTTCTCCATTTGCATAATCACCTTCAGCGACAAAATCTCCATCTGCATTATAGAAGGTAACATGGCCATGTATTTGCCCATCTTTATAATTCAATTTTTGTAGTAATTGGCCTTCAGTAGAAAATATTTGGCTTTTGCCATTTTTTAATCCATTTCTATATTCGGTAACTTCTGCTTTTTTGCCATCTCTATAATATGTAGTTTGTGTGCCTTCTAACTTGTCATTTTTATAGAATTCTTTTTGCATAACTTGATCAGTACCGTTGTGATAAGTAATCCATTTGCCAGCTCTTTTTTTATTGAGCATCATACCCTCACTAATAATTTCTGATTTTTGACTATAGTAAGTAATTTTAACAGAGTCGCTTCCTGTTTCAAAATTCATTATAGCACTTGGATTTTCAGTAATTCCTTTTTTATAGAATTTGAATTTGCCTACTTCTTTACCGTGTTTAAAGGTTCCTTCGAATTTAATTTGATTTGTGTTGGGGTAGTTCACAATCCATAAACCATCTCTTTTACCTTCATTATCTTTTTGATTGATGTTTTGTGCACATACTTTTGTGAAGCTTATACATATAAAAAGTAATATGATGAGTTTTTTCATAATTGTTAATTTTTGGATGAAATTTTAAATAATAATTGTAACAATTTCATTTTTTCTGCGTCTATATAGTAAGAAGATTATTATTAGATTTTTAAAAAAAGATGTCTTTTTTTAGAATTTAAAATTTATTTGAGTGTAAATATAATAATTGAAAGATTATAAAGTTTATAGGTATAGCAAATGAATTTAAGAAAATACTATTCTATAAAATAATCATTCGTATTTGTTTGAATTAGCCTTTAAACAATGAAAAATGTAATTACAGAATAGCAAAAGCCTCTTTGAAATTTTTCAAAGAGGCTTTCTTTTTCATGTATTAGTAGGATAAGCGTCACTTAGTAAAGTGATCTTACTTTTTTAAGCTTTTCTTGCCACACTTTTAATTGTGCTTTGTGGTCGTTTATATTTTTATGAACTTCTTGTACAAGTGGGTTATCATCTTCTACATTAGAGAAAAACTGAAGGTTATTTTCAAGTTGTCTAATTTCAGCTTTAGTTTCTTCAACTTTTTTAGTTAGGAAGAAGTGTTCATTTCTAATTTTCCGATCGTCATCAGAATCGTTTAAAGATTGTATTTTATTCTCATACTTAAGCATTTCAGCTTTTGTACGATTTACGTCTAATTTATTGAATAATTGATCTAAAGCTTTATTAAATTTCCCTTCAATAAATCGTTTATTATACGGAACACGACCGATGTTTTTCCATTCAGAAATAAAGCCTTTAATAGTTTTTAAATCTTCCTCTTTTTCTCCGGTAAGTTTATAAGAACGCACTTTATCTAGTAAATCTTTTTTAGCACCGTAAGCATCTAGCTCTACTTTTTCAGATTCGCTACGTTCTTGATTTAATTTGTTAAAATAGAAATTACAAGCTTCTTTAAACTGTTTCCAAATTTTATCACTGTCTTTTCTTGGTACGTGACCGATACTTTTCCAGTCAGCTTGTATTTTTTTCATTAAAGGAGTAACGGTTTTAAAGTCGTCACTTTCTTTATTATCTTCTGCAATTTGAATTAATTCTTTTTTCTTTTCCAGATTTTTATACTGGTCTTTTTTCAAATTCTTATAGAAGGTGTTTTTATTTCGGTTGAATTGTCTTACAACTGCTTTAAAATCACTCCAAGTATCTTCATTTTTAGTTCTAGGAACTTTACCGGCTTTAAAGAATGCTTCACGTAAGCTTTCAACTTCCTTAATTTTTTGTTGCCATTTGTTGTGACTGGTGAAAGTTTGATCGGCAATTTCTCGAATTTTTTCGATGATTTGCTGTTTCTTTTCCCAGTTTTTTTCAAATTCTTGTTCAAGGTTATTAAAATAATCTTGACGACGATCGTGAATTAATTTAGTGGCTTTACTGAAGCGATCCCAAATTTCATCTCGATATTCTTTAGCTACCGGACCTAATTCTTCTTTCCAGATTTTATGAAGCATTTGCAATTCTCGGAAAGACCTATTTACATCGGTTTCTTGAGTAAGCTCTTCAGCACGATTAATCAGTTTTATTTTCTGGTCTAGATTATGTTTGAAATCCATATCTCTAAACTCACGGTTTAAATGTAGAAAATCATAAAAATTCTCTACATGGTGATGATAGGTGTTCCAAACAGTGCTGTATTTATCTCTAGGGATTGGCCCTGCCGTACGCCATTGATCTTGAATTTCTTTGAAGTGATTGTAAGTAGTATTAATATTCTCTTCTACATTAATCAGTCCTTTTAACTCTTCAATAAGTTCAAAACGTCGATTTAAATTGGCGTTTAAATCTTTATTTAATTGTTGGTAATAATTGTTTCGCTTTTCGCGATAATCAAAATACAACGAATTAAATTGCTTTTTTAAAGGAGTGGTATACTGAAAATCGATAATATTTCCGCCTTCGGCTAAAAATTCTTCTTTTTTTTCTTCGACTTCCTCATCAAATTTAGCATTGAATTCTGTTCGAATTTCAATAACATGTTCTTTAATGGCTTGTACTTTCTCGTTTTTAAGCAATTTTTCCAGTTCTGCTACCAAATCTTCCTTACTCATGGAATGGTAGTCTTTTTTTGGAATATTATATCGCTCGCTAGTAGTTTCGTCTTCGCTGTCTTCAGCTAGAGAATCATCTACTCCTTTTTTATGTTCATCTATAACCTCGTCATCCTCATCTTCAGTTTCTTCTGAATCTTGAGAAGCATCAGTATTAGCTGGTTCTTCGTTTTCGTGTACAAAAGTAGATTCGGCAACAGTTTCTTCTTTCAGCTCAGTCTCTTCGTTCTGATTTGCCGTGGGATTCTCAACAGATTCCGAAAATGATTCTTCTGCTGCATTTTCTTCTTTTTGGCTTTCTACTTTAGCATTTTCTTGCTCTCCAGCATTTTTTTCTGGAGTAGTATTGTTAGAAAGCATTTCTTTTTGGTTTTCATTTTCTGGTTGAGACATATTTTTCAATGTTAAAGTTCTATTCTAGAATTATTAAAGCTGAAAGATAACAACTCCACTAAAATTGGGCAAACATTCCTATTTGTTTATGAGTTAGAAAAGCATAAAAAAACAATATTTATGAATTCCAAATACGCCAAGCTGCTTCTGCCTGTAATTCTAACATATTTTGACCATTTACAGCAGTAGCTCCATTATCTTTCGATTTTTGCATAAAGCTTGTTACCGAAGGATTATAAATAAGATCGTACACCAAATGATTGTTTGTGATAAATTGATAGGGAATATCCGGACAATTTTTTATATCAGGATATGTTCCTAATGGTGTGGTGTTTATTAGTAAAGAATATTTTAGTAAAATTTCCTTAGTAAGTTCTGTATAACTAAATTGATTTTTTTTCGGGGTTCTAGATACAAATTTATAACTAATACCTAATGTTTTTAAGGCATACGCTATTGCTTTAGAAGCACCGCCTGTGCCCAATATTAGTGCATGTGTGTGTTGTGGCTGTAAATAAGGCCGAATTGAATCACGAAAACCTATAAAATCGGTATTATAGCCAATTAATTTACCTCCTAACTCAAACTTAATAACATTTACGGCTTGAATTGCTTTTGCCTCTTCCGCTAGATCATCTAAAAAGTCTATTATTGCAACCTTATAAGGTATAGTAACGTTTAGACCGGCAAAATTAGTACTTTTTTCAAGTAATAACGGAAATTCTGAAATATCAGCTATATCGAAATTCGAATAATCAGCATTTATATTTTCTTTCTGAAATTTTTCTGAAAAGTAACCTCGTGAAAAGGAATAATCGATGTTTTTACCAAGTAATCCGAAATGTTTCATTTTATATTTTTATTTTTTTCGTAGAAGGCGAGGCCTAAAACTATAAAAATTCCAACTAAAATAAAGAAAATTGCCATATAGGTTTGTACTATTGATAAATCTGGGAAATATCGGTTATAGTTATCTATAATTTTGTTTCCATGGCTATCTAATAAAAAATTAGATTGTAAATCTAACTTGTATATTTTTGTTTTCCATGGCCAAACTACACCTAGCGATCCTGTTATAAAGCCTATAATAACCGCAAAAGTATCTTTTTTATAGTGTTTTAATACATATCCTAATATATGAGATAAAGAGATTAAACCTGCCAGTGATCCTAACGCAAAAACTAACATTACTTTTAAAAGATGAATGCGTAATGTATTTTCTAAAAAACTAAAGTCGAAACTAATAATATCGGCCATAGTATCATAAAGAGCGTTAACAGAGTCTACAAGTAATAATACATAATTACCTAAAAGAATAAGAATGAAAGAGCCAGAAAGCCCCGGTAACGTCATTCCGGAAACACCAATAATTCCGCAGAAAAAAACAAACCATAAATTATCATTTTCTTTTGCGGGTTCTAGCATGCTGATAAAAACTCCTGCCAAAATCCCTAATATAGCAAACGTAATACTTCTGCGGTCCCAATTACTAAAATCTTTACTGATATAATAAATAGAACCAATTATTAATCCAAAGAAACCAGACCAAACATAAAGCTCATAATTTACCATGAGGTAATCTAGTATTTTAGATACACTAAAATAGCTGATTAACATGCCTAGTATAAGTAATATTAAAAATTTACCGTTTATATAATGATAAAAGCTTCTAAATCTACCGTTAATAATTAATTTTAAGGCTTTTAAGTTTAGTTTTTGTAATGAGTATATAAACTCCTCGTAAAAACCAGCTACAAAAGCTACAACACCACCAGAAACACCAGGTACTTTATTGGCAGCACCCATTGCTAAACCTTTCAGAATAAGAAAAATTTTATCGGTAAATGTTCTAGTTTGTTGCATTGCTTTTTTCAGGTTTAGTATCGGCTAAACTTTCCAGAAGAAAAATAAGTCCAAAACCAGCAACCATTAGTATAATGGAAAATAATAATTGCGAATCTCCTTCAAAGTTCCATGGAAGAACAGAGGTTTCTTTCAAAACAACTTCTTTATCTCCATATTGTGCTGTTTCTAATATTTTTTTCCATGGCCAAATTTTGTTTAAAGAACCCGCAATAAAACCAGTAAGAACCGCTAAAGTAAGATTTGTATAATGAGCAAATAACCATTTTAAAACTTTAGAGAAGCTAAGTAAGCCTATTACTGCACCTACAGCAACAATACCTATTGTTTTAAAATCGAAATTATGTGCCGCTTGAGTAACGGTTTTATAAGCACCTAATAAAACCAATATAAATGCGCCTGAGATTCCAGGTAAAATCATAGCACAAACAGCTAAAGCACCTGCCAAAAGCATATATAATAAACTATCAGTACTACCCATAGGAGGTAAAGATGTTACGTATAATGCTGCACCTGCACCTGCAATTAGTGCAATGACTATTTTAAAATTCCACTTTGGTATTTGTTTCCCAACATACCATATACTTGCTAATACTAACCCGAAAAAGAAAGACCAAATTAAGACTGGATAAGTTTCTAGTAAATAGTTGGTAAGGCGCATTAACGTAAATACACTAATTAAAATTCCGGTAAAAAGAGCTACAATAAAATTACCATTTAATTGTGTCCAAAAGGCACTTAATCCTTTGTTTTTCCAAGTTTTAATAAGTGATAAATCTACACCGCTTATAGTGTCAATTAATTCTTCATAAATACCGGAAATAAATGCGATGGTTCCACCGGAAACACCCGGGACAACATCTGCTGCTCCCATCGCCATTCCTTTTAAAGTAATGGTAAGATAATCTAAAAAGCTTCTTTGCATGGCTAAAAATTAGTTCCGTCAAATTTAGGAAAAATTAATCTGAAGCTTTCTGATAAGATTTTATTAATTTTTGAACACTTTTTCTAGAAAAAATTTCAGGGAATAATTCTTCAATAATGATAATAAACTCTGAATCTAACTCTAAACCATTGATCAAATGTTCGTAAGCTTCTTCAGATTTATTGATTTTAAAATATAATCCGCTTAATCGATATTCTATTTCTGGAGAATCCGGATAAAATTCTACAGCTTGTTTTAAATTTTTAATTGCAGTATCGAACTCTTCCAATATAATTAGTGTATCGCATCGTTTAAGCCAAGTATCTAATTCATAATTACCAAGATCAAGTGTTTTTTTAAAGCCTTGTTCTGCCTCAAGATAAAACTCTAATCTAGTGTTTATTTTTGCGTATCGCTTCCAGTACAATACGTTTTCTTCATCAATATTTATGGCTTTATTGATGTAATACAATGCCTTTTTATAATTTTTATTCTTAAAATAATAATCAGTAATTGCAATCCAACCTTTATCTAATAATGGATCTTCGTGAACTGTTTTTCTGTAATATTTTAATGCCGATTTTTGGATGCCTAATTTGTCGTAGCATTTACCAATCCGTAAATATGCAAAAGAAGTAGGATCGTCTAGTTGAAGGGTGATTTCATAATTTTCAATTGCTTCAGCATAACGCTCCATTTTTTCTAATACTTTCCCTTTTTCCATATAAGCACCGATGAAAAGTTCATCGCTGATAATTGCAAAATCGAAAGCAGTATAGGCTTTTTTGTATTCTTTTAAATCGAAATATTGTTTACCTAGTTGATGCCAAGCAACTTCACAATATGGATTTTTATTAAGATAGCTATTCAAATATTCGATTGCTTTTTCTTTTTCATCTAAAAAATCGAAACAATACATTACATTATATAATGCAGAATAATCTTCTTCGTCTGTTTCCAGACATTTCATGAAATTTAATTTGGCATTTTTGAAATCTTCCATAAAAAGATACTCCATGCCAATCATCGAATAAATTTCAGCTTCCTCTTCAGTTACTTCTAGAGCCATTTTTAATACTTGAATGGCTTTTTCATGCTGATCTCTTTTGGATAAAATTTGTGCTTTTTGAATATATACCTCTTCATTAGAAGCTTCTAAAACCTGAACTTCATTCAATAACGAATCAGCTAATTCTAATTTATCTTCGAAGACTAGAATTTCTACTTTTAAAAGTTTCAAGTTTGTAGAGGTAGGGTGCTGAGAAAGCCCCAATTTAACGGCTTTTTTAGCCAAATTTATTTTTCCTATTTCTAGGTAGTGATGAATAATATTTTCAAATTCGTTAGAATCAAAAAACAACACATCGTTTGTTTTTAACATCGACTCAAACCGAGTTAATGAAAAATTATTCTCTTCGTTATGGCTTAATTGCATAAGCTAGGGGTTGCAAGATTTCTATGATTAAAGGTATAAATGTTTTTTAACTTCGATGGGACGTTCGCTAAAATTGTTATTAACAAAATAATAAACAACTTATACCTTAGTTTTTATTTCATCTAAAACATCAATAATAATGCCACATCCTTTTCTTATTTCTTCTTTAGAAATTGTGAGTGGTGGAGTAATACGTATTGCTTTTTTCTCGTATAATAGCCAAAATAAAATAAGGCCTTTTTCTTTACATTTTAAAATAACTTGATTAGTAATTTCTTCCGAATTGGTTATTGCCGCAAGCATGAGTCCTTTTCCTCGAATTTCGGTAATTAAAGGATGGGTCAATAATTCTCGAAATAATTTTTCTTTTTCTAAACTTTCCGAAATTAAGTTTCCTTCTGTGATTGTTTCTAATGTGGCTAAGCAGGAAGCAGCAATAAGCGGATTCCCCCCAAAGGTGGTAATATGGCCCATAGCGGGTTTATCGGCTAATAAATTCATTAATTCTTCTGAAGCTATAAAGGCACCAACCGGAACTCCGCCTCCCATTCCTTTGCCTACCGCTAGAATATCTGGAACCACATCATAATTTTGGAATCCAAATAATTGTCCGGTTCTTCCAAAACCAGGTTGTATTTCATCTAAAATTAATAAAGCGCCAACTTCTTGACATCTCGTTTTTACTTTTTTTAGATATTCGGTGTTGGGAAGAATGAATCCAGCTCCACCTTGTATGGTTTCTAAAATTACTGCTGCTGTTTTAGTTGTAATTTTAGATAAATCTGATTCATTATTAAATTCAATTCGATTAATATCGCCTATTAATGGTCGGAATGGTTTTTGCCGTTCCTCGTAATCCATTAAACTTAGAGAGCCCATTGTATTACCATGATAGGCTTTTTTAGCACAAATAATTTCAGTTCTAGCTGTGGCTCTTCTAGCTAATTTTAAGGAACCTTCTATTGCTTCTGTACCAGAATTTACTAAATAAACTTTATTTAAAGGGGCTGGTAGGGCGCTTGCTAATTTTTTAGATAATGAAACAGCAGGTGCTTGTGCATATTCTCCATACACCATTACATGCAAATATTTTTCGGCTTGCTCTTTTATTGCTTTTACTACTGCTGGATGGCAATGGCCAATGCTATTGGCCGAAACTCCGGCTACAAAATCAAGATGTTTTTGGCCATCTGTTGTATAGATATAGGATCCCAGTGCTCTAGAAACTTCTAATCCTAATGGATGTAATGTTGTTTGTGCCTGATATTTTAAAAAATCTGTATTCAATTTTTAGGGTTAGATTTTATTGTTTTAGAATTTTGGTCGGATATTGTATCCATAACTTTCTTAGTATCTTCTTGGACCTTTAGTGTATCTGTATCTTTTCTTGAAGCATCTTTTAAATCTTCTGCTTGAAGTCTAGAATTGGGATTTAATAGTTGCTTACTATTTTCAGGATCTCCGAAAAATTTATCTTGTTCTTCAGGAAGTTTAATTCCTTCAATTTTTTTAAGTTTTGGTTTTTCTTTACCTAAAAATAAATCTTGTTTTTTGGTAAGTTGTTCTTCGCCACGCCAATTAAAACCACTTAATTCTCTCTCTGGTTTAGGAAATTGATCTTTTGGCTTTAAATTACCATCTACATTCTGATAATAATACACATCTTCTATATCTCTATCTTTAAAGAAAATTTCAATTCTACTTGATAACGTTTTACTAATTCCTATTAATTCGCCATCTTCACTTCGGCTATAATAAAGTGTTTCCGTATTTTTATCGATATCGGTTCGATAAATTTCATTGTCTTTAAAATGCCCTATTAATTCTTGACCTTTAATCTGGTTATATCCTTCAATAGTGTCTTTATTAATTAAAAATGCATTTTTATAAACTAGTAAACTATCAATTTGTTCGGTTTCTGTATTACTGATAATTTTTATAGTATCCCCCGTCATTTGATTTAATCCTGACCAAATAACTGGTTTTCTTCCAGGTTTAGAAATCGAAGTTGGCTTTACAGGAGTATTATTAATATTGATAAGTTTAGTAATTCCCTCTTTTTGATCTACATAAATAGAATCACTTTTTCCACTCATGTCAGCCTTAAAAAGACGGACATCATAAAAACCTCGTATAACTCGGTTTTCAGGTTTGCCGGTAATTAATAACGTGTCACTACTTATAAATAAGGAATCGTTTTGTTGCAAGCTAGAGGCTAAAGGCCATTTTGTAATTATTACAGAATCTTTCTCTCGGTAAACTTCGGCATAATGCCCGCTTACCACACTTTGGTTGGCAGTATCTATTACTCGAATGTTATTAGTAGCAGAAGCAAAATTTTTAGATCGGTCGAAATATAAACTATCGCCTTTTACGGTACGATTATTATAATCTATTTTCGAATTTTTTACAAAATACCCAGTATCACCACGAGTATCGTAAAAACCTCTTTCGCAATAAATAGTAGTTGTTTCACTTTCTATGGTAGATGGCCCATACATATATGCATTTCCAGTTTCCGAATAAAAATCCATTTGATTGGAATGTACTATATATTTTGGATTGGTAATAGTTACATCGGTGTTAAAAGAATATTTATCGTCTTTTAAATAATACCGACCAATCTGGCTAGTTAATACACTTGCTGTATCAATTATTTTACCACCGCTTCGGTAATAAGCTTCATCTTTTAATCTATCGAAAAATAGGGTGTCGGTTTCTAAAGTAGTATTTGGACGTTGCATTTTTACTTGTCCACTGGCAAAGGCAAATTGTGTATCACCATTATATTCGGCGTAATTACTCTTCATACTTACCGTGTCTCCTTGTTTCATGCGGACATTCCCATAAGCCTTAAAAAAATTTTCATTCTCATAAAATACGGCATTATCGCACCATACATCAATTCCCTGATGTATAAAATGAACTTGTTTACTAACCTTACTCATTATAAGTGCACCTGGATAATCGGGATCTTTACTTGAGCGGTCTTCTTCGTGTTTAATGGTCGTATTTTCTTGAGCTTGGAGACTTGAAAATCCCAAGAAAAAGAGTACAAGAAAGAAAGTACATTTCTTCATTTAAAAAATTTGTTCAAAAATAATCAAATTGAAAACAATAGCAGTAGCTGTTTTCTGAAATTATATTCTACTCAATTTTTAACGTTTTTTAGTGATGATAAATCAATATTTATTTGTTTATTATGCGATATTTGTAATTTTAATGTTTTTTTATTTAGGGTTTTTTAACAATTTTGTTAAAACCTAAGTTTAATAACTCTCGTAAATATAAGTAGAACCCAATAAAAATCTATTATGAAAAAAAACAAAGTTAAAGTTGAATTTGGCGAAGAAAACAAAGCTAAATCGAGAAGGAGATTCATTAAGTTAAGCGGTTTAACGCTGGCAGGAAGTGCTGTTTTGTATGCATGTAGTGAAGATGACGATTTTATTAAAGGAGAAGACCCAGACCCAGATCCAAATCCAGAAGTTTTTGATCTTGGGAGTGGTGATGTAGGTATTTTAAATTATGCCTATGCGTTGGAACAACTTGAAGCAGCTTTTTATATAGAAGTTCTTAATGGTTCCTATTTTTCAGGTGCTGTTGATGCTGAAAAAGAAATTTTAACTGATTTAAGAAATCATGAGGTAATTCATAGAGAATTTTTCAAAACAGCAATAACAGCTGCTGCCGGTGAAGAAAAAACATTACCAGAATTGGAATTTGATTTTTCCGATGCTGTAGACTTCTCTGATAGACAGTCTGTTTTGGATACCGCATTATTACTAGAAGATACCGGAGTTTCAGCATACAATGGTGCTGGTAATTTAATACAGAATCCCACCTACTTGTTATTAGCTGGTAAAATTGTATCGGTAGAGGCTAGGCATGCCTCTGCGATTGCAGATTTATTAAATCCAGGATCCGCAGATTTTGCAAGGGATGGAATATTAGTAGATGTAGGAGGTTCTGGTGTAGCATATGATAAAGCCACACCACCATCAGAAGTGCTTTCTGCAGTAGTTGGTTTAAATGTTGTAAAAACACCATTTACGGCTAACAATTTACCAACCGAATAATCAAATCACCTTTAAATTTAAAATTATGAGTTTACTAAAATTTCTTGATAAATTATCAAATGAAGATATATTACACGCAAAACGATCTAGAAGAGATTCTTTTAATCAATTTAAAAATTTAGGAAAAACTGCAGCATTAATTTCTATACCTTTTGGTCTAGCAGCTTCAAGTAGCAAGACCAGAGCAGCTACAATGAATATGGGAGCAGCAATGTTTCAATCCTCACCTACTGATGTTTTAAATTTTGCATTAACTTTAGAATATTTAGAGCGTAATTTTTATAGAATGGGATTAGATTCAGATGGTTTAATACCTGATGAAGATAAAACTGTATTTGCACAAATCTCTAAGCATGAAGATTCGCATGTTGATTTTCTTGTAGCCGCTTTAGGTGATGCTGCCATTACTGAACCAAATTTTGATTTTACAGGAGGCGATCTCAATTTAGATCCTTTTGGTGATTATTCTACTTTTATGGCTTTAGCACAAGGTTTTGAAGATACCGGAGTGCGAGCCTATAAAGGACAGGCTGGCGCTTTAATCGACGATAACGATTTATTAAAATACGCATTACAAATTCATTCGATTGAAGCGCGACATGCTTCTCAGGTACGAAGAATGCGAGGCGAAAAAGGATGGATAACAAATGCTGAAAATACTTTACCCGCACCATTTGCTGGAATTTATGAAGGTGTTAACACAGAAGAAGATGATACACCAACTTCTGAAGCTAATTTAGTACAAGGTGGTGTAAATTTATCAGGTAAATTTGAAAATTTTGGTGGTAATAGTGCTATCTCAGAAGCTTTTGATGAACCTTTAACAATGGCAGAAGTAAATGCAATTGCTTCAACTTTTATAGTACCTCAAGCTAGCTAGTGTAAATAATAAACAAACAAAAAAGGCTGCTCTTTAAGCAGCCTTTTTTGTTTGTTCAATATATTATATTTGATCTCTATTTTCTAGTAATTGTTTGAGTTCTATCTGGCCCAACAGATACTACAGAAATAGGAACGTTTAGTTCTTTTTCTAAGAATTCAACATACTCATTAAATTCTTTTGGTAATTGTGAAGCTTCCGTCATTTTTGTTAAATCTGCAGCCCATCCTTTTACTTCTGTATAAATAGGGGTTACATTTTCTTCTTCTATATTATAAGGGAGGTGTTTAATCTCTGTTCCTCTATAATTATAAGCAGTACACACTTTTAAAGTATCAAAACCACTTAAAACATCACCTTTCATCATAATCAGTTGGGTAATACCATTAACTTGAACAGCATATCTAAGTGCAACAAGATCTAGCCAGCCACATCTTCTTGGTCTACCGGTAGTAGCACCAAACTCATTACCAACACGACCCATTGTTTCTCCGTCTTTATCAAAAAGTTCAGTAGGGAAGGGTCCGCTACCAACACGAGTAGTATAGGCTTTAAAAATACCAAAAGCTTCTCCGATTTGTCTTGGTGAAACTCCTAAACCTGTACAAGCTCCTGCTGCAGTTGTATTAGAAGAAGTTACATAAGGATATGTTCCAAAGTCGATATCTAAAAGCGACCCTTGTGCCCCTTCAGCTAAAATTGTTTTACCTGAATTTTGAGCTTGTTGTAAGTACTCTTCGCTATCAATAAATTCTAAACCTTTTAAAGTTTGAATAGCTTCGAAGAATTCTTTTTCTAATTCTTCTAAATCATATTGAACATCAGCATCGTAAAAATCGATCATTCTCACGTGCTTATCAACAAGTGCTTGATAACGATCTTTAAAATCATCTAATTCTAAATCACCAACACGGATTCCATTACGACCTGTTTTGTCCATATAAGTAGGACCTATTCCTTTTAAGGTAGAGCCAATTTTTGCTTTTCCTTTAGAGGCTTCAGATGCAGCATCTAGAAGTCGGTGGGTTGGTAAAATAAGGTGTGCCTTTCTTGAGATAAGCAATCTAGACTTATAATCGATGTCGTGTTTTTCTAGATTATCTAATTCTCTTTTGAAAATTACAGGGTCAATTACAACTCCATTACCAACTAAATTCACTACATTGTTATGAAAAATTCCAGAAGGTATTGTGTGTAATACATGTTTTTGACCATCAAATTCTAATGTATGTCCTGCATTTGGGCCTCCTTGAAATCGTGCTACGATATCGTACTTAGAGGTGAAAACGTCTACAACTTTTCCTTTGCCTTCGTCTCCCCATTGGAGCCCTAGTAGTAAATCTACTGCCATGAAAATATTACGTTAATTATTTTTGTTTTTTTGACCATAAAAATATAAAGAATGTTTATTGATTTTGATATCAAAAACTTCTTCTATGGTTTGTTTTATAGATTGAATTCTAGGATCACAAAACTCTATTACCTCTCCAGTGTCGGTAAGAATAATATGGTCATGCTGCCTATCGAAATAAGATTTTTCGTATTGAGCTTGATTTTGCCCAAATTGATGTTTACGTACTAGTCCACATTCTAACAACAATTCTATGGTGTTATAAAGGGTAGCGCGGCTTACTCGATATTTTTTATTTTTCATTTTGATATACAACGATTCTATATCAAAATGTTCATCGTTGTTATATATCTCTTGTAAAATAGCAAAACGCTCGGGAGTTTTTCGATGTCCCTTTTCTTCCAGATATTTGGTAAAAACGTTTTTTACTATTGCCTGATCGTTCTTATTTACTATTTTTTTACTCATAAGTATATTCTTCAGCAAAGGTATGCCATTATTCACGTGTAACCTTATCGATCCCGTTAATTTTTTTAAGGCGATTAATAACTTTAGTCAAAATGGAATTATTTTTAACGATTAAGGTAATTTTACCATTAAAAATACCATCGTCACTTTCGAAATTGATGTTCTTCATATTTACATGCATATTTCGAGAAATTTCACGAGTAATTTCGCTTACTAAACCAATATTGTCTATTCCCTTTAATTTAATAACTACTTTAAATTCTTGTTGAGTAGAATCTATCCATTTAGCGGGAAGAATTCTGTATGCATAATTACTTTGTAATTGTAATGCATTTGGACAATTAAGTTTGTGAACTTTTATTCCTTCATTTACCGTAACAAAACCAAATACATCGTCTCCAGGTATAGGGTTACAGCAATTCGCTAGTTTATATTCAAGTTCATCTTCATCTTTTCCAAATACTAATTGATCGTATTTGGATGTGATTTCATCTTTGTTGATATCTTCATTAAGCTCTGGCTTTTTGCTTATTTTTCGTTTAATATAATTTACTAAGCCATTGCCTCTAGAAGCTACAAATTCTTTTAATGCATGGTTATCTATTTTACCAATTCCTACTCGATAAAATAAATCTAGACTTGTTTTTAAGTGGAAATGAAGAACTAAATCATTAACTGTTTTTTCATTAAACGGTATTTTTTGTGTACGTAATTTACGCAACAAAATAGCTTTTCCGTCTTCTGCAATTTGTTTTTTCTCTTCTTTTAGAGAAGTCTTTATTTTAGCCCGAGCTCTACCTGTACTTGCATAATTAAGCCAGTTTATATTTGGTTTTGCATTTTCAGAAGTAATAATCTCTACTTGGTCACCACTTTTTAAAACATGGCTTAACGGAACTAATTTGTTGTTTACTTTTGCACCTCTGGTGTGTGTGCCAACCTCGGTATGTATACTAAAAGCAAAATCTAATGGTGTAGCTCCTTTAGGTAAGGATTTTAAGTCTCCGTTTGGAGTAAAAACAAATATTTCTTTTGAATATAAATTTAGCTTAAATTCTTCTACAAAATCTACAGCATTTACATCAGGATTTTCTAAAACTTCTTGAAGCCGATTAAGCCATTCTTCAATTCCTCGATCTTCTTTATCTTCTGAATTTTTATACTTGTAGTGAGCCGCATAGCCTTTTTCTGCAATTTCATGCATGCGCTCACTCCGAATTTGCACTTCTACCCAGCGACCTTTTGGGCCCATAACTGTAATGTGAAGTGCTTCGTATCCGGTAGATTTTGGAGATGAAATCCAATCTCGTAATCGAGTTGGGTTAGGCCGAAAATGATCGGTTACAACTGAATAAATTTTCCAAGCTAAAAATTTCTCGTTTGCTGTATCTCCTTTATAAATAATTCGGATGGCAAATTTGTCATAAACTTCATCGAAGCTTATGTTTTGCTTTTTCATTTTGCGCCAAATCGAATATATCGATTTTGGACGTCCTTTTATTTCGTAATTAAGATGTTCGTTATCTAATGAATCCTCTATAACTTTAGAGAACTGTTTAATATATTCGTCTTGATCTTCTTTACTTTCCTTTATTTTTATAAAAATATCGGTGTAAACTTTAGGTTCTGTATATTTTAAACCTAAATCTTCTAGCTCGGTTTTAATATTATATAAACCTATCCTATGAGCCAAAGGAGCGTATATATAAAGTGTTTCAGAAGCAATTTTAACTTGTTTATCTCTGCGCATAGCATCCATGGTTTGCATGTTGTGCAAACGGTCGGCTATTTTGATGATGATAACTCGGATATCATCATTCAGCGTAAGTAACATTTTTCGAAAATTCTCAGCTTGTAACGAAACATCTTTATCTTTTTTAAGATGTGATATTTTAGTTAATCCATCTACAATTTTTGCTACTGTACTACCAAATAATTGTTCTAAATCGTCTAATGTAAATTCGGTATCTTCTACAACGTCGTGTAATAAAGCTGCGGCAATAGAAGTCGCATCTAGTCCAATTTCAGAGGCAACAATTTTAGCCACAGCAATAGGGTGGAAAATATAGGCTTCTCCAGATTTTCTACGTTGATCTTTATGTGCATCAACAGCTGTATCAAAAGCTGTTCGGATTAGTTTTTTGTCTTCATCTGTCAGCGTTTGATAGCTAATTCTAAGCAATTCTTTATACTGCCTAGCAATCTCTTTATTTTCTTTTTCTGTAGCTGCTTCTGTCATATTTTAAAAATACATAAAGAATAGTCAATAATCAATAACCAAATAGCAATTATAAACATTCATTTTTTAATTGTATTAATCGCGCGTTAAATTATGGTATCGTTGTAATAAGCTGGGATGTGAGTAATGCCAAAAAACGTAGATTTTATGCGGTGTTAAATTGCTTAAACTATTTTTACTGAGTTTTTTTAAACTACTAATTAAGTATTTAGCATTATAAGTTTGTTTTGCATAATTATCGGCTTGATATTCGAATTTCCGGGAAAATAGATTCATAATAAGTGCGGTTATTTCGGAAATAGGGCTATACAATATTCCAAATGCAATTAAACCAATATGGAAACTTGGTGTTGCCACTCCTAGAGCTTCCGATAAAAGTGGATTACCAATAAATAAGCTTAATAACCAGAGTGTGAAACCAGTGGTTGCAATTGAAGCTATTAGATTAAAAATAATATGCTTTTTTTTGTAGTGCCCAACTTCGTGAGCTAAAACAGCTACAATTTCTTCTTCTTCTAAATCGTTAACCAGAGTATCGAAAAGTGTAATTCTTTTTTCGCTACCAAAACCTGAAAAATAGGCATTAGCTTTAGTACTTCGTTTAGAGCCATCGATAATGAAAATGTTGTCTAGTTTAAAACCGACGCTTTTCGCATAACTTTCAATTTTAATTCTTAATGAACCATCTTCTAATGGAGTTTGCTTGTTAAATAATGGAACGATAAGTTTTGCATAAAACATATTCACAAATAGTGAGAAAATAGCTACTAAAATCCAGGCATACCACCAAAAATTAGCACCAGCAAATTGGTAAAACCAAACAATTAGAGCTAAAATACCACCTCCTATTATAGCCATTAATAACCAGCCTTTAATTTTATCTATAAAAAATGTGGATTTTGAAGTTTTGTTGAATCCGTATTTTTCTTCAATAACAAATGTAGAGTAGTAGGAAAATGGTGTGGTAATAATATCGCTTCCAATCATTATAATTCCGAAGAAAATAAGCGCAATTATAATCTGATTATCAGAAAATCCTCTAGCAATAGTATCTGCCCATTCAAATCCATCGAGAAATAAAAAGCCTAGCGTTAAAATTAGCGAAAATCCAGAAGTTAATATTCCAAATTTGTAACGTTCCTTTTTATAGCGTTGGGATTTTTCGTATTCTTCTTTATTGTAAACATCATTTAATTCTGAAGGAATAGGATCGTCGAAATGTCGAGCATTTAAAGTATCTAATATTTTATCAAAAATAAAGTCTGCCAAAATAAGTGCGACAATACAATAAAACAAAGTTTCTGAATTCAAAGCGAAAAAAATTATAATAGTATTTATAAATAAAGTCCCGAATCTACAAAAATGATCGCTGTCTTTTAGCTTCAAAAATAAGAATTCCTGCAGCTACCGAAACATTCATACTATCTATAGCTCCATCCATTGGGATAATGATATTACTTTTAGCTGCATCTCGCCATTCTTGGTTTAAACCAGTAGCTTCAGTACCTACAACAATGGCAGAAGCTTCGGTGAAATCTACGTTAGTATAAATTTCTGAAGCTTGTAAAGCGGCAGCGTAAATAGCGATGTTTCTTTGTTGAAGAAATCCGATAATTTCAGTTGTTGTTCCGGTAGCAATTTGATTGGTAAATACGCAACCTACGCTAGATCGAATAATATTTGGATTGTATAAATCGGTTTTTGGATTAGCAATTAAAACAGCATCTACATTTGCCGCATCTGCAGTTCGTAAAATAGCACCGATATTTCCCGGTTTTTCAGGTGCTTCGGCCACTAAAATTAGTGGATTATTGTTTTTGAAAGTAAGAGTTTCAAGATTGTTTTCTTTGGAAGCGAATATAGAAATAACACCTTCTGTGCTGGAGCGATAGGCTAGTTTTTGATATACTTCTGAAGAAATTTCAATAATTTCAGCATCAGAATTTTCAAAATCGGGAAGGGTTTTAAATTCATTTTCCGATAAAAATTCCGAGCAAAAATAAACCTCTAATAATTTAAAATTACCGGTAAGAGCAAGTCCGGTTTCACGCAATCCTTCTACTACAAATCGATTTTCTTTTCTTCGATTTCTAGATTTTTCCTGTAGTTGTAACAGGTTTTTAATGCGTTTGTTATGCGGACTTGTAATGCTTGTATTCATAATAGCGAAAATAGTAAAAACTAGCTTGGTTTTTATTTTTGATGTTGAATAGAAATAAGATTTTTAAAATCTGAAATCTATTTTATGGAATTTCGATTATTAAATCTATTTAAAAAGCATTTTCGGTATCCTCGTAATAATTTACCAATAGAGCAACCACATAACTATAACTTTTTAATCCTTTTTTTTGATTATTTACGATTAAAAATTGATTGTAAAATGATTGAAAAATAGGTTCAAATGGATTTTGATGGTGTAACCAAAAATCTTCAACTTCTTTATAATTTTTTAAAATTCCCGGATGTATTGTTTGTATTAATTTTTCAGCTTTTTTTTGATCTCTACGTAAAAGTTCGCCTAAGCAATATCGTAAAGCAAATGTAAAGCCACAGTATCTAAAATACTTGTCGGGATGGTTTATTGTGACCAAACAGGCTATAAAATTGGCTTCGTTTTCTTTAGCAAAACCTAATTGATGGCCAATTTCATGGCTGGCTGTAGTTGGTATTTTAAACGGGACAATAGTAGTGTTAACTTGAGCTTCTCCAGTAAAGGGATTTAGATATCCGTTAAATCCCATATACGTTAACGGCCAACTAAATAGAGATCGTTTTAAACTATGCCCAGTATAAGTGAGTTCAGGAAAGTCATTTTTTATTGCTGCGTAGCCTTCTAAAGTATGCTCGAAAATTTGAGATTTTGAATATGGAATTTCAACTTTAGCAGAATCGTCTTTTGTGATTTCAAACTGTATTTTATTGGATTGCTTAATTAGCGTTTTGGTAAGTAGTACTAATTCTTCAGTAGTGTAGGTGTTATCTATCTTTAAGGATTGGTGTAGTGGAAGCCTATAATAATTGAAGCCCCAAAAAAAGTGAAAGCAAAAATAAATAACCGATAATGTAGCAAATAATTCTACAATCCAATTTTTTGGATTTTTAAATCGAGTTTTAAAACGTTTAATAACCCATCGGATAATAAAAATTCCGAAAATTATATATAAAACATCTCCAAAGGAAAAGGGTATAATCCCCAGAGACCAACGCATTATCTGCGATATATGGGGATAAATGCCGTGACTGTACCAAGTTTCTATCAACAACTCATTACCGGCTAACAAACTAATTACTAGAATTTGAACCGGTAACAATAAAGCAAGGATTAATTGGCTTTTTTTCATCTTTTTTTCAAAAATACTATAATTATAGACAGAAAAAATAAAAACTAGTATAGTAGCTAAGGATTTCAGGTAATTTAAGCATAAGCAAGGAATATATAGTATAATCTGTTTTTGTATTAAATAATTAATATTGATTGTTATTATTTAATATTTATATATGAAAAAAGTTAATACTTTAATTTATTTATCTTTTTTGTGCTTATTTGTTGTGGGGTGTTCTTCGGGAAATAATGATTTTGAAGAAGAAACTGATGCAATTAGTACAGGTGAAGATACAACGCCAGAAAACAGCTCCGAAACAAATTTAGAAATTTATAAACCTAATGAATTCTCTTCGATGGATTTTAATGATAACTCAAGTACCTGGAGTTATCAACGAAGTCAAGAATCCGAACATTTTATTGTTTTTTGGGATGCCCAATATGCTGATGAAAATCCGGGATCTGAAAATATTCCAGAAGCCTATCGTGTTGATATCGAAGATCTTCTTGAGAAGGCAGAACAATTTTATCATTTAAATATAAATGAATTAGGCTTTGCAAAGCTAGAAAGTGGAACTTCTTACTTAAATCAATATAAGTTGATGATATTTTTATATTATCAGGATGAATGGTTAGCTACTGGTTCTGGTTACGATGATGTAATAGGCGCTTTATGGGTGAGTCCAAACACAGCACAACCTGTTGGACACACAATAGCTCATGAAATTGGACATAGTTTTCAATATCAAGTTTTTGCTGATTTAAAAAACGGTCACGGATTTCGATATGGTTTTGGAGGTAATGGAGGAAATTCTTTTTGGGAGCAAACGGCTCAATGGCAGGGATTTCAATCTTATCCAGAACAGATTTTTACTACTGAAGATTTTAATGTGTATGTTCAGAATTATAATAAGCATATTCATCATGAAGATTATCGGTATGCCAGTTATTTTATAAATTATTATTGGATAGCTCTCCATGGAGAAGAATTTATAGGAAAATTATGGCGGGAAGCTAAGGAACCAGAAGACCCTGTGCAAGCCTATATGCGATTAACCAGAAGTAGCATAAGCGATTTTAATGATGAAATTTATGAAGCAGCTACAAGATTTGTTACTTGGGATTTTGATGAATTACGAGATTTAGGAAAAGATTATATAGGTCAGCAAAAATATGAGTATACTACGTTAAACGATGGTAGCCATAAAGTAACACCCAAATTTGCTCCGCAAACTACCGGTTATAACGTTATCCCTTTAAATGTTCCTCAAGAGAATACAACCATAAGTGTTGGTTTTACAGGTTTACCAAATGAAGCAGGTTTTAATACAGTAGATGTTTCAATAGCTGGCTGGCGTTATGGGTTTGTAGCCTTACAAAAAGATGGAAGTCGTGTTTATGGGGAAATGAATCAAGGTTTATCAAATATGGTAGACTTTGTTATTCCTGCTAATTGCGAGAAATTATGGTTAGTGGTTACCGGTGCACCAACAGAGTACTCTCCTCATGCTTGGGATGATGATAACTCTAACGATGAAGAATGGCCGTATAAAGTTAATTTTTCAGGAACAGATATTTTAGGGATTGTTACAATACCTGAGGATGGTGAGCATACTAGCGTAAATTTAGAATATGAGGTTTCTTTTCCCGCAGATAGCCAAGAATACTCTGGAATTACTAAAACAATAGCTGTAAATGCTATCGCAGAAGCATTTCTACTTCAACCTATAGAGATTACTCAAAAAGTAGGAAATGAAATTGCATTTTATGCAGTAGAAAATTCTAATGAATTAATTTCAGAAACTACCGCAAATGGATATGGACATTGGTTTACTGCAAATGGTCAAGTTATTAATTGGGGGGAAGGTGCTGTGCTGTTTTCTGAATTTGACCCTACAGATTTCAGTTTTAAAATAGGTCAGTATCCCGGTAAAGTTAAAGCAGGAGAATCATATAGCTTTACACAGGCTTTAGTGTATGATTATCAGTTAAATAAAAGTGTGCAGGCGACTATAACTTTTCACGTTACCATCGAATAAGCACTGATTTTTTAACTAAAAAGGTATTTTCACTAAAGCGGCAACCTTTTTTATAATGAAGATTAAGATAGAATTATCATTCTATTCTTTAATTCTCACTTGAATACCTTTAATTTTGCTGATACATCAAAAATAACAGAAATGAACGAAGCAATAAAGGAGTTGCAACCCAAAGAAGTCTGGAATAATTTTGCAAATTTAAATGAAGTGCCTCGAGGTTCTAAAAAAGAAGAACAGGTAATTTCATTTATCAAGGACTTTGGTGATAAATTAGGTCTGGAAACTACTGTAGATAAAACAGGAAATGTAATTATCAAGAAAGAAGCTACCAAAGGGTTAACAGATCGAAAAACAGTAGTATTACAATCGCACCTTGATATGGTTCATCAAAAAAATAATAGCACAAATTTTGATTTTGATACAGAAGGAATCAAAATGTATGTAGATGGTGACTGGGTAAAAGCTGATGGTACTACATTAGGAGCTGATAATGGTTTAGGTGTAGCTACTATTATGGCTATTTTAGAAAGCAAAGATATAGCGCATCCACCAATTGAGGCTTTATTTACTATAGATGAAGAAACCGGTATGACCGGGGCAAAAGGATTAGATCCTAATATTTTAAAAGGAGATATACTTTTAAACCTAGACACCGAAGAAGATAATGAAATAGGTATAGGTTGTGCAGGAGGAGTAGATATTACTGCATTACGTGAATACGAAGAAGAAGAAAATCCAGAGAATACAGTAGGCTATAAGATAGAAATTATAGGTCTGCAAGGGGGACATTCCGGAATGGATATTATAAAAGGTCTAGCCAATGCAAATAAATTATTGGCAAGACTTTTATATACAGCGTATAGAGATTTTGGATTACGAATTTCTACCATGCGAGGTGGTGGTCTTCGAAATGCAATACCTAGAGAAAGTGAAGCATTAGTTGTTATTGATCGTGAAGATACAAATGTATTTTTACAACAAATGTTGGTATGGATTGATGAGATTAAAAAAGAATATGCCAGTTTAGAGCCGAATATGGATATTAGCATCCAAGAAGCAGAGGTTGAAGGCAAGGTAATGAAAGTAGAAGATCAGATGGAAATTTTAAAAGCTATCGCTTCTGCACATAATGGCGTTTACCGAATGAGTCCGGATATTGAAGGTTTAGTGGAAGCGTCTAATAATATTGCTAATATTGAGGTTGCCGATGGAAAAGCAAAAATTAAATGTTTAACCCGATCTTCTGTAAATTCTACAAAAAGTGATTTAGCTCATAGTTTACAAGCAAGTTTTGAATTGGCTAAATTTAAAGTAAAACAATCGGGAGATTATCCAGGATGGGCACCAAATCCACAATCTGAAATTTTAAAAATATTAGATGAAATTTATCAAAAGCAAACTGGAGAACAAGCTGATATAGCAGCTTGCCATGCTGGGTTAGAATGTGGTATAATCGGGAATCACTACCCTGAAATGGATATGGTTTCTTTTGGGCCAACCATTCGTGGAGCTCACTCTCCAGATGAGAGAGCAAGTATATCTTCAACCCAAAAATTTTGGAAATTTCTTTTACAAATATTACAAGAAATACCTTCAAAATAAAAATTAGTATTTTTATAAACCGCCTAACTAATTTTAGGCGGTTTTTTTATGTTTAGATTGATTTAAATTGTAAGGTTTAGTTTTTTTGAATAAATGAATGTATTTTTAAGGATATAATGTACTTTTAACGAGATTTAAAAAAGATGTAAAATTGGCTAATATTGATACTTATACTGATGAATTAGTAGCCAGCGCTCAGCAATTTGTATTCGATTTTTTCAAGAATAATTATACTGCTGATATTTTTTTTCATAATTATTCATATACCGTTGAAATAATTTCTGAAGCTAAAAAAATAGTAAAAGCAGAAGGTATGTCATCTGCCGATTCTCAGCAGATATTTTTAGCATGTTGGTTTCTAAATACCGGTTATATTAAAAAAGGAGAAAATCCGCTTCAAGATTCGGTAACTATCGCCACCGAATTTTTAGAACAGCATAATATTCCCAATTCCCAAATAAATACAGTTACTCATGCCATTTTGGTTTCAGAGACTATTGAGAAATTACAATCAATAATCGATAAAGCGGTTTATGATTTAGCGAATGTATATATTACCTTTTCTGATTATCGAGATCGGTTAGCATTATTAGAAGAAGAAAATAAACGTATTTTTGAAATTCCTGAAGAAACAGATAATACTGAAAATACAATAAATTTTCTTGAAAACAAGCATCGTTTTCAAACAGAATATGCAGTTACTAATTGGGAAATCCAGAAACAAAAAAACTTACTGAAATTATTAAAAAAAAGGAATAAAAAATCGGATAATAAACTAGAGGCTAAATTAAAAAAACAACTTGCCAAAGAAACCGATAAAGGGGTCAATAATTTATACCGAATTACATTGCGTAATCACATATCGTTAAGTGAAAATGCAGATCGTAAAGCACATATTTTACTTTCAGTAAATTCTATTATTGTGTCTCTAGTGCTTTCTCGTTTATTTCCAAAGCTCGACAGTCCATCCAATCAATACTTGTATATTCCAACTGTTATATTTCTAACTTTTGCAGTAATAGGAATTATTCTTTCTATTGTGGCAACACGGCCGCGAGTTACAGCAGGTAAATTCAGTAAAGAAGATGTGTCAGAACGGAAAACGAATATTTTGTTCTTCGGAAATTTTCATGAAATGAAGTTTGAAGATTTTGAATGGGGAATGAATGAAGTGATGAAAGATAAAAATATGATTTATCATTCCTTAACTAAGGATTTATATTATTTAGGAAAAGTAGTAGCTAAGAAATATCAGGTATTACGAGTTTCATACACTGTTTTTGTTATTGGGATTGTTATATCAGTAATAGCTTTTGCTATTGCTTATAATATGAACTATTAAAAAAGCCGAAACATACAGGATGATCGGCTTTCTTTATTATTTAAAACCTTCTGATTTATTCTTGAATCTCGGTTATTTCAACGATAAATACAAGATCGGTGTTTGGTTTAATTGGACCACGACCTCTTTCTCCATATGCTAAATGGCTTGGTATAAAAAGTATCGCTTTATCACCTACTTTCATTTCTTGTAAGCCTTCAGTAAATCCGGCAATCATAGGAGCTTCCGGGCCATATTCAATAGAAAGTGGTGCATAGCCAGCTTGTTGATCTCTATGTTCATTATAGATATTAAATTCTTTGGATAAACTTTTTACGTTAGTATCGAAAATACTACCATCGGTAAAATACCCTTCGTAATTAACACCAATTTTTTGCCCTACTTTAGGTTTTGGGCCATCACCTTGTTTTATTAAGTAGATGGCTAGTCCACTTTCTAAAGTATCAGCTTTTGCACCTAATTCTTTAAACTGATTTCTTTTTTCTTCTTTAAGAGATTCAAGTTTTTTTTCTGCTTCTTCTTTAGCTTTTTTTATTTTTTGTAGTTCGTCTTCGAATACTTTTGGAGCGTCAAATTTTCTAGCAGCTTTTCCTTTACGGATAATTTCAACATGGTTAATAACCACATCTTTTTTAGGGCGATCCATCCCAACGGTTTCAACTTTACCAATTGCATCAACAACATCTTGCCCTTTTACAACTTTACCAAAAACAGTATGGCGTCCATCAAGATTAGGAGTAGGAGCAAGAGTTATAAAAAATTGACTACCATTGGTTCCTGGGCCGGCGTTCGCCATAGATAATACTCCTTTAGAATCGTGATGTAGACTATCTACAAATTCGTCTGGAAATTTATAACCCGGGCCACCACGGCCTGTACCTTCAGGGTCTCCTCCCTGAATTACAAATCCGTCAATAACACGGTGAAAAATAAGCCCGTCGTAAAATTCTTTTCCTTTATAAGTACTATCTACCATATTGTTTTCCCCTTCTGCAAGAGAAACAAAACTAGCTACAGTAATGGGAGTTTGTTCAAAATAAAGTTCAGCTATAATTGGCCCCATTGATGTATCGAATTTGGCATACATGCCATCTTCTAAATCTGGATACTCGTCTTTACAGCTAATGGCAAGTGTGCTGATTATTGCCAAAAGCAAAATACTTAGTTTTTTCATTTATTACTATTTATTGATTTTAAAAAGGGAATTAATTTTTATTTGAATTAGATTTTGTTTCTATTGGTGTTATTTTACGTAAAGATACTTTTGTTTTTATAGGAGTATTACTTCGTATCTTTTTGTGATCTCCGTAATAGCCATAGGCTTTGTAAGATGGGAATAGGAATGTAACGGTTTCTCCTTCTTTCATTAATTTTAATCCTTCTCGTAATCCACTAAAAAGTTTCTCTTTATCTATCGCATATTGCTTAGTAGAAAGTTCTTTTTCGCTGTAAATACTTTTGTCATCTAAAGTTTTAATACTATAATTAAAAGTGACAATATCTCCAAAAACAGGTGTTTTAGTAGTTATTGAATCGGCTATTTTATTGTTATAATAATACCAGAAACCAGTATTGCTGGTAAGATATTTTTGGGTGGAATCTTTTGCTATAAGTTCTTTTATTATTTTTTCTTCTTTAGCAACTAATTTTTTGTTTCTAGCAACCGATTCGTTATAAGAACTACCTGTTTTTTGTAACACAGGGTATCGAGCTTGCTGATGTTTGCAACTACTAAAAACGATAATGAGAAGTAAGCAACTTACAAATCTATTCATGTTTTTGTAATTCATCTTTATAATCTAATAAAATTTGATTAAATAAAACAACAGTATCATTCATAGAAAGGTCACTTCTTCCGCCTGCAGCATTGTTGTGACCACCACCATTAAAATGTGCTCTAGCAAATTTATTTACAGAAAAATCGCCTTTAGAACGGAAAGAAATTTTTATGATATTCTCTTGTTTATTTTCTATAAAAATTGCTGCAAAAATAATTCCTTGGATTGAGAGGCCGTAATTAACAAAACCTTCGGTATCTCCTTTTTTAAAATGGTGCGTATTTAATTCTTCTTGAGTTAAAGTAATGTAAGCAGTTTGAAACTCTTTATTTACTTTCAAGTTTTGTAATGCAACACCTAATAATTGCAAGCCATTTTCAGAATTAGTATCTAATACATTTTGATGAATTAAGCTGTTGTTAGCGCCTTTTTCAATTAAATCGGCAGCAACTAAATGAGTTGAAGGTTTGGTGCTGCTAAATCGGAAAGAACCGGTATCCGTCATAATACCTGTATATAAACAAGTAGCAATTTCAGGAGTTATTTTAGATTTTGCTCTAAGTTTCTCGATAAAATGATACACCATTTCACAGGTAGAACTCATTTCGGGATCGCTATACATATAATCAGCATAATCATTAGGTTGCTGATGATGATCGATCATTATAAAAACAGCTTTGGCTGTTTCTAGTTTTTCTTGAATATTTCCGCAGCGAGAGAGATCATTAAAATCTAAAGTGAATATTATTTCAGCATTATCGATTAAATTATCTGCCTCCGATTTTTTTTCCTCATAATTTATTACCTCGTCATTACCTGGTAACCATTTTAAAAAATGTGGATAATCGTTAGGAACAATTACAGTAGCATGGTGTCCCTTATTTTTTAAAAAGTGCATAAGCCCTAAAGTACTACCCATTGCATCTCCATCTGGGCCTTTGTGAGGTATCAATACTATATTGGTAGCCTTTGCTAATTCTGCTGTTATTTCTAAAATATATTGTTCAATCATAATAATCGTAAATATACAATTTAAAAATTCTTAGGAAATAGCTCTTTATTTAAATTGCAATTATTCCCTTTTATTTTGTGCCATAAATAGGATTGTAACCAAATTTATTTAAATTTATTGTAGGTTTTGTAAACCTTTTAGGATTGCAGATTCTTAACCTTGCTTTTGGGTGAGAATTGGTTATTTTTGCTGAAAATTAAAAAATTATATAATGGCAGGAAACAGAACTTTCACCATGATTAAGCCTGATGCTGTAGAGAATGGGCATATTGGGGCAATTTTAGAACAAATTTCCGCTTCAGGCTTTAGAATCGTAGCTATGAAGTTGACGCAAATGACGAAGCCTGACGCTGAAACTTTTTATGCGGTTCACAAAGAACGTCCGTTCTTTGGAGAATTGGTAGAATTTATGACTAGAGGGCCAATTGTTGCAGCTATCTTAGAAAAAGAAAATGCAGTTCAAGATTTTAGAACATTAATTGGAGCGACAAATCCTGAGGATGCAGCTGAAGGAACTATCCGTAAAAAATATGCAGCTTCTGTTGGAGAAAATGCAGTTCACGGTAGTGATAGTGATGAGAATGCCGCTATAGAAGGTGCTTTTCACTTCTCTGGTCGCGAAATGTTTTAAGAAAAAACATACGTAAGAAATTAAAAAAAGCTATCCAATTTGGATAGTTTTTTCTTTTTGAAGCAATATACTATTTTAGCAAAGAACAAGTTTCTTTATAAGGTCTTCTCCTAATTCTTTATTAAGCATATTTATTATTTTTTCTTTACCATAACTTAGTTCTTGCCGTAATACAGAAGAACTTAATTGTACATAGAGAGTGGTGTTTTTTAATTGAATATTGGTTGTGTATTTTTTTATGGCAGGTCCCATTTGGTTCCCCCAAGCATCCCGAACATGAACTTTATTTAGTCCTTTTTCTAATTTGTTTTCATGAACAAACTCTTTTAGTACATCACTTAAACTTAAATTCTCGTTATTCCGCTTCATTTTTTTCAATAATCAAAGGTTTAAATTTCTTGTAATAATAGATATTGCCGTTTTTAGCTCGTATACTAAACGATTCTTTAGACGCATTTAGTACCGTTTCTTTCCAGCTATCGTAAGGTGTTTTATAATATAGGCGTAGGCTATCGTTTTCTATTTTTAATGTTAATTTTTCAGAAACTTTACTGCTTTTAAAACCACCATCTAATTGAGGTCTTACTTTAGTTCGAGTCCCTTTATCTCCTTTTAATTCAATATAATCAATATTCTGATTCACTTTATAAGTTATAGTTGAATCTGGACTAACTGTTACTTTTTCTATTTCCCAGTAGCCATTTAAATATTTTTTTTGTTCTTCTGGGTTTTGATGAGAACAACTTACTAGAAATATATTGAGAATAAGAAATAAAGCACCTAATTTTTTCACAATTCGAATATTTTATAAGATTGATTACTTTTTTTTACTACTTCTTCAGTACGTTTTGGGTGGGTGTCACTAATAAAAATTTGTCCCAAGTTTTTAGTAGCAACTAATTTTACAATATGGGCAACTCGCTCTTCATCTAACTTGTCAAAAACATCATCTAACAATAAAATGGGATGAACACCACTTATTTCTTTTATAAAATCAAATTGTGCTAATTTCAGCGCTACCAAAAATGATTTTTGCTGTCCTTGAGAACCAAATTTTTTAATGGGGTGATCTTCTATTTCAAAGCTTAAATCATCTTTATGGGTACCCACACTTGTATATTGTAACATCATGTCTTTCTGTAAAAAATCTTCTAAAAGAACATTTAGTGGATTTTCGGATAGCTGACTTTTATACTTAATGCTAACGTTCTCTTTATTATTAGTGATTTCAGTGTACCTAGAATTAAAAATAGGGATGAATTCTTCTAAAAATTCTATTCTTTTTTTGTGCAATTTGTGTCCTAAATCAGTTAATTGCGCATTATAAACTTCTAGTGTATCTCTTTCGAAAGTGTGGTTAGCAGCAAAATATTTTAATAACGAATTACGTTGAGAGACAACTTTATTATACTTAATTAAAGAGTTTAAGTAAGCTTGGTCACTTTGTGAAATTACACCATCTATAAATTTACGTCTAGTATCGCTGCCTTCTATAATTAGATCCCTATCTGCCGGAGATATAATTACAGCTGGTATAAAACCAATATGGTCGCTTACTTTTTCGTATTGTTTTTGGTTACGCTTTATTACTTTTTTCTGGCCGCGTTTAGCACTTACAAGTATTTGTTCTTGTTTACTGTTCTTTTCGAATTGGCCGTCAATTACAAAAAAATCAGAATCGTGATTTATGTTTTGGCTAGTTACAGGATTAAAATAGCTTTTCCCAAATGCTAGATGATAAATACTATCTAATATATTTGTTTTTCCCACACCATTAGATCCTACAATACAATTGATTTTAGGGTCAAAATTAAAAGAAGCTGATTCCAAATTTTTATAATGAAGTAAGGAAAGATGTTCTAAATACATAAATTTTTGAAGTTGTTTTTTAAAGCTTCTTGACAGAAATGCTATTAAAAGGCGAAGCACACCAAAATATTAAAAAAATACAAATATTTTCTCTTTTAATTTTCACAAAATATTATATTTTTGCGACGCAATAAAAATAGCTTATGGCAACTTATAAGAAAAAAGGATATAAAGCACCAAAATCTCATAAACCAGAACAAGAGGAAGAAACTTCTCATGCTGGAGATCATTCAACAACTGCTGAAGTTTTTGAAACTTTAGATCATGGTGCAAGTAAAACAGAAACTTGGGTAGCCGAAAACCAAAAACCAATATATATTGTTATTGGTATTTTGGTAGTAGCTGTATTAGGATACTTAGGATATCAGCAATTTATACAAGAGCCCAATGAGGCTGAAGCTGCTAACGAGATGGCTCAAGCTCAAAATTATATGCAAGCTGCAATGAGTGCAAGCGGTGCTCAGAGTGATTCATTGTATAACCTTGCTTTACAAGGAGGTGAAGGTAAGTATGGATTTTTAGATATTATAGATAACTATGGGAGTACAAAAAGTGCTAACTTAGCTGCGTATAATGCTGGTTTTGCTTATTTAAATACAGGTAAATACCAAAAAGCTATTGAATATTTAGAAGATTTTAATAGTGATGATGAAATTTTAGGACCATTAGCGGTTGGTGGTATAGGAGATGCTTTTATGCAATTAGAGCAACCAGAAGAAGCTTTAGATTATTACAAAAAAGCTGCTAATATGCAATCTAACTCTTTTACTACTCCTAAATTTTTATTGAAAGCAGCAATTACAGCTTTAAAAGTTGGTAATGGTAAAGATGCTTTAGAATACTTAAACAGTTTAGAAAATGAATATCCAGAGTCTCCAGAAGCTGAAAAAGCTCCTGTATTTAAAGGACAGGCTCAGGCTATGAAATAGAAGAGAAAAACAATATATGGCAACTGAAGGAAATAATCTATCAGAATACGATAAAACAACAATCCCAAACGCAGAAGAATTTCGGTTTGGGATTGTTGTTTCTGAATGGAACGATCAAATCACAGAAGGATTGTATGAAGGAGCTCATAAAGCACTTGTAGAAAATGGCGTATTAGACCGTAAAATTGTTCGATGGAATGTACCAGGTAGTTTCGAGCTTACGTATGGCTGCAAAAAAATGCAAGAAACTTACGATATGTTAGATGCCATTATTGCTATAGGAAGTGTAATTAAAGGAGAAACAAAACATTTTGATTTTGTTTGTCATGGCGTTTCTAACGGAATTACTCAGCTTAATGTAACTAGTGACGTTCCTGTTATTTTTTGTGTACTAACAGATGATAACATTCAACAATCTATAGACCGATCTGGTGGTAAGCACGGTAACAAAGGTACCGAAGCTGCTATCGCAGCAATTAAAATGGCTCAATTACGAAAAGACGCTAGATTTTAATTAGTAACCAAAAGATAGGCTGTCAAAAAAGCCGTTTATTAGAAAGCGGCATTATTATTGATTTCTAAATTTAGCATAAAGCCCTTATAATTTTTAAGGCTTTTAATTAACTTTGTTAGACCATCTAAAGCAATAATTTTGAAAGTCAATATCTTAAAATCAAAAAAGAACGCCCGGTATAATTATACCCCTAGGTATTATAAAGGAAAAGATACGGGCAATATCTACAGTTTTGATTCTAAATTCAATAAATATAGAGAGACTCCAAATGCAATAGATTTTGGAGCACATTGGGCGAACGATCGTAAAGCTAGTCGAAATCGTGGAAACCGTGAGATTAACAGAAGGGTAATTTATGTTGCCATAATATTGATCTTTATATTTTTATGGATTATAGATTTTGATTTGTCTATCTTTACGAATCCTCGTTAAATGAGTGATAAAATTTTACTTTTACCAGATCATGTTGCCAATCAAATAGCAGCCGGGGAGGTAGTGCAACGTCCGGCTTCTGTAATTAAAGAATTGTTAGAGAATGCCATAGATGCACAAGCACAAAACATTCAAGTTGTAATTAAAGATGCCGGGAAAACACTAATTCAAGTTGTTGATGATGGTGTAGGAATGAGTGTTACTGATGCCCGAATGTGTTTTGAAAGGCATGCTACTTCAAAAATAAAATCAGCAGAAGATTTATTTCAATTAAATACTAAAGGCTTTCGTGGAGAAGCTCTAGCATCTATAGCCGCTATTGCTCATGTAGAGCTAAAAACCAAACAAGAATCGGATGACGTTGGTACTTGTTTAAAAATTGAAGGGAGTAAAGTAATTGCTCAAGATCCCTGTGTTACTCAAAAAGGAAGTTCCCTTTGTGTTAAAAATTTGTTTTATAATATACCGGCAAGGAGAAACTTTTTGAAGTCAGATTCGGTTGAATTACGGCATATTATCGATGAATTTCAGCGTGTGGCGATGGCACATCCATCAATTTCATTTCTATTGATGAATAACGGTAACGAATTATTCCAGCTACCCTCTGCAAATTACAGGCAACGTATTGCTAATATTTTTGGAAACCGAATTAATGAAAAATTAGTTCCTGTAAATGAAGATACTGAGATTCTAAAAATTTCCGGATTTGTCGGTAAACCTGAATTTGCCAAGCGAAGTAGAGGAGAGCAATTTTTCTTTGTTAATAACCGATTTATAAAAAGTCCTTATTTAAACCATGCTGTGAATGCAGCTTACGAAGGTTTATTAAAAGATAAAACATACCCAAGTTATTTTTTGTATTTAGAAGTAAACCCGAAAAGTATAGATATAAACATTCATCCTACAAAAACTGAAATAAAGTTTGATGATGAGCATGCGCTTTATATGATGCTTCGTAGTGCCATAAAACATAGTTTAGGCCAATTTAATGTAGCACCAGTATTAGATTTTGAACGTGATGCAAGTTTAGATACACCATACAATTTTAAAGATAAAGAAGTAAAGGTTCCGAAAATTGAAGTAGATAATAACTTTAATCCTTTTGAAAACGAATGGAACACCGCTTCAATAAGAAGTGGTAACAAAACTAATTTTAAGAAAGAAAATCGCGGATCCTGGGAAAGTTTATATTCCGGTTTACAATCTGATTCTGAAAATGTATCTAGAAATCAGAATAATCATATAGAATATGAGAGTGAAGAAGTAACCGGTAAATTATTCGATACCGAATCTACTAAACAAGAAACAGGCACTTTTCAACTTCAAAAGAAATACATCGTTTCTACATTAAAAAGCGGAATTTTAGTAATCGATCAAAATAAAGCACATACTCGTATTTTATACGAAGAATTATTAAAGAATATAACGATCTCTGCCGCAGTAAGTCAACAACTTTTATTTCCGCTTCAATTGCAATTCAATTCTCATGAAATTGCATTGCTTGAAGAAATTAAGGAATCTTTAGAACAAACTGGTTTTATTTTTTCTAATATTGAAGTCGATAATATTGAGATTACTGGTATTCCTACTTTAATTGTAGAAAGTGAAGTAGGAATGTTATTAGAACAATTATTATCAGATCTAGAAAATGAAGTACCTGATAATGGTTTTTCACAAACCGATTTATTAGCTAAATCTATGGCTAAAAGTATGGCAGTGAAATCTGGAACCTTATTAAGTATTACTGAACAGCAACATATCGTTAATAGGTTGTTTGCTTGTAAACAGCCAGATGTAAGTCCTTTTAATAAATCGGTATTTATTACGTTAACGGTAGAAGAGCTAGATAAAAAATTTACATAAATGGGAAGAATTTCAGAATCTGTAAAAGTAATATTAATAGTAAACGTCTTATTTTTTATAGGAAGCCAGCTCATCGGTAATCAAGCTTATGAGCTTTTTGCTTTATGGTTTCCTAAGAATGAGCATTTTCAGTTATGGCAAATTCTTACTCACATGTTTATGCATGGTGGTTTTTCTCATATTCTGTTTAATATGTTTGCCTTGTTTATATTTGGAAGTTTATTAGAACAGACTATAGGGCAAAATCGTTTTTTGTTTTTATATTTTTCAGCAGGATTAGGAGCTGCAGGATTGCAAATTTTATTCAGCTATTGGAGTTATAATAGTGCCTATACAGCATTTTTAGATGCTAATTATAACCCTGCGCAAATACAACAATTTTTAGATAGTGTAATAAGGACCGGGCAAGCAAGTTATAATTCTCAATTAATTCCGCAGGAAACCGCTCAGCAATTGATCGATGCATATGTAACA
Organism: Zunongwangia sp.; assembly: GCF_048269745.1. Classification (NCBI taxonomy): domain Bacteria; kingdom Pseudomonadati; phylum Bacteroidota; class Flavobacteriia; order Flavobacteriales; family Flavobacteriaceae; genus Zunongwangia; species Zunongwangia sp. Next base: position 78,278 of record NZ_JBLXIB010000003.1, on the reverse strand, counting down.
CCAATGGTAGGAGCTTCCGGTGCCATATTCGGAGTAATGGCAGCAGTTGCTTTAATTTATCCTAATTTGCCGTTATATATTATGTTTATTCCTATTCCTATAAAGGCAAAATACCTAATTGGTGGATATTTTCTTTTGAATTTATACTCAGCAATTACTGGAGCAACTATATTAGGTCCTTCAAATACAGCTTATTGGGCACATATAGGTGGAGCTGTAATTGGATTTATAACAATGTGGTATTGGAAAAAAAATCAGTTTAATCAAAATAGGTGGAATTGATGAATACTTCAGATAGGCTTCGATATAAATTGAATACAGCAAGCGTAACTGAAAAGTTAATTGCTGTAAATGTAGCAGTATTTTTGTTATTTTATATTTTCAGAACAGTTGCTTATTTATTCAATTTGGCACCTGATTTCTTAATGGAGTGGTTTGTTTTTCCTTCTAATCCTTCAGAATTTATAATCAAACCTTGGAGTATTGTAACCTATTCATTTCTACATGGAGGGATTTGGCATATCCTTTCAAATATGTTGATTCTTTATTTTTCAGGAATTTATTTTTTAAATTATTTTTCTCCGCGACGTTTATTAAATTATTACTTTTTAGGAGTAATATGCGGAGCATTGATTTATATGTTAAGCTATAATCTTTTTCCTGCTTTTTCTCAAATAGGTAAATCGTATCTTATAGGTGCATCAGCAGGTGTCATGGCCGTTTTAATAGGAATAGCAACGCAAATACCTAATATGCGAGTTCGTTTATTTCTTTTCGGGAGTGTTAAGTTTTGGATTATAGCAGTTATTCTAGTAGCAATAGATGTTATACAAATTCCTTCAGGAAACGCAGGAGGACACTTAGCACACTTAGGAGGGGCAGCTTTAGGGTATGTTTATACGAAACAGCTACAAAAGGGAAATGATATTGGTGCTTGGTGGGAGCAATTAATGGATACTATTTCTGATTTATTTAAAAAGAAAAAGAATAAATCCAACATGAAAACTGTTTACAAAAATCAGAAAAAATCTAACAATACTAAAAGCAATAAACGATCCAGTGGAAAGAGTAAATCTGAAGAACAGCAAAAAGTAGATGTAATTTTAGATAAAATTAGTAAGAGTGGTTACGATAGTTTAACAAAGGCTGAAAAAGATTTTTTATTTCGAGCTGGAAAAGATAATTAGATGAAAAAACTTTCATGGTTTGATAAATTAGTATTTATAGTAAACACTTTAGCAGCAGTTGGGCTTATTATAGTTTATTTTTTACCGTACATACCTCCAAAAAAGTTTGCACTTATATCGGTATTAACTTTAGGAGTTCCTCTTTTAATTTTAACCAATTTGGCCTTTGCCGCATATTGGATTATACGTTTAAAAAAGCAATTTTTACTCTCATTTATATTACTCTTGTTAGGATATAATACAATCGGTAAATTTTATCAATTACCTTTTAAAGACGAGAATAAAAAAGGAGAATATTCACTTATGAATTATAACGTGAGAATGTTTAATCATAGTAAGTGGACAGAAGAAGATAGTATTCCTGAAAAAATTAATGCGGTTGTTCGTGAGGTAAATCCTGATATTCTTACTGTAGAGGAGTATTATGAAAATAAAGAATTAGTTGCTTATTATCCATATCATTATATAAACTATAGACAAGAAAAATCAGGTTTTGGTCAAGCGATATTTTCTAAATATGAGATTTTAAAAAAAGAGTCTATAGATTTTAAAGGAATTAAAAATGCAACTGAAAATAATAATTCAATTTTTGTAGATATCTTAATTGATAAAGATACCGTAAGGGTCTATAATATACATTTTCAATCACTAAATGTTACTGAAGATATTCAGGAAGTTGATAATTTTAAAAATAAATCCGAATCTAAGAAGATAGTAAAAAACATTTCTAAAGGATTTGTTCGCCAAAATTATCAATCTGAGAAATTTTTAAAATCTCTACAAGCGTGTAAATATCCAGTGATTATTAGCGGAGATTTCAATAATACAGCTTTTTCGTATACTTACCAACAAGTAAGAGACGATCGATTTACCGATGCTTATGTAGAAAAAGGAATGGGTTTTGGAAGTACCTATAATTTAAATTACTTCCCTCTTCGTATTGATTTTCATTTATTAGATACTATTTATAAAGTTGATTCTTATGATCGAATAAAAGTAAATTATTCAGATCATTATCCTATTTATACTACGTTTTCTAAGAAAAAAAGCACCAATTAATTTAAGAGATTAACTTTATACAAGCCTATCTCATTTATACTTAAATAGAGTAAAGAGTCTATGCTTAGTATTTTGATAGTTAGATTCGTATTATACTAGAATTTTATAGCTAAAAATTAATAGATATTAAATTTTAGATAATTGGATAAACTTAACATTGGACTTAATTTTTTGTTAAGTTAAAGTTATATTTTTGCTTTAACTATAAGTTTATAATGGAAGTATTAGCGAACGTTTCTAAAAATTTTTACATAGAAAAAAGGCGTACATTAGGTCTATATCATATTGTTCATAAGTCGAGTTGTGATTTGGTTCCTTATTCAGCTAAACATATTAAAATAAATGAAATTACCGATACTAAGGATATTGTAACTAAAATATCTGATAAATTTGGTAGAGTTGAAAAATGTCAAGTTTGTTTTAAGAACTAAGTGATTTTTTAATTATCTATCTAAAAAATAAATGTCTTCTAATAAAAAGAAAGATCCTTACGCAGCACTTCGTTATAAAGAATTCAATATATTTTTAGTAATGCGTTTTGCATTTGTATTTGCCAGGACTATGCAATTTATTGTTATAGAATGGGAAGTATATAAAATCACTAAAGATCCACTTTCTTTAGGAATTATCGGATTAATGGAGGTTATTCCTGCGGTAACATTAGCTCTTTATGCAGGGCATGTTGTAGATCAAAAGGAAAAGCAAGGTCTTTTGATGAAGTGTATTTTAGGTTTCTCCATAATTAGTGTGGGGCTATTTTTATTTACGTGGCCAAAAGTAGTTGTAGACATACCAGAGAATTGGGTGTTATACGGAATTTATTCATTGGTGTTTTTAGGTGGTATTGTACGAGCTTTTTTAGGACCCTCTTTATTTTCTATGTTTTCATTAATCGTTCCAAAGAAAATTTATCCAAATGCTGCTACTTGGAATAGTTCTGTGTTTCAGTTAGCTGCAGTTCTAGGTCCTGCTTTAGCAGGATTTAGTATTCATTGGATAGGTGTGCATTGGTCCATGTTATTAATTTTCGGCTTCTCTTTAATTGCCATTATAGCATTAATGCAAATTCCAAAAAAGCCTATTTTGAACCCAAAAATAGGAGAACCAGTATTAAAAAGTTTAAAAGAAGGAATTAAGTTCGTTATAAATACAAAAATTATTTTAGGAGCAATAACCTTAGATATGATTGCGGTTTTATTTGGAGGTGCCGTAGCATTATTACCAGTATTTGCTCAAGATATTTTAAAAGTCGGACCCGAAGGTTTTGGCTTTTTACGAGCTGCGCCGGCTATAGGTTCGGTTTTAATTATGTTTACATCTGCTTATTTTCCGTTAAATAAAAAAGCAGGAATTAAATTATTGGTTGCTATTTTTGGGTTTGGAGTATCAATTATACTTTTCGGAATATCTACATACTTTTGGCTATCTGTTTTTGCATTATTTTTAAGTGGAATGACAGATGGAATTTCGATGATTATTCGTCAGACAATATTACAGCTCCGAACACCAGACCATATGAGAGGAAGAGTATCCTCAGTTAATTCTATGTTTATAAGCTCTTCTAATGAACTTGGCGCCTTCGAGAGTGGATTAACCGCAAAACTTATGGGAACAGTAACCGCTGTTGTCTTTGGTGGAAGTATGACGGTGCTTACGGTTTTATTTACAGGATTTATATCCCCTACATTTAGAAAATTAGATTTACGAAAAGATATTGAAGATCATGAATCTGAGAATTAGTTAATTTAGAGATTTCATCTAAGTTTCTTTATTTATTATTACTTTTACTTATAATGTTCGATTTCAAATTACAGGTTTTTCAAAGTGTAGCTTCACGGCTTAGTTTTTCGAAAGCTGCTGAAGATTTGCATATCACCCAACCGGCTATTACTAAACATATTCGGCAAATAGAAGCACATTTTAATCAGAAATTATTTATTCGAAAAGGAAACAGTATTGCCTTAACCGATGCCGGAAAATTATTACTTTCCCATACCAAAATTTTGTTCCAGCAATACGAGCAATTAGAATTCGATATGAACTCTTTAATCGACAATAATGAAGGAATATTAAGAATTGCTGCCAGTACAACTATAGCTCAATACGTTTTGCCGGAAGTATTAGCTAAATTTCATCAAAAATTCCCAAAAATCAGAATTCATTTACTGAATTTGAATACCGAAAAGGTAGAAAAGTCAGTTATGGATAATAGTGTGGAGCTTGGTTTTATTGAAGGACAATCAAAAAATCGAGAACTTTCTTACGAAGCTTTTTTAAAAGATGAAATTGTATTAGTAGTTGATAAATCACATCCGTTGGCAAAGAGAAATCAAATTTCAATTTCGGAATTAAAAGATATTCCTTTAGTTTTAAGAGAAAAAGGGTCAGGAACCCGTGAAGTTATTTTAAAGGTATTTCAAAAGAATAACCTAAAAATCGAGGATTTAAATATCGAATTAGAATTAGGAAGCTCCGAAAGTATAAAATCGTATTTATCTAATGGACATAGTGGGAGTTTATTAAGTGTTAATACGGTTTTAAAAGAATTAAAGCATGGTGAATTCTATATTTTAGATATTGAAAATTTAGAATTTAAGCGTAATTTTTTCTTTATTCAGCAGCAAGGGCATCATTCTAAACTGAATACTGTATTTCTGAAATTTTTAGAACATCATTATAACTTATAGTTATAGAGTATAACTATTGGGTATTTGATTTCTGTTTAGGCTGATAGTACTTTTGAGTTACAAAATCATAATTAATGAAAACTCAAATTACTACGATACTTTTTTTAGCATTATGTTTAGCGTGCTTTTTTCCATTTATAAATCCGCCAATTGCTTTGGCAGTCGGGATAGTTTTTGCTCAAATTTTTAAAAATCCATTTCAGCATAAAACACAACTTACCATTAATTGGTTATTAAAAATATCGGTAGTTGGTTTAGGTTTTGGAATGAATATTCATAAAGCTTTAGCAGCTGGTAAAGATGGATTTGCTTTTACTATTGTTTCTATTTCGTTAACTATAGGATTAGGGCTTTTTCTTGGGAAACTCTTTAAAGTAGATCAAAAAATAGCAAAACTCATTAGCTCGGGTACTGCAATTTGTGGTGGTAGTGCAATTGCAGCAGTATCTCCTATAATTAAAGCCGATGCCAAACAAATATCAATTGCTATTGGTAGTGTTTTTTTACTAAATAGTATTGCATTGTTTCTTTTTCCGGTGCTTGGTCATTATTTTCATATGAGTCAGCATCAATTTGGTATTTGGAGTGCTATTGCTATTCACGACACTAGTTCTGTTGTTGGTGCAGCTCAAGTTTATGGTAACGAGGCGCTAGAAATTGCCACTACCGTAAAATTAGCAAGAGCATTATGGGTGTTGCCAGTTTCTGTTTTATTTGCGGTTACCAACCATACCTCTCTAAAAAATATCAAGATTCCTTATTTTATAGGTCTTTTTATAGTAGCCATCTTGGCTAATACTTATATTCCTAATATATCATTAGTAGCACCTTCAATTGTATCGTTATCTAAAACTGGTTTAACATTAGTATTATTTTTAATTGGTAGTGGGTTAAATTATCAGAGTTTTAAAGCGGTAGGAATAAAACCAATATTTTTAGCTATAATTATTTGGGTGTTTATTAGTATTATTTCCTTTTTCGGTGTAACGCAACTAATTAATTAATGCTGTAAAACTTAAAATTGAAATTTTAAGTGGTATAATTTTCTAAAATGCTGGTATAACTTCACCATTTTAAATGTTTTAGTATTTTTATAAGACTAAGGCTTAACTAAAAACAGAATTAATTAGTTAATTTTATCATCTTGAAACGACCAACCTGAAAAGATTTTACTTCATGAAAATTGGAATAGCAGCAGATCATGCCGGTCTAGAACAAAAAGAAAAATTACTGGAACTATTGAAAAATGATTTCGAAATCGAGGATTTTGGCGCTTTTCAGTATGATGCAGAAGATGATTATCCAGATGTAGTTACTCCTTTAGCAAAAGCAATAAGCAAGCAGGAAATACATAAAGGTATTGCTGTTTGTGGTAGCGGAGTAGGAGTGTCTATAGCTGCGAATAAATTTCCGGGAGTACGGGCTGCATTAGTTTCAGAAACTTATTCGGCACATCAAGGGGTAGAGCACGATGATATGAATATGCTTTGTGTTGGTGGCCGTGTACTGGGAACATCTTTAATTTTAGAAATTATTCAAGCTTTTTTAAAGGCTGAATTTCAGGATCAAGATCGTTTCCAAAGAAGACTTGATAAAGTTATTGCGATAGAGAAAGAAAATTTTAATTAAATACATAGAAATTTAAAACAGAATCATGAAAGAATTCGATTTTGGAATTGTTGGACTAGGAGTAATGGGAAGAAACCTGTTACTAAACATGGCCGACCATAAATTCTCCGTAGCTGGCCTCGATTTAGATGCCGAAAAAGCTGCATCTCTAGAAAAAGAAGCCTCAGAAGAGCATATTATAAAAGGAACAACATCGGCAGAAGAGTTTTGTGGACTTATTCGTAAACCACGAGCAATTATGTTGTTAGTGCCTGCAGGAAAACCTGTAGATGCTGCCATTGCTTCTTTGTTACCGTATCTTGAAGAAGGTGATGTTTTAGTAGATGGAGGTAATTCGTATTTCCCCGATACGAATCGTCGTGTTGATGAACTTGCAAAAAAAGGAATTCACTTCTTCGGAATGGGAATTTCCGGAGGAGAAAGCGGAGCGCGTTTCGGGCCTAGTATGATGCCTGGTGGAAATGCAGAAGCTTACGAAAGACTTCGTCCTATTTTTGAAGCTGTAGCTGCTAAAGTAGATGGAGATCCTTGTGTTACTTATTTAGGAAAAGGTTCTGCCGGAAACTATGTGAAAATGGTTCATAATGGGATAGAATATGCCATTATGCAATTAATTGCAGAAGTATACGATTTATTGAAAAGAGGTTATGGTGTAGAAGATAACAAAATTCAGCAATTATTCGAGAAATGGAATAATTCAGAATTGTCTTCTTTCTTAGTTGAAATTACTTCAGAAATTCTTAAAAAAGAAGATGAGGTTACTGGTAAAGGTTTATTACTGAATTATATCTCAGATGCAGCCAAAGCCAAAGGAACCGGAAAATGGACTTCTCAAAATGCAATGGATATTCAAGCGCCAGTACCAGCTATAGATGCTGCTGTACAAATGCGAGATATCTCTAAATATAAAGAAGAGCGAGTAGAAGCTTCAAAAAAATTACAGTGGAAAGATGCTTCTGAAACTTCAGAAGAGCAAATTTTTGCGGAACTTACCGATGCTTTCTATTTTGCGATGATTAATATTTATGCGCAAGGAATGGCGCAATTAACTATTGCTTCTCAAGAATATAATTATGGTTTAAATTTAGAAGAAGTAGCTAAAATTTGGAGAGGCGGTTGTATTATTAGAGCCGTTTGTTTAGAAGATTTTAGACAAGCTTATGATAAATCTCCTGAGCTGCCTAATTTATTATTAGACGAGAAGTTAGGAAAATCCCTAGAAAAAACACAAACTGCCGCACGTAATGTGGTAAAAACATTTATAGATAAAGGAATTCCGGCATCAGTATTTACCTCTACCGTATCGTATTTCGATTCTTATAGAAGTGAAACCCTACCTACAAATCTTATTCAAGCACAAAGAGATTTCTTTGGAGCGCACAAATACGAGCGTAAAGATAAAGAAGGGATTTTTCATACTGAATGGATATAATCTATTTGAAAATCTAACATTAAAATGAAGACAGAAAAAAAAGCTGAGCCAACAATAATTGTTATTTTTGGTGGTACTGGTGATCTTGCGAGTCGAAAATTAATTCCGGCTTTTTATAATCTATTCATAGATAACCGAATGGCGGATAACTTCGCCATTATCGGTTTAGGAAGATCCGAATTTGATAATGATTCCTACCGTAAAGATCTATATAAAAAGCTGAAACAATTTTCACGTCGCGACCCCGACGATAAGGTTTGGAAAGAATTTCAAGAATCAATCCACTATTTTAAATCAGATATCACTAACGAGAAATCGTATAAAGAGTTACACGATAAATTAGCTGGTTTAGATAAAGATTGGGGAGAGCGAGCGAATCGATTATTCTATTTATCGGTATCTCCAAAATTTATTGATGATATTACGACTAACCTTAAGAATCAGAAACTTGTACAGAGACTTGAAAAAGACCGTCTAGTTATCGAAAAACCTTTTGGTTACGATTTAGAATCGGCTATAGAGTTAAATAAGCTACTTCAAAAAACTTTTGACGAGCGTCAAATTTTTAGAATAGATCATTATTTAGGAAAAGAGACGGTACAGAATATACTAGCATTCCGTTTTGGAAATGCATTGTTTGAGCCATTATGGAACCGAAATTATATAGATTACGTTCAAATTACTGTAGCTGAAAAAGTTGGGGTTGAAGCACGAGGGGGATACTACGAAAGTTCTGGAGCTCTTCGAGATATGATTCAAAATCACTTGTTGCAGATATTTTGTATGGTAGCTATGGAAGCTCCTATATCTTCAGATGCGGAAGAAATTAGAAACCGAAAGGTTGAGGTGTTACGTGCTACTCGACGTATTAAGCCAGAAGAAGTAAACCGAAATGCAGTGCGCGGTCAATACAGCGAAGGTTGGGTGCAAGGAGAAAAAGTTCCTGGCTACCGACAAGAAGATGATGTTAGTGAGACTTCTAACACCGAAACGTTTGCCGCTATTAAATTTTATATTGATAACTGGCGTTGGCAAAATGTGCCGTTTTATTTACGAACTGGTAAACGTATGCAAGAGAAAAGCTCTTCAATTACCATTCAATTTAAACCGGTACCGCATGCAACTTTCCCAGGAGAGCAATCCAATAATATCATGCCAAATAGGCTAACTATCAACCTACAACCACAAATGGACATTAGGTTGCGGTTTATGACAAAAAAACCAGGCTTGGAAATGAATTTAACACCTTCAGAAATGGTGTTTGATTATGATAGTTGTTCTACGCATACGCCTGAAGCTTACGAAACCTTATTGCTAGATGCAATGTTAGGTGATACTACTTTGTTTATGCGTTCCGATCAGGTAGAGGAAGCTTGGGATGTTATAAAAACCGTTCAAGAAAACTGGGAGAGTAGAGAATCCATAAATTTTCCGAATTATCAAGCCGGTAGTTATGGTCCTGAAAATGCAGAAGCTTTAATTGCTCAAGAAGGTCATGTATGGTCTATTAACGTTCGAGGAAAAGAAGAAAAGAAAGATAAAGAATGCTAAACATTTATAAAGATAAAGAAGAAGCAAGTAGAGCAGCAGCGCAACATTTTGTAGAGAAAGCTCGTATTGCTGTAGAAGAATCCGATAAATTTACAGTGGCACTTACAGGTGGTTCTTCACCTGCTGGAATGTATAAATTACTTATATCTGAATTTAAAGATCAGGTGGCTTGGGAAAAATTATATATTTTTTGGTGCGATGAGCGTTGGGTTCCTATAAGTGACGAACGCAGTAATGCCGGAAATGCTTTTGATGATTTTTTAAATGAAGTTCCGGTACCAAAAGATCAAATTTTCCCAATGTGGAAAGAAGGAGTTTCAGCTGAGGCTTATGCTAAAGAATATGAAGCTGTTTTAGAAGAAGTGCTGAAAGATGGAAATACGTTCGATCTTATTTTTCTAGGAATGGGAGACGATGGACATACGGCCTCTTTATTTCCGGGAGAAAAAGTGATTTATGAACAAGATAAAAAAGTAGCTGCTTATTTTTTACAAGCGCAAGACATGCAGCGTATCACTTTAACAGCACCATTAATTAATGCCGCTAAAAGTGTGGCTTTTATTGCTTTTGGAAGCAAAAAAGCGGATGCACTTTTTGAAGTGATAAAAGGCGAAAAGAATATTGAAAAATATCCGTCGCAAATTATCGATCCGAAAGGAGAATTAATGTGGTTTGTAGATAAAGATGCGGCAAGCCGTATTTAGCAGAATAAAAATTACACTAAAAAATCCGGATTATTAAATACTAGTCCGGATTTTTTGGTTTTAAATCTCAACCTAAACTTTATTGTTTGTTGAATTCTGATTTTTGCCGATTAGAACTTAAATTGATTTTCTATAGATTTAGTAACGATTTTTAGCATTTTCTGTACTAGCAATTTAGCTTGCCTAATTTTATTTTTTTGTGCTCATGAATCGCCTCAATTCTATTTTTAGTTAATTATGAATTTTCCACAATAGCTATTTATCTCGCTTCATTCTATTTTTTAAGTGCTCGTGAATAAAAATCATAAGCTTTTATAGAAAAGATTAAGATTGTTCAACGATTTTTATTTCTTCTTCGGTTAGGCCATATAGTTCATACACCATTTGGTCTATTTGGTGGTCGAGCTGATTGATTTGTGTTTGTAGCTCAACGGCTTTTTTCTTGTTATCTTCAAAAAGCTCCATCCACTCAAATTCATCTTTTTTGGTGAGTATTGGTATTTCCAGTTGCTCGTTTTTACGACGCTCACGGTTTTCTTTGTTAATCGCTTTATTGAGTTCTTTAATAAACTCACCAAAATCTAACTCGTGCCAGTTTTGGAGTTTTTTAGGGAGTTTTTCTATGGAAAATTTATGAGAAATATAATTAGTAAGTTTTTTAATAATAGTATACAATTTGCCACTCATAGCCTCCATATTTTTTGTTACTAGAATGAATTTATTTTGATCAGTTGTACTAAGAATCTTCAAAGGAAGCTCTTCAATATTCCCTGATTTCATAATTGGAAAAGTCGATCTAGAATCACTGAAGATTTGTTGAAAATAAAAGTTTAATAACTTTGAATTCAATACTCCCAAAAGAAAAAAGGGATTGATTTCATCATTTAATATTTCAGTAATACATCCTGTATTGACTACATAATTTTTTAAACCATCATAGCAAAATGTCAATCTATTACCTACAAACTTGGATAACAATTTGTTTTCTAATAAGAATATCCTTTCATCCCTAGCTCTATCTAAAAGTTCTGGAATATATTGAACGTATTTTTTGTTTGGTTGAAGATTATATCTTTCTATATCACTTCCAGTTATTAACGGTTTGTGATTAATAGTTGATTTTTCATCAGAAATATATTTTTTGTCATTTCCGGTTGTTAAACCTCTCCAAACTTTAGCGACATTTTTTATTTTCTCGAATTTATTTAATTTCTTTAAAATTTTAAGAGTTTTTGAGCTTGTATTGATTAAGAATTTAGAATCTTGAGTTAGGGAAACAATATCGTTTAGTTCAACGACATCTGGAACTTGATTTATTGAAAGTTTAATGCCTACATAAGAGCTTTTATTTATTTCTTTCTTATAGGATATTATTGCTGTTTCCACACTAGCTTCTTCAAAAACAATTCCTGAATTAAATATTTCGTATATGTTAGAATTTTTGATTAAATATTCGCGTAATTTCTGAGAGTATTCGTTAGCTAAAAAAGTATTCGGTGTAATTTGAGAAATCAAACCATTTTTTTTAGTTATACTTAGAGCCAATTCTAAAAATAAATTATAAGTATTTATTTGTTGAGAAGCAGTATTAAACTTTTTCTTTATTAGATTAATTGAATTTTTATCGTACTGAAAACCTCCAATCCATCTTCCTCCTTTTATTACTAGATACGGCGGATTCCCAATCACCACATCAAAACCATCTTTAGCAAAAACTGTGGGGAATTCTTCTTCCCATTTAAAAGCCTTATCGCCGGCAACACTTTTAGCGTCGATCAAAGAATTACCACATTTAATATTGCTGCTTAGATCGTTTAATTTTCTACGCGGCTGCGCAGTACGTAACCAAAGGGAAAGTTTGGCAATTTCTACACTTTCTTCATTAATATCGACGCCGTAAATATTGTTCTCTAAAATGGTATTTTCAATATCGCTAAACACAATAGCACCGCCCAATACTTTCGCTTTTAGCTCGTCGATATAGGCGTGTTCTTTAATTAAAAATTCTAGCGCTTGGTTTAAAAATGCACCCGAGCCACAAGCCGGATCGCAAATGGTTAGCTGCAACAACCAATCTCGGTACGTATCTAGCGTGGCGAGTAATTTTTTTTTGGTGGCAACGTGGGTTCCTTTTTTAACCTCAAAATACTCTTCTTCCCGAAACTCGAGTTCGGTTTTCTTTTCTTCACACAGCTTGCCTATGGTATTTTCAACAATATATTTGGTAATGTATTTAGGCGTGTAAAAAACACCGTCTTTTTTACGTTTACTCTTTTGTTTATCAAAATTACCACCTTCAATTTCGGCATTTACACTTTCAATTTCGTTAAGCGAATTTTCAAAAATATGCCCGAGAATATTCACATCAACCTGACTTTCAAAATCGTATTTCGATAATTTTGCGGTGTATTTTGCTAATAATTCATCAGAAATTTCTAGCATATCGAGTAGCGCGTCCGGTTTAAAAAGTCCGCCATTGTAAGCAAAAATCTCAGCTTTTTTATCGGTGCCTTTTCGGCCGGTATCTAGGTAACTAAAATAAAGTTTAAAACGCTCGTACAGCGGTTGGTTAACATCCAGATCTTTTAATTGATGCCAATCGTCAATAATTTGTAAAATGGCATTGGGTGGTAACAAGCCACGATCTTCCGCAAAAAAGATAAATAGAAACCGATCGATTAATTTTTGCGATTTTTTAAAAAGAGCACGTTTTACATTTTTTTCTAACCGATCAAATTCCGTTTGTAAAGCTTCATTTTCGCTTTGCTGAATTTCTGAAATCAATTCAGAATGCCGCAAATTTTTTAACTTTTTTGCATTATTCCGCACCAAATCGCGGTATAATTCCCGTTTAAAAATGGAATAATCTTTATAAAAACCTTTGGTAATTTGTTCTTCTTCAACTAAAGAAGCTTCTTTAATTTCTAAAGGTAAACCATTAATTAAATTATCGTGCTGAAGGCATACATACAGCAGCGCAAACTGATCTTGTGTTAACTGAAATAAATTGAATTCTAAAAACTCAGTAGCATCGTTAATATAAAATCGAAGCTTTTCAAAATTAGAGGTAATTACATACACACAGCCTTTTTGGTTGGCTTTATAATCGAAGGCTTGTTGCCGAATTCCTTCTAAATGTTTAGTGTTGGTCCCTTTTAGCTCGATAACGCCTAGGGCTACTTCATCTTTTAAAATAGCACCATCTGCTTTACGCGAATTGGTTTGGTTTTTATATTCGGCTACCAAATTGTAATTGGTATTGGGCTTCATGGTATAACCCAGAATATTTACAAACAGTTCCGTTAAAAAAATACCCTGATATTCTTCTTCTTTAGAGCTTTTAATATTTTCCTGAATTTTAGGATTTAAAAAATAGCTGCTAAACTTTTTATAAGCCTTGCTAATTACAGAATTATCTTGAGCTTTTAAGTATTTTTTTAATACTGAGGTTTGAAATAATGCCATTCTTTATACTGAAGGGTTTCTTAGGTGTTTATGTTGATTTATTTTTTATTCGATACTCAAAATTTGAAGCTTTTGCGTTCTGTTTTTACAATAAGTAGTTACTCCTACCATTCTGCTCGAATTTATACCGAATAAAACTACTAAGTTAGTTTTTTTGAGGAGCAAATTACCAACTATTTTGTGCTTTTGTTGAAATTAGCTTCTATTTTACAACTCAACTTTAAGGCATAAAATAAGATTTTTTTAATTATTTCAACTTCTATTTATATAGAAAAAAACAACCCAAAATCTTTAGATTTTGGGTTGTTTTTTAAAATTATTAGTAAGCTGATATATTGAATAATATAGGATTAATAATCCAGTGTTTTTAACTTCAATACAGCTGTAATTTTTTCAGAATAAAGCATCGCGAATATGCTAAGTTTTATTTTTCTATTTTTAATTTTAGCGCATCAAAAGCATACGTATAAATGCCAATTAATCCGTATTTTGTTTCTCCTTTTTTAATTACCGTACCATTAATATCGTATTGTAATAGTTCGTTTTTAAATTTTTTATTGGCAGAACTTGCTGCAATTAAGTTTCCTCCGGCTAAGCCTGGGCCAACAATTAATCCTACCGGGAAAGCAGAGCTTGAGCTTTCCTCGTAATATCCGTTGTTAGAGGTTTCTGTTTTACTAGTGTAAACATTTAAAGGCGTTAGTAAAAGATACCACAAATACGATGCAGGGCTTTGTTTTAGTGTTTTAAAAGCTTCTTGATTTTCCATAATGTAAACTTGGTCCCCACTTTCGTAAGTTAGTTTAGCATCTCTACCAAATTTTAAATCTCTGTTAGAGTTGTTCGTTATTTTTATAGCAACAAGTTTTACCCCTTTTTTTAATTCTTTTTTAGCATATTTTTTTCTGAGTAAGCCATATTTATAATCTAGCCGAACACTATCTGATAGGTTAGTAGAAAGATAGTTGATGTTTTTTGGAGAAATAGGTTTATAACCCGATGCACAATTTGTTAATGTAGCTACTAAAAGTAGCAACATAATAATTCTAAAAATTCTCATTTTTTGATTGATTAGTTAACTTAATATAGGTTATTGTTGTAATTATTTGTTAATGCTTAGTGTTAAGTTTAATATTGGTTTTATTGTAAGTTGTTTATTATTAAATAACTATGTTTTGTAAAACGGTTTGAGATGTTAAAATTTTTAACAAAAGTATAAAAAAAGAGGAAAAATCATTGATTTTTCCTCTAATTATAAGGGTTCAGCCGTTGTGAAACTTAGAGTTATTCTGCCATAGAAAGATCGGCAGCACCTTTTATTTCAGTAGAAATTTCACCTAACGAACCTGCATTTCCTTGTGCTCCAGTATACACTTTTATAAAGTCTATACCTTTTAGAGAAACGTTATTCATATCAGCATCTACAGCCCAATCTAATTCCATTGCGTTCCCTCCGTAAGTGGCGTAATCTTCATCATAATTATCAACGTAGCCCCATTCTAACGCATCTATAGTCACAAACCTATTGTAGTTTATAGTAGGATAAACTCTTGTTCCCGTAAATGTTACTTTTTCTTGTTCCTCGATAAACAGCGGATAATAGTTTTGAGTATGGTTACTATTAACCATTACGCTATCTTTGTTTTCTTGATTATCTACCCAAGGTACGTTTGCATATTCTCCAGGATTGGTGTAAGTAACTTCGTAATTAGATAATGTTTCTTCAGCAGTATGTGCGCTTCCGGCTAGTTCGTACCAAGTATCGTCGGGTAATCCGTTTCCATTAGTATCGAAAGAAACTTGTACAATTCCCGGTTCCGATGAGCCATTAAAGGCATTTCCGTACACAACAAAATCTTTCTCGTTTTCTCGATTTTCAATAGTATGATCAAAACTAAAAATTACATAGCCTCCCCAAGCTCCTAATGATACCATACCTGATTTTCCGCCTACTAATTTTTGAGCATCTTCTAACGTACCATAACTAGCATTTATGTATTGACTGGGAGCCGGCTTATATTCTATGATTTCAGAAATATAAGCGCTACTACTTTCGGTTTTTGGCCGAACGTATAAATTGTAAGGATCGTTTACGATTACCTGATAGTTTCTCGAAAGCGTATCGTATTCGGCTATGGCTATAAAATTAAGCGAAAAAGTGCCGGACTCAGCTGGTGTATAATTTAATTCGTGTTTTTTGGCAATAGTTTCATCATCAAGTTTCCAGCTAAAGCTAGTTTGTGACGGAAGGTTAAGAATTTCAGGCTGTAAATTGATAGTTTCGCCTAATAGTATTTCCTGATTTTCTGGGTAAGTGGGAGTAGCAAATTCCATAGGGATATTAATTTCATCTTCGTCGCTACACGAAGAGAAAAAGCTTACGATTGCAAGCGAAGCTAATAAATAAAAAGATAATTTTTGTTGCATTTGCTTAGTATTAAGGTTTGAAATTAATTAATAGTTACCAAACAAAACAATAGGAGGGAATAGGGTAGAATACCATTAAACATATACACCCAAAACCTTAACTCCCGAAAGTTTTGTTTTTTGTGATTTTAGGCAGGTATTCTGACTTATCTCTCTTTTTTACACCTTCCCATCTTAAAATAGACAGTGGTTTTACTAGTAAAAAGATTATTTCCGAATATAGCGGAAGAGACTTACAGCAGCGGGAACTGTTCCGGATTTACACCGGATTCCCTTTTAATACAATTTCAAAAAAATTGTAACCAAAAATCTAGGCAATATTAGGTAAAATTAATAGGAAAACGAATAACTACTATTAAAATAAAAAATGATTCGTTTTAAAGGGATTTCGTTATAAAAAAAATCCTAAAAATTAGGTTCTAAATTTTAGATACCTAGTTTTTAGGATTAATACAATAAGTAGATTAACTTATTATTTGTTTGGTAAAGAGCCTATTGTTTTACCTGAAGGAGCTTCATCAAAATCAGCCGCATCTTCAATAGTCATTTCAGTAATAAAGTCTTCTTTTGGGGTTCTAACTTTTTTCATATTTACTAACCAATCTTCACTTTCTTCTCGGTATCCTAGTGGTAAAAGTAAGGTGCTTTTATATCCGCTTCCTTCTAGTTTTAGGAGTTTGTCTAGTTTTTCAGGAACAAAGCCTTCAACTGGGGTAGCATCTACTTTTTGCTCGGCAGCTGCAGCAATAGCCATTGCAAACGAAATATAACTTTGTTTAGAAGCATGGTGGGCTTGCCATTCTTCACCTAAAGGTTCGTATAAGCTTAAAATATTCGCTTTATAATCATCCATGGTGCTATGTGGCAATCCGCGTTCATCCATTGTGTAATTAAATACGTCGCTTACACGCTTATTGGTATACTTATCCCAAGCAACAAAAACTAGTAAATGGGAGCAATCTGTTATTTGGCTTTGGTTCCAAGAAATTCCTTTTATTTTTTCTAATAAAGCTTTATCAGAAATTACTATAATTTTATAAGGTTGTAATCCAGAAGAAGAAGGGGACATACGTGCCGCTTCTAGTATATAATCTAATTTTTCTTGAGGTACTTTTGTACCGTTCATTTTTTTTGTGGCATAACGCCAATTTAAATTATCCAGTAAACTCATTAGTTTCAATTTTTTTACAAATTTACAATATATACTTTAATTTGGTAACTTTGTGACAAAAAGTAACAGTGACATTTAAGTAACCACTTATTATGGAAGATGTAAAAGAAATTAAAATACCAACAATTCAGAATTGTTCCCAAAAAATAAGAGCTATTCACGATACAATGGATGCCTTAAGTGGCAAGTGGAAAGTCTCGATTATAGCTTGCTTATGTTTTCGGCCTATGCGATATTCGGAATTATTGAAAGAGGTAAAAGGAATTTCCGGAAAGATGTTAAGTAGGGAGTTGAAGGATTTAGAGCTAAACGATTTAATTTTTCGGCATGTTTCAGAAAATAAACCAATAACCGTTACTTATGAAATTTCGGAATACGGGAAATCTCTAAAAAAGGTGATTGATGTGATTGCAGAATGGGGATTAAACCATAGAAAGAATACTATCAATAAATTTTGAATTTCTTATTTTGAAAATTCAAATCTAATTTAAATACAATAATTTATTATAAATTTTGTTGAAAATAGTATTCAGTAGAAATCATTTATGTTTAGTAAACCAAGATTAGCTATGTTCAATTTAATTAAGAATAGTAAAATTTATTCTGTTTTTTTATTCATTTTCAGTGTCACTTTTTTAGTGAGTTGTAACTCTTCTCACCAAAAAGATTTTAAATGGGATAACGATATAAAACAATTAACAGGAGGCGATTTAGACGAGTGGTTACATAAAGCTTCATTCGAAAATGAATTGAAAAGTGATAATCCTGATGAGAATATGATAACTAATGCCGATGTCGTATTTCCGTTTATCGGTAATTATTATAATGCTGTTGAAAAATTAAACGATTATTACGTTTCAGAAAAAAATGATGCTTCGATATTTAAAAATAAGACGGTTTTATATAAAGATCCAAAATGGGGCGATTTGTGTTTAAATAGTGTATTGTTGTTTGAGCCAGAAGAAGTGTATTTAAAAGATTTTTATACCACAACCGGAAATCCTGCTTTTAGCGGTACTAATGCTATACATCAGTCGTATTCGGCACATTTAGCAGAAACCTCAGTATTTACCAATACCTATCCAACAATTAAAACCGGAATTTATGAGGTAAGTATTCAAAACAAAATGTATTTACTAGGATTTTATCAAAAAGGAAAATTAGTTTTCGAAATAGCTATTGCATATACTCCAGATAATTTACCTGAGGTTTTAAATAAATTGAAATCTGTAAATACCGAATTAGGCTTAAATGTTAAGGAATGGGAAGCTGCAAAACCGGAAGATGTAAAACCATTGCCTACTAAAAACACCTTTTGGAAAAATCCGTATGTAGGCTTATATCCTGATCGATATATGTTGAATATGGTAGAACTAAAATTAAAGGATACACCATTTCAGTCGGTTAGAAATCCAGAAGAAGGAGAGTATGCCTATCAATATCAGTCAGAATACGGAACCGTTTCTTTGTTTACTTTTTTAAAGAAAGCCACAAAGAGCAAGACCGAATTTAATGCTGATAAAGATGGTTTTAAAGAATATAAAAATGATAACCAGCGGATTTTTTATAAAGAAGAAAATGACGGTAAACAAATTAAAGGGCGAGCATTAATTTATGCTAAAGACAGTAATTATGTAGAATTACATTATTTAGTTCCGGTAAAAGATACTGATTCTCAAGCTATGATTCACAAGATGTTGCAAACATTAAAAGTGCGTAGTTTTTAATTAAATTTATTAGGCTATACAAACAAAAAAGATTGAGCATTTTGCTCAATCTTTTTTAAATTATAGTTACTAGTGATCGAAAGAAAATAGCAACTACAGAATTTAAACAGGGATTATGCAGTTAAGGCTTCTTTTAAAGCTTTAGCAGCAGCAGCAGGATCTTCTGCTCCGTAAATAGCTCCACCAGCTACAGCTACAACAGCACCAGATTCTTTAACGGCTTTAATGCTAGTTGCATTAACACCACCAGCAATAGATACCGGTACGCCAGCTTTAGCAGCTTCATCGATTAATACTTGAATCGAGTAACCTTCTTTTGCTTGCTCATCTAAACCAGCATGTAATTCTACAAATGCTACTCCTAATTTAGTAACTTCTTGAGCACGTTGTACACGATCTTTAACACCAATAGTATCTACAACAACAGCTCTATCATATTTTTTGGCAGCTTCTACAGCTCCAATTACTGTAGCATCATCTACAGAACCTAAAATAGTAATATAATCAGCTCCTGCTTTAAAAGCCATTTCAGCTTCTAAACCACCGGCATCTGCAGTTTTAAAATCAGCAAAAACCATTTTATCAGGAAATGCTTCTTTCATAGCAGTAATAGCGCTAACACCTTCACTTTTAATAAGTGGAGTACCTAATTCTATAATGTCGATATATGGAGCTACTTTTGTTGCTAATGCAATAGCGTCTTCTGTTGTAAGTAAATCTATTGCTACTTGTAATTTAGTCATATTTGAAATTTGTTAAATTTTTATTCTATTATTTATACTCTTACTAATTTGTTATTCTATGTTGGTATGGCGTTTCCAAAGTTCTTCTGCACTGCTTGTAGAACTTTCCCATAAAAATTGAATAAGGGAGTCGAAAAGTAGTAAGAATGCTTGCTCAAAAAGGCTACCTGCATATTGTTTAGAAACTTCTGAATCGTGATCTTGTTTCCCAGCTGCAGGAATAGTAATGGTGTAATTAGCAAAATCTACTAAAGTTGAAGTATTATCTGTAGTAAAAGCGATTACTTTTGTTTTATTTTTATACGCAGTTTTAGCAGCATTTACAATAGAGCTTGTAGTTCCCGATCCGGAAACAGTAATTAAAATATCGTCTTTTTCAATAGCTGGAGTAATTGTTTCTCCCACTACGTACACCGAATATCCTAAATGCATTAAACGCATTGCAGCAGCTTTTACCATAAATCCAGTTCTACCTGCACCAATCAAAAAAATATTCTTCGCTTCCTCAAGCGGTTCTACGATATAAAGTAATGATGAAAAATCTAGCGATTTGTATAGGTTAATATGCTCATCAATTATCATTTTATAAGCATTTTTTATATCGGGTTGTTTTTCAATTTTATCTAAATATTCCATAACTCCTTCTATTTAAAATAACACCTGTTGTAGGGGAGGGCAAAGCTACATCTAGTTTTTAGCTAAATTTGTACACTATTTGGTACATGTTTGGTACAATTTGCTAAGAGTTGATTATTGTTTGGTGTTATTAGCTATTTTTGTGGCATAATATGGAAAAACAGTTTTTTCCTTTTAATTTATGTTGAAAATATGCTAAGTGATAAAGTGATGTATATTCGGGATCTTGCCGATTGTCCCCCTTCGTATTTAGATGATCCCGGAAGAAGAGAATTTTTTGAAATTGTATGGCTAAAAGATGAAGAAGCTTTACACACCCCACAACATTCTTTCCAGACACTTCGAGGAGATTGGATTTATTTAATACCACCTTACCGAGTTCATCAATTAAATAAAGCGGGAAAAAAAGGAAGTTTACTTTCTTTTAAACGAGAATTACTTGAAGACGATTTAAAGACTTTTTTATTAGATGTATTCCGAATGTTTAATATACAAGGAGAATTTTCTTGTTTGCAGGTAAACGAAGATAACTCGAAAGGATTAAAAGCTATTTACGATTTATTATTGATAGAATACTCAAAAGAAGAAAAGAACCTTATTATGTTGAAGGCACTTCTAAAAGTATTTTTATTACAATTAATACAAATAAAAGAACAGCATTTTACCTTACAAGATATTAATGAGAAGCGTGTTTATAAATTTATGTTACTGCTTGAAGTTAATTATTTAGAAGAACGAGATACTAATTTTTACGCTAAAGAATTAGGAATAAGCTCGAAACGATTAAACCAAATTTTAAAAGAAAAACTCGATAAAACCGGACTTCAATTAATACACGATCGGATTATATTAGAAGCAAAACGGCAAATAATACATAGTGAAAATACCATTAAAGAAATTTCGTTTTATTTGAAGTTTAAAGATCGCTCGTATTTTAGTCGGTTTTTTAAACAACATACCGGTTTAACACCGCAAGAATTTAAAGTAAGTGTGAAAGATCCTATGTTAAAACAATAAAATGTACTTTACAATATACACCCAAAAAAAGCAACCTAGGGGTTGCTTTTTTTATGGGGTTGGTACTTGTTTTTACTGGAAAGTATATTCTGTAACTTTTGCTTCTGATAATCTAAAATAGCCAAATGCAAAATGATTGGCGTTGGTTTGGTTTATAATATTTCCACGTATATTAGCCGGAGGAGTACCAAATGGATTGTCAGAAGAAGATTCGTTAATTAAGGTTATATAATTATAAAATTGTTCTGAAATACATCGAAATGTAATATCTATACGTTCTCCTACTTCAAGATCTTCATCAGAAAAGCTATCTTCAATTTCATTTCCATCATAAAAATCACCATCGGTTAAGCTATAATATGGATATTGAAGAAAATTAGTATCGTAGCGTGTCAGGTAATAATTATCCTCATTAGCTGGATCATCATAAAATATGCTTATTT
Source organism: Zunongwangia sp. (assembly GCF_048269745.1). Taxonomy (NCBI): domain Bacteria; kingdom Pseudomonadati; phylum Bacteroidota; class Flavobacteriia; order Flavobacteriales; family Flavobacteriaceae; genus Zunongwangia; species Zunongwangia sp. Next base: position 56,400 of record NZ_JBLXIB010000003.1, on the reverse strand, counting down.
GATTATCTTTCCCAAGAAATCCACCATCACTTTTTTGCTCTATTCGTTTAATTTCCGGTGAGCCGATCATGGTTTCTGTAGCCGTATACACTTCACCGTCAACAGTTATTTCTAATTGATATTGCGCTCCGATAGCCGGAATAAAATTAGTACAAGCGTAAGTTCCGGGAGTCTCGGTTTCAGAAAAAATAAATTCATCCCCAGCTTCATTTTTAATAATTACATTTGCATCAGAAACTTTTGTAGTTTCTTCATTATAATACTCGGTAAGTCGAGATAAATATATTTCTTGATTGCTACCTGTAGTTTCATTACGCCATAAAATTTCAGCGTCTACAACTAATCGTGGTTCACCGGTATCTAAATCTACATGGATAACATCTTCGCAAGCGCAAAGAATAGAGATTAACAGGAGTAAACCAGTTATTTTAAAATATCGGGATATTGTATAAAAAGGCATTTTATTAAAATTTAAAGTTATAAGAAACACTTGGTAATAAACCGAAAATCGATAATCTTCTAGCTTCGTTTACGCCGGTATCGTCGTTAGTTGTAAACCTAATAGATGCCGCATTTCTACGGTTATATACGTTATAGATACTGAATACCCAGTGGCTTTGCCATCCTTTCTTTTTTTTAGGTTTAGGGGTATAGGTTGCCGCTAAATCTAAATGATGGTAAAGTGGTAATCTATTTTCGTTTCTAGCAGTGTAATTAGGAACCCGAATACCTCCAATTTCATAATATCCGTTAGGGTAGGTAACAGGCTGGCCAGATTGTAACGAGAAATTAGCGCTATAAGACCATTTTTTTGAATACTCGTAATTCCCGATGACACTTAAATTATGCAGTTTGTCGTAGGGAGATAGATACCAATTGCCATTAGCAATACCGGGTTCCGAAGGTGTATTTCCGGTTGTTTTTTGTTCAGCGCGAGAAAGCGTGTACGAAATCCATCCGGTTAAATCTCCTTTATTTTTTTTAAATAAAAATTCAAGTCCGTATGCTCTTGCCTTTCCGTTAAGCAATACTTGTTCAATGTCGTTATTTGCTACGAGGTCAGCACCATCTACATAATCAATTCTATTTTTTATATTCTTATAAAAAACTTCTGTTTCTAAAGAATAGGTTTTATCATTAAAATTTCTAAAATATCCCAATGCATACTGATCTAGCAATTGTGGCTTAATAAAAGGGCCGCTTGGCGTCCAGATATTAACAGGGCTAGGGGATTGGCTGTTAGAAATAATATGTAAATATTGCGCCATCCGGTTATAACTAGCTTTAAAAGACGTTTTATCATTTAAAATATAAGATACTGCTAATCTAGGTTCCAGATTACTGAAATGAGAGATCACTTCTCCGGAACTGTAACTAGTAGTTCCGGTAGGAGTGGCCTTTTCATAAATATTGAAAGTAGGGTTAAATATTTGTGGATTTTCAGCATAATTATTTACATCTTGGGGGCCGAACCTGTAAAATAGGCTGTAACGCAAACCATACCGAAGCTGAATTTTATCAGAAATTTTTTGACTTACATCTAGATAAGCTGAAGGCTCCAATGCATATTTTTTATCCAATTGTCTAAAATTAATAGGCGAATCTTCATTATCGGGCTTTAGTGTTCCTGGATTAAAGCTATAATAAAGGGCATCGACACCGTAATTAAGCTGAATTTTATCGGAAATAAAATGTTGCCAATCGTATTTTAAACCGATATTTTTAATATTGCTTTCCCAATTAAGATCTTGGCTGCTAAGCGTTAATTTAAATGTATAATCGCTATAAAATACTGATAAATTAGTATTTATATCTTGATTAAACCGATGTTTCCAATCTAATTTCCCCATTTTGTTTCCATAAGTACTTACAAAACTATCGTTTAAATCGAATACATCACTCCCTAGGTATCCTGAAAATTCTAAGCTATTAGTATTGTTTATACGATAGTTTAATTTAGAATTTAAATCATAGAATTTAGCAGAATTCTCATCATCAGCTAAAAGCAAATGTGCATAAGAGGAACGCCCAGCTAGCATAAAAGAGGCTTTGTCTTTCTTGATGGGACCTTCTACTTTTAGTCGACTTGAGATGAGTCCAATTCCACCGTCAACTTTAAATTTTTTATAATCGCCATTATTCTGATAAACATCTAATACAGAAGAAACTCGCCCACCGTATTTAGAAGGAATACCGCCTTTGTATAAATCTAAACTCTTAATAGCATCTGCATTAAAAACAGAGAAAAAACCAAACATGTGAGAATCGCTATAAATAGGTACATCATCTAATAAAATTAAATTTTGGTCGGCTGCTCCACCACGAACATTAAAACCTGAAGCTCCTTCTCCTGCATTGGTAACTCCGGGAAGTGTAAGTAAGGATTTTAACGGATCGGCTTCTCCCATGGCTACTGGAATTTGTTTAATTTCTTGAGTACTTAAACTATTGATACTCATTTGGGGTTTTTTGATATTGGTAGCATTATTTTTTTGATCAATTACTACTTCTTGTAATATTTCTCCACTTTCTTTAAGTTGAAAATTTTTGGTGGTATTTTTAGTAATTGCAATAGGTTCTTTAATACTAGTATAACCAATAAAGCTAATATCTATAGTATATTTTCCTTCAGGAATTTTTAAAGAAAAATAGCCATTAGTGTTAGAGGTTGTACCTATCTTTAATTTTGGAATATAAATAGTAGCACCAAATAAAGGTTGGTTTTCACTATCTGTTATTTGTCCCGAAAGCGAATAGGTTGCTTGAGAAATTTCTTTTGTTTTTTGCTTTACAGTAATATTATTTCCAACAATTTTAAATTCATACGGCAAACTAGTATTTAATTGGCTTACCAGTTCCGGTACCGGAATGTTATTATAAGTAATGGGACTTTCTAGCTTGCTTTTAGGGTTTATACCATCACTAAAAGCCATTTTATAATTGGTCTGGCTTTCTATTTGAGCAATTAAGTTGTCTAAACTGCTTTTTTGAGGAAGTGTAATGGATAAGTTTTGGCAAAAAACACTCGAGCTTAGTATTATATAGCAAGAGAATAAAAAATACTTCATTTAATTCTGATTTTGGGTAGTTAGGATATTATTGCTTAGAATAGAATATGATTTTTCTAGATGACTGATCAATAATAAATTCTAAATCGTAAATTTCTGCTATTGTTTTGCATATAGTTTTAGGCATTTCTTTTTTGCGAATTCTGAGTGTTATTTTTTGATTGATATATTTTTCTGGTATTTCTATTTTATAAGAATATTGTTGGTTTATATAACTAATTAAATCTTTTAGAGTAGTATTGTTGAAATCTTTAAACCGTTCGAAATTAGATACTAATACGTTGTTTTTGGAATACGTAATTTCTTCACCGGGAGCTAACAGCCAACTCTTATAATCTCCTTTTACATTCATTTTAATACTGCCTTCGTATAATTTAATGTGTACCGATTTTTGTGGATTTTGTTTAATTGAAAAAGAAGTCCCTAAAACTGTAGTAATTGTTTTTAAACAAGTAACACTAAATGGATGTTTTTTGTCTTTCGAGACATCAAAAAAAGCTTCTCCCGAAAGTTCAACTTTTCGGTTTGCTCTAAAATTGGTAGTATAAGTTAATTTTGAGTTTGGATATAACTGAACCGAACTACTATCAGGTAGTTTAACTCTTTTAATTTTTTCACCTAGGTTGCTAACAATAGTAACTTCAGCATCAGGGAAAGCAACAGATTTTGTAAAGTATATAAAACTTACCGATGCTATTACCAACACAAAAATCGCTGCAGCATATCTCCAATATTTAAATTGAAAAGAGGTGTTTTTGTTTCGTAATTTTTTTGAAGCAAAAGTCTCCCATTCCGCTTCTTTCTTTTTAGTAGAGCATTTAGGAGCTTCTTCATTCCAAAAATCATTAAAATCTTTATCGAAATTAGTGTCTTTATTCATTTAAAAATATAGTAAACTATCAGTTAATAGTATAAATTCTCTTCGTGTAAATTATAAAGAGACTTCTATTCCTATAACAATCGAGAATCGAAAAGTTCCTAAGCTTTTTTTATTTTTTTTTGAATAAAGTTGTTGGCTAAGTAAATATGGTTGGCAATAGTTTTGGTAGAAAGCTGTGTTTGCTCAGCAATTTCGCGGTACGAATAATTTTCTAGTTTATGAAGGCGGAAAATTTTTTGTTGCTGTGTAGGTAGCTGATTAATGATGTTTAAAAACTCCTTTTGTCTTTCTATAAATAATGAAGAATCTTCAGGATTTTCCTCTATTTTTAATTGAGAAGTGTCTAGTGGAATTACCTTTTTTTCTCTTTGAATATGGTTTAAAATGATGTTTTTACAAATTACATATAATTGCTTCTCAAAAAGCACATCTTCTTTTAATTTATCGCTATTAGCATGAATTTTCAAAAAAGTTTCCTGTATAAAATCTTCCGGCGTTAGGAAATTGAATCGAAATTTTCGAGCTAGATGAAATAACTTATCATAATATAAAAAGTATATATCCTTATAAGCAGATTCTTTTCCACTTTTTAAATTTTTAATAAGTTTTTGGTTCGATTTCATTAATTCAGTAACTGAAAATCCATACTAAATAAACTTATTTTTTTTTGATTTAGTATAAACTAGAAGTTATTGACTTCAATAATTTTACTTAAAATTTTGATGATATTTTTTGAATTTTAGGTTTTTGATGTAAAACTTACAAAAATAATGGTTTTATTATGCTTTATAACTGAAAATAAAAAAAGGATTATCGGAATTAGTATTAAATTCAATTAGTTTATTATCTTTCAGATTGAAATACGGCATTTTGAATCTAAAAATATTGATACGTATAGATTGTTATCGGTACCTGAAAAATACTTTCAGTATAACAAATAGTCAAAGTTTACTCTATACTCTACAGTAAATCCTATAAGAGCTAGTATTAGTTTAAAAATGAATTTTTCTTATTAGTTTTAAGGAAAAGTAAAACTAATTACATCTGAGATTTAATAAAAAGCTGAATTTAATAGTAAAATAGAGGAGTTCTATAACTTTGGATGAGTTTGATACATTATCCTAAAAATTAATAATTGAACTTGCAACAAAAAATCTGCGACTTTCTGTTGCAAGTTCAAACCTAACAACCAATTTCTATATAAACAGGAATACTCTCATAGATTCTTTCTTTTAGAAATTGATTATAAGTAAGTACTAGGTTTTTTCAGTTATCGATTTCTTTGGATTTAAATTGCTTAAGAATCCAATTTTCAATGTCTTGTAAAACCTCGGGAGCAAATACCTCATCTAGCGTACTTATTTCTCTTGAAGTACAAGTTTTACAATGTTGATACATATGATTTAGACCTGGGTATATTTTAGTTGTCACCACTGGAGCATTTACAAGATTTTCCTTGAAAGAAGCTACATTTTCGTAAGCCGGTACAAAAATGTCAGTATCGCCATTAAGGATGAGAACCGGAACTTCTATTTTATAAAGATACTGTCTAGGATCATATAAAATCATTTCTTTATATGCCTTGGTTTTTGCACTTTTATAAAAGCGGTAGATCAACGTCTGGTCTCTACCGTCAGCTAATTGCAGGGCTTTAAGCGTCTCAGGGCTTTTATCTTTTATCCAGTTTTTTACACTGTTTTCCAATTCTGCTTTAAGGCTATACGGCTTCTGATTATGATAAACAATACTAAAAAGTTCTCGGTATAAAGCCATATGCAAGTTTACCAAACTATCAGGCATCTTGGACGTCTTTAAAATAGCAGTGTTTTGTAAATCAAGGATCTCTAGCCCTGAAACCCCCACGCCCGAGAGGCTTACCATAAACCGAACATCTTTGTCTACTGCAGTGAGCCTTGAAGCTACTACGCCACCTTCACTATGACCTATTAAACCCATAAAACGACTATCTATATCCTTACGGTTTTTCAAGTACTCCAGCGCTTCACGGGCATCATTCGTAAAGTCACTAATTGCTGAGGTTTTAAAATTTCCGGTAGTTTTTCCGATTCCTCGGTCATCCACTCTAAATGATGCAATCCCTTTACGTGCCAAAGCATCGGCCAATACTGTGAAAAACTGATGTCCACTGTAGGTATAATTTCGGTCTTGTTGGCCGGTACCATTAAGTAGTAATGCCAGTGGATATTTTTCTTTTCCATTTGGGATAACCAACGTTCCCCCATAATCAATGCCGGTTTTCTTGCCTTTAAATACAAGCTCTGTGCTTACATAGGGCAGGTCTCCTTTAGGATGCTGAGGATAACTGTGTGGTTGCAAATTACTTACCTGACGGAATTTAACCAGGTTAATTTCTTCATGATTGGTGAATAATGCAGTAAACGAGCTATCTAAATCAGATTTGATTATAAATTCTAAATTAAACTCTCTGTTTTTTAAAATCAGACTATCATACAAATAATTTTGCTGAAGCGGAATCCGTTTATAATAGTACTCTGGACTGCTTAAAAAGAAAGAATCTCTGTCATTCGCCATCTGACTTTTCTCAATGAGCAAACGCTTAGCGTGATAACGTCCCTGCCATTTCTTCTGTCCCAAAGAAACTCCTGTTCCTAAGCCAAAAAGTAAGAAAATTATATAGATTCTGACTAAATTCATTAGGATTTAGATTCAGTTTTTAAATATTCAATTATGGTTTTGATTTCGTCTGCCAGAGCACTGGGACTGCCCTCATACCCTGTAGAACGCCATCTTAAAAAACCATTTTGATCAATAATCAATTTTTGCGGAATTCCTGAAAACTGAAAAGCTTTTGCATACTTAGCATAAATTGCATCCGGTTTACCGGTTTCTGGATTAACTGCATCGTAAAGCACTTCAAAAGGATATCCTTTTTCTTTGATAAATGCAGCTGTTTTGCTCTTATAATCCTTTACATATTCCTGAGTATCCAGAAAGTAGAACTTTACGTCCGAGTCTTCAGTATAATGATTTACAGCCATTTTCATCCCAGGCATCGCCTTTTTGCAAGGTGCACACCAGGTAGCCCACATATCGATCACGACAATTTTACCAAGCTGATCTTTGAGATTAACCATGCCTCCATGCGAACTTTCCAAAGAAAAATCTTCGATTGGCTTTTTTATTAATTCGGTCAATAGTGTCTCTTTCTCTTTCTGATTTTCTTTTCCTTCTTTAAGTAATTCTACATACTCATCAAAATCAGCTTCTGGATGTCCTGCCTTTAGATATTGATTTTTCAAAACCTGAAGCATTGCAGGAGAAGTGTTATTTTGCCTTAGACAAAGGGTTATAAACTTGACTGCTTTATCCGTTTTATTTTGGCGTACAAGTCGTTGTGTATACAGTTCATTGTATTCAGTATTCTTATACTTCAGCAGCTCCTCAATTTTGTCTAAATAATAAGCCTCACGCTTATAATTATGCTGATTATTTAAAATTTTAGCATAGGTTAGATATTCCGAACTTGCTATTTTCAAGGCCATAGCCTTCCATTGATTTTTGGAAATTTTTCCATGATAAGCTTTAGGGATTTCATTTTCTCTAAGCTCCATTTCTGGAAAAATACGATTTGCAAATAATTGCAAACTATCTAAGGACATACTCTCGTTGTTGTACGGAATACTCACTAAATGCCAAGCATAATCTACTAGATTAGTGTATGAAGCATTTTTTAAATTATCAAAAACAAAACTGTAATCTTTATTATTTACTATATACGTGTAAGCAATGCTACGGTACAATTTATCATAGTAAAGTTCCTCCACAGTCGAGCTGATTTCTTTAAATTTTTCTTTTGGAAATTGCTTTAGAAATCTGTTGTAATCTTCTACGCGTTCCTTAAAATCAGCTTCACGAAATAATTTCTTTAATGCACGATCTCTAGCCAGAACACCATTTGGGTATTTGGAAAGCAAAACTTCCTGAATAGAATCTACATAATCCTCATTTCCCGTGATCAAATCTAGACTACGCTGTACGTCATATTGCTGACTAATATTAAGCGAAGGAAGACTTAAAATATAATTGAGCTCTTCTTTTATTCGCCCAGTCTGGTCTTCAGCTTTGGTACGCTTTAGCAAACGCAGACCTGGATAAAAAATATGTGATCTACTAGAAGGATTATCCCTCATCTCATTATTAAGCCACATTAAAGTCACCGAATCTTCAATAAAAGACAGGGAATCCAGCTGTTGTGGAAAATCTTCGTTTATGTGTGGATTACGGATAATCCCCCAGCCTGAATATGATCCAGGGGCTTTATTAATCATCCAAGTATATGTATTAGCACCACCACGGTCAATCATATCTTTTGCGTAGAAAACACAGTTTATAAGTGCAATTCCTGGTTCTAATTTTAGTTGACCCTGCCAAATATTTTTATCGGTACGCTCGAGATTTAAGTCTTTAACGTTCCATTGAAAATCAGCATAGGTATAAACGATAGCTGTAAGGCTATCAGCATCTTTAAGAGGTGTTTGCGAAGCATCGTAGCTCAAGGTAACCCGATCTCCACCTTTGGGATATCTGGGTTCTACATTAAAAATTTCGTCTTGATTTTGCCCCCAAAGCTTACCTGTAAAGGTGTTACTAAATAGGAGCAGGGTAAAAACTGGTATAATCTTTAATATACTAAATAATTTCATAGGTGTGTTATGGGTTTTGTTGCAGATTAGGTGCATATTGAAATAAACCGGAAGCAAAAGGAAATTGGTAACGGTCCCCTCCGGGTTCAAGTGTATAAACCTCATCTATATAACTATGGGAAATGGTTTTAGCAAAACGCGGATCTTTATTGAGTCGCTTAAGGTCAAACCATCGAAAACCTCCTTTTCCCATAAGTTCCTTACGTCGTTCCTCAAGTACTTTAATCAACGCTTCATCTGCATTTGCAGCAGTAAGAGGTTTGTAATCTTCTGCCTTAAATCGTGCTTGACGAAGTATATTGATACTAGCTATAGCTGCGTCAGCATCGCCGGAACGTGCCTCTGCTTCTGCTTTAATTAGTAACATTTCCGGAACGGTTGGTCCTGCATTACGTTTCTCTCCAGTAAGAAGCCCTTCGCAATAAGCCCTTCCTCTAGTAACCTGATCATTAGTCATTTCACTTATAGGTCTTGTATATAACTGATAGCGTAAATCTTCTTCTTCAAAACTGTTTAGCAATTCATCATTTAAAGTAAGTAAGGTGGGGGCATCTTTATAGTAACTGATGCTCATTTTAGATAAAATCAATTCCGGGTTTTCAATACGTCTTGGCCAGCCAGAATCTGGGGTATCTATATAGTCCTCCATGTTTAGCAAACTGCTTTGTAAACTCAAAGCACTTTCAGCCTCAGCCTGAGCTTCGGCATAACGCCCCATATACAAATACGTACGGGCAAGTAACGCGTGTGCACTGGCTAACGATGGGAATCCTACCTCAATCCCGGTACGTTTGGGTGAAAGCCCACCATCAATAGCTTGTTGCAGATCACTAACAATCTGATCGTAAACTTCTTTAACACTGGCACGGGTTATATCTTCGGTTACCGTAGGCTCAGTAAACATGGGGATTCCCAAATCTGTTTCAGAGGTTTCGGCATCATAGGCTTTTCCAAAAATGTTTACCAAATCCAGAAAGATATATGCCCTATGCACCAAAGCTTCAGCCTGTAGGGAGGCCTTTTCTGCTTCGGTGCCGTTATTGCTGGTCAGCACTTCTGAAATTACTACATTGGCGGTATAAAGCCCTTGGTACATTAAGCCAAGATCATTATCCGTATCGCCCATATAATAAACGGAATCTGCCCATTTATAGGTTTCTTTAAAAGGACGGTAATAATCTGAAGTCCCATAATTATTCTCAAAAAAGGTCGCATAGTTTACGCTCATCTCAATATCATCAGAGGCTACATCTACTAAACTGTAAGAGACATCAAAAATTGAAGTCTGATTTAAAAGATATCGGTAATTCTCAGTCTCTTCAGGATAGAGACGGCCTTCGGTCTTGATGTCTACGTAATCATCACAGCTTACAAAAGCTACATTTATTAAGATAAAAAGGATATATAAAGAATATTTTTTCATAATCATCGAATTAAAAATTAAGGTTTACACCTACTGAATACATTGCTGTGGGTGGTATACGTATAAGGTTACCATTGGTATACGGCAAGAAATCCGGATCTATATCATCATCATTTGCTCTCCAGATTAAGCCTAAATTACGAGCACTAAGAGATAAAGAAGCATTCCGTAAAAAGGTGTTGGCAACTAAATCAGAAAAATCATAACTCAATGAAATTTCACGCAAGCGTATATAATCTCCATCGATAATTCGATCAGTGCTATACAGATACCGACCTAAACTATATCCACCAAGCCCCTGAGCTCCGGGAACATTGGTACTTGCTTCATCCCCAGGTACTCTCCATCGATCTGCAATATCGCTGTTCAAATCGTATTTCTCAAAAGATCCGTATCGTGAGACGTAATTTCCAAAACTGGGTTTAAATAACACATAATCCAGTTTATAGGTCGCCAAAGCATAAAGTGACAATTTCTTATAGGTGAATGTCGTGGCAAAGCTTCCGTAATATTTAGGCGTGCTTGTGCCCATATATTGCATGTCCTCGATTTCGGTTAAAGGGGTGAAGGCATCAACGATTTCTCCATTACGGTCGTATACAATGGTAGAGCCGTTCTCATCCAGGCCTGCAGACCTAAAAGCAAAAACACTGTTAAGCGGGTAGTCCACAATTGGTGGTGCACTTGCGGTACCATTTAGGAAAGTGGAATAATTCTCGTAACGCGAATCTGTGACCTCATTTTTATTATACGATAAAATAAAGGTTGAATTGATACTAAAATCGGGAGTTCTTAACCACTCGCCGTTTAGGTTAATATCTACCCCTTCTCCGCGTAAGGTTGCTGTATTCCGGGTTAGGGTATTATTATTAGGTAGTCCATAAAATTCAGAGACCGGAAAGTCCTGAATCAGATCATCACTATTTTTTACATAGTATTCTACACTTCCGCCCAGCCTCTTATCAAACAGATTAAAATCGAGGCCAAAGTTCAGCACGCCTGTTTTTTCCCAACGTAAGGCAGGGTTTGCAGGGGCTGCAATGAACGCATAGGGAAGTCTGGATAAATTATAGTCTGTACCGCCAATAGAGATGTTTGTAAAAGGAAAAGTAGTAAGGCTGATGTTTCCGTTAAAACCATAGGTAGCTCTAAAACTCAGGTTATTAATTATCTCCACATCTTTTAAGAAGTCTTCGCGGTTCATATTCCATTTTAAACCCGTGGACCATAAAGGCGTACGTCTATAACTTTTGTCTACACCAAAATTGTTGTAATCATCTAGGCGAACACTACCTGATAACACATATTTGGTATCAAAGGTATATGCAGCGTTTGCATAATAGGATAAAAAACGACGTCTTTGATCGGTTGCTGTTTGATTATAGCTAATGTTCTTATTATACCCGTAAACACTGGTGTAAGTGGTAGATGGCAAATCTGTAGACCGCTGAGTACGTTCATTATAACCAAAAAGATCTCCTCCTGATACTTGGGTACGTACTTGGCGTAGCTCCATACCTGCGATTGCATCTATCGTATGCTTCCCAAATGTGTTGTTATAATTAAGTTGGCCACGCATGGTTTGACTACTTTCAGTATAGTTATTTTTCTTATAAATAGCTCCCAAAGGAATGCCTCTTGTTAGCTGCTGTGTTGTAGGATTAAGGTAGGTAGCCTGATTAATTTGGTCTCGGGTGTAATAGGTATTTTCACCATAAATTTGATCTTGCTTTGTATTGGAACGCTCAATAAAATAAGTCCCCATGGCCGATAAACCATCAAAAAGAGGTAGGGTTACACTAATATTAGCAGAATAATTTTGTTCTTTAATACCATTATTAGCATTGGCTAATTCATCCATGTAATTGTAGGTCCAAGGCAAATAACCGGCCTGCTCAAAATTTTGTATATCTGCACTGTAAAAAGCCCGGTAATAATCTACCGAATTACCTGCTCCATCTACTATTTGATCATAAGGTAAAAAAGTAGTTGGCGATGCTTGTAAAGGACTTATACCTAAGCCATTTTTATTAAAGTCGAAAAATGATCCTTTAAGACTGGTTGACACTTTAGCAAAATCGAATAACTCAAAGTTCTGATTAGCCGTTAACGTAAGGCGTTTACCATCTACCCCTTTACTTTGTGTTTCTTCTTTAGCATAAGAAGCCGAAGTGAAAAAAGAATACTTATCCTGTCCCCCGCTTACTGAAAGATTATAATTTGTTGAAGAAGCAGCTTGAAGCATGTAATCTTCAATTTGGCTGTAGTTGTTGCGACCGCGTAATACTGAGAGTTTATCTGCAAGATCGGCATCGCTTAATGTACCACGCTTGTTTTGCAATAAAAATTCTACCCCAGCACTTACCGGCACTGAACTGTATAAACCTCCTGCAGTCAGCGGGTCAATAATAATATTTTTTTCAACAAACTCTTGCTCAAGATCAAGTATCTCACTGGAGTTCATAAGAGGTAGACTAGAGAGCGAAGGTTTACTGGAAAAGGTATAGTTTTGAGAAAAGTTGATACGGGTTGCTCCTTTTTTTCCTTTTTTAGTATCGATGACAATTACCCCGTTAGCAGCTCTCGCACCATAAATAGAAGCCGAAGCTGCATCTTTTAAAAAAGTGATTTTCTCGATATCATTAGAATTCAGGTTTTTGATATCTAGTTCTGAAGGAACCCCGTCAATAACTAAAAGCGGTTTATCATTGGCCTTATACGTTGACTGCCCACGAATTCTATATTTGTAACTAGTATTTCCTTCCGTTTCACCAAATTGGTTACCGTATACAAACGTATTATCAGACGCAAGAAGGTCTATCTGTAAACCCGCAACCCTTCCTTCTAACTGATTCATCACATTATTTGAATTAATTTTTTTCAAATTTTCAGATTTAATTACCGAAAAGGAACCAGTAGCTCGTTCTTTTTTAATATTTTGATAACCAGTAGATAGAACCTTTACCTCTCCAAGACTATTTATATCTTCTTGCATCATTATATCTAAGGTCTTATCTCCTTCTACTAGCTTCTCTATCTTTTTGAAACCTAGAAAACTAAATACTAAGGTATCTCCTTTAGTAGCCTGTATACGGTAGTTTCCCTTTTCATTAGTTACCGTCCCAGTACGTGTACCTTTGCGCCATACGGTGACCCCCATCAGTGGGTAACCATTTTGATCACTAACGTTTCCGTAAATCTCTTGTTGATCTAAAGTCCATGTGTTATTCGATGGTTGATCATTTTTATTAAGAGTAGTTTTGGATTTAAGAATTACCTGTTTCTTTTTGATTACGTAATCTATCGGTAAATTAGTAAAAAGCTGTTTTAATACATCTTTAATAGATGTGCTGTTTGTTTTTATGGTTACCTTCCAGGCGTCTTGAAGTAAATCTTCACGGTAGAAGAATTTATAATCGCTTTGCTTTTTGATTTGATCGATCACTGTAGCGATTTTAGCATCTTCCAGATTAATATTGAATTTTTGGGCGCTACCCTTTATTGCAAACATCTGTAGGGCACAAAACAAGGTTAAAATGACTGAAACCTTCATCTTTAAATGTTTAATTTTCATAATTTTGTAAACTATTAATTGTTGTAGTAAATAATTAATTGTGAGTTAGAGAGGATGTTGGTGCATCCTCTTTTTGTGAGTTAAAATTTAATTCATAAGCTGTTAATTAATGGTTATTATGTTGTTTTTGTAAGAGTATTCAAAAAAATCTATTGTTGTAAAAGCATCTAGTACATCTTTAACACTTTCTGTATTCAAGTCAAAATCTCCATTAAAGTGAATCTTTTTAAGTGCGGGGTTGTTATTGATGATTTTTACGCCATAACTACGCTCTATTTTTTCAATAATTGACTCAAAGGGTTCATCAATAAATAACAAGCGATTTTCTACCCAGGCTGTATTGTTCGCTACCTTTACTTTAGCTACTGTTATGGATTGTTTTGCTTTACTCCAGGTTCCGGCTTCTCCCGGTACCAGTGTAGTTTGTTGTTTCCCTTGTTTTAGTTTCACAGATCCTTCAGCAAGAGTTGTTGTAATCTTTTTTGACCCCTTATAAGCATTTACATTAAAGCGTGTACCCAATACTTCAACCTGTAGTTTTTCAGTATTTACAAGAAAAGGATGTTCGGTATCTTTTGAGATATCAAAAAAACCTTCTCCGGTAAGATAAACTTCCCTATTTCCGGTATTAGGAAAATTTTCTGGAAAACGCAACGTGCTTTCTGAATTCAGATAAACCCGGCTACCATCTGCCAGTAAAAGACTAAGATGCTTTCCAGGAGGTACTTTTATAGTATTATAGGTAGTAGACGTTCTGCTTGAAGTAGTAAAATCTAGCTCACCTTGCTTCTGAACTCCAAGGGTATTCCCAGATTTATCGGTTAAGGTACCTTGTTTATTCTCATTAAGATTAATGGTTTCTCCATTATCATAGGTAAAGGTGATCTGGCCTGGATTGTATACTTCCTCAACTTGATTATTTAAATAGAAATATCCTAAACCCGTCACAAAAAAACTTAGTATTAAAATAGCGGCATATTTAAGTCGCTTGGCTGGTATAATTCTTCGAGAGGAAGGTTTTCGCTGCTGGAAAATATCTTCAAGTTCTGGAAGTTTTTCATCTCTACGGCTGTAAACAGTTAACAGATAATCCTGTTCAATCGCACTTTTGAAATAATATGTATTTCGTTTACTGCTTTTTACCCACTTTTCAAGCTGTATCAATTCCTCATCACTTATGCAATGATTCTGAAATTTTAATATTAAATTATCAACGTTTTCCATTGTTTTCAATCATAAATCACCCTAGTGACGAAAAAAAAGTTTATATCCCTTAAAAAAAATTAATTTTTTTTTAACCTTTACTTCATAATGTGTGATTCCTATGAACAACAAGGCCCTAAACGAATTGCTTAAAAAAGGTGATGAGCACTCGTTTACCCTCATTTATGACGTATTATACCAGCCCTTAATAGCTTATTTAATGCAGTATGTAGATAAAGCAGCTGATGCTGAAGATATTGCACAGAGTACATTTATTAAACTTTGGGAGAAAAAAGATACGCTAAACTTAAATATATCGGTTAAAAGCTATACTTACAGTACTGCTTATAACTTATTTATAGATAATTATCGAAAAAATAAGAAACAGCAAACCTATCTAGATCAACTTAAAAGTGAAACCCTGATAAATCTTGTAGAAGAATCAGACGATTTGCTTGAGCATAAACTTAAACTTATTGATAAAGCTGTTGAGAGTTTACCAGAGCGATGTAGACTTATTTTGATAATGCACAAAAAACAAGGTTATTCACATAAAGAAATAGCTAAAAAACTGCAAATTTCAACTAAAACAGTTGAGGCTCAATTGCGTATTGCGTATACACGACTCCGGAAAGATTTTAAAGATAGGCCTGATATTTATCTTACATTAATTTCAGTAAAGAAATGGATTTAGATATCTATAAAATTATTATCATTTTTTAGTCTTTCTTGTTTTAAGTCAGGAATTTATAAGTAATTTTAGTAATTTTTATAAGATTTTATATCTCAAAGCTCTTTTATTAAAATAAAACTAAAAAATTTTTTACTAAATCTGTAAATAATGTTTATATCCAAACTAAAATTTTTCACTTTATCAATTCTTACCATACCTGCTTTATTGCTAGGATGTAAAAATTATACGGCTATTTCAGAAGAACATTTAGCAGAAGAAATGGTTTATGAATTACCTCCTATACCTGATACTCATACACTTCCAGAAAATTCGGTTTCTTTGGGGAGTTCAGATACTTTTGGGCAAGTAGCGATTGATATACCTATTACCGCTGGCCCGTATAAACCTACATGGGCTTCTATTGAACAAAATTATCCGGGTACACCTGATTGGTTACGAGAGGCAAAACTAGGTTTATGGGTGCATTTTGGGCCACAATCTTCAGGTAATAGTGGTGATTGGTATGCAAGAAGACTATACACCCCAGGAACAAGAGCGTATAAAAATCATTTAGAAAATTTTGGACATCCTTCTAAAATAGGGTATAAAGAAGTTTTGCGGGAATGGAACCCAGAACAACTGAATCCCGAAAAACTTGTAAATATTTATAAAAATGCAGGATTTCAATTTTTGATTATTCAAGGGGTCCATCATGATCAATTTGATCTTTGGGATTCTAAGTATCAACCATGGAATGCTAAAAATTTGGGCCCGAAGCGCGATTTATTAAAAGAATGGGCGAATGCGGCTCGTAAAACAAATATACGTTTTGGGATTACTTTTCATCATGAATACTCTTGGTGGTGGTGGCAAACTGCATTTCAGGCTGATGAAGAAGGTCCACTTGCCGGCGTACCTTACGATGGAAATCTAAGTCTTGAGGATGGGAAAGGTACTTGGTGGGAAGGTTATGATCCCAGATTGCTTTATGGTGTAAATCTCAGGGAATATCAAGGCGTGGGTACTGCTGCTAATTCTGCCTGGAGTCCACCACCTGCCGGAATTTTTAAAAATCATCTTAAATTTGCTAATTGGTACAGTAAATGGTGGGCAGCTCGTATGATGGATGCTGTAGATAAATACCAACCTGATTTTATATATACAGATGGAACTGATCAACAACCTTTTAGTGGTCATGGTACAGGTACGGGATATAAATCAAACGCTATGCAAAATGTTATTGCGGATTATTACAATAAGACGCTTAAACGAAGAGGAAAAGTTGATGTTTTCAGCATAGTGAAATTTAGAAAAAAGACTAACGGTACTGTAAATACCGAAGAGGGCAGTATACCAAAACATGTCAAAACAGATCAGGCTTGGATTGCTGAAACACCAGTAGGAGATTGGTTTTATGCTCCTGGCTTTACCTATAGTTCTGAAGCTGTTATCCGATATTTACTGGAAGAAGTTGCACGTGATGGTAATGTTGGTATTTGTGTATCTCTTCTCCCTGATGGTTCCTTAGATAACGGTAGCAAGCAAATGCTTAAAGAAATGGGAGAGTGGATGAAAATAAATGGAGAAGGAATCTATGGCAGCTATGCCTGGGAAATCATTGGAGAAGGAGAAAATGATAAACTTAATGTATTGCCTGGCGGTAAAATAGGAGCTAGACAAGCAAACCATAAGTTTAGCACCGCTGACATTAGGTTTACCAAAGGCAAAGATGGTAAATTATATGTATGGGTAATGACTGTTCCTAAAGTAGGAGAAATTTTGAAAATCAAATCCTTAGGGCTTAAGGATAGTTTTCTATCTAATAAAATAAAAAAAGTCAGGTTATTAGGATATAACAATAAACTTGACTGGAAACAGGAAGATCAAGATCTTATTATTAATTGTCCTGCTGAAATGCCTTTTAATATAGCTGTAGGCTTTCAAATTGAGACCGAATGATTATTATATTTTCCATTTTTTAGAGCTCATCACTTTTTCAATTATGATAATTAAATTTATAAAATTACCCTTTCAAAAAGCTCTGAAAGGGTAATTATGGATAAAAACAACAGTAATATAGCTTTATAAAACTTCAAGCTTTGGATTTGCTCCATATTCATTTTCTTCTGGTTCACTTTCTGTTATTAATAAATAAAGTAACCAAAAACTTCCAATAACTGGTATAAAACTAACAAGCATAGTCCATCCACTTTTACCAATATCATGTAAGCGTCTAATTGTTAAAGCGATAGATGGTAATATAGTGGCGAAAAGATAGAGTACATATAATAATATAAATACCTCACTGTTTAATAATTTCGCTAAAATAGCTGAAATTATCATTAGGAGAATGCCAAACAAGCTATTGAATAGGTTAAACATAAAGAATTCCTTTCTTCGGGATCTTCCTTGGAAATCGGTGTACTGTTTTAGTCCTTTTAAAAACCACTTCATAATAATTGCGTTTTAGAGTATATATTTTTCTTCTTAAAAGAAATTGATTTGATGCAAATATATATGCAATAATAAACACAAAAACTACGGAAAATAGGTAAAAAATATACCCTGAAAACAGGGTGTCTTAAAAATAGTCAACTAATCTAATAGGATAAATTAAGTAGCGATAACCCAATATTCGTAAAATATTTAAATTTTAAGGTTTAATCCGGATATAAATTCAATAAAAATTATTTAGAAAGAAACTCGTTTGTAGAAATCACATTCGCATAAAACATTTTTAATGCTCCTAGAAAGGCATGATGAACATCTTCTGCTTTAACGAGGCTTTCATTAAAACTGACATCTCTAGTTGCGCAGGCATCGTTTATTACGGTACATTTAAAACCAAAATCTTTTGCAGCTCTGGTAGTTGCATCAATACAAACATGTGTCATCATTCCGGTAATTACAAGTTCTGTGATATTTAATGATTGTAAATACTCTAGTAGTTCAGTTTCTAAAAATGAATTAGGATAATTCTTTACAATAATCTTTTCATCCGGTAGTGGTTTTACATTTTTATGTATTTCTTGTCCTTTGGTATTTGGTAAGAAAAAGCTTGCTTCTGCAGATTTTGATAGGTGCTGAATGTGAACAATTGGCATTGATGCTTCTCTAAATTTTTCTACTATTTTTTTAGCATGTAAGCTTGCAGGAATGGGATTTTTAAGTTCCATGGCTCCGTTTTTAAAATAGTCATTTTGGATGTCTATAATTAATAATGCTTTGCTCATAGTTTTTATTTTGGATAGTGTAAATCCAGCATGTTTTTAAAATTTATAAATTGAAAATGCTTGATTTTATAGTTCTTTTTATTCGGTATAAAATTTTTTCTTTAACCAAAAAGAAACACGAACTAGTAAAATTAAAGCAGGAACTTCTATTAGTGGTCCTACAATTCCGGTGAAAGCTTGTCCGGAGTTCAAACCAAATACAGCAATAGCAACTGCTATTGCTAACTCAAAATTATTGCCTGCAGCTGTAAAAGCAACTGCAGCATTTTTGCCGTAATCTGCACCTAAAAATTTTGTTATAAAGAAACCAATAACAAACATTACTCCGAAGTAAATTACCATTGGTAAAGCAATTAGTAAAATATCTGTGGGAATTTCTAATAACATATTTCCTTTTAATGAAAACATAATTACAATTGTCGCTAATAAAGCAATAAGAGTGAGGGGTGATATTTTTGGTAAAAATTTTTCTTTATACCATTGTTCTCCTTTGAATTTTACAGCTATAAGTCTACTTAAAATTCCAAAAATAAATGGTATTCCTAAATAAATAGCTACACTTTTTGCTATTGTAAGAATTGAAATATTTACAATAGCTCCTTCGAATCCAAAAAAAGGAGGGAGTTTTGTTATAAATAACCAGGCATAAAAGCTATAGCCAAAAATTTGAAATATACTATTTAAGGCAACCAAACCTGCTCCATATTCTGTATTGCCATCGGCTAAATCATTCCATACAAGAACCATGGCTATACATCTAGCTAAACCAATAAGAATAAGCCCTATCATATATTCAGGATGGTTCGGAAGAAAAATAATAGCTAAAAAGAACATTAAAAACGGACCAATTATCCAATTTAATAATAAAGAGATGCTTAGAATTTTTACATCTTTAAATACTTTAGGAAGTAGTTTGAAATTTACTTTAGCTAGAGGAGGGTACATCATTACAATTAAACCTATTGCAATAGGGATATTGGTAGAACCACTGCTTAATGCATTAATACTTTCACCTATACTAGGGAAGGTTGCTCCTAGAGCTACGCCAATAATCATGGCTATAAAAATCCAAAACGTTAAAAAACGATCTAAAAAGTTAAGTTTTTTAGTGCTATTCATGATCGGTTTATTAATATAAAAATTTTATTGCTTTATTGTAATATTACGATTAATGAAGAGAATTTTTTTTAACAACAATCATTTTTTGTAGGTATTTGATTGTAGAAATCACTCATAATTTCACCAATTTCTTTCCACTTCTTTTCATCAATACAATAACACATTTTGGTACCATCAATAGATCCTTTTATGATTCCGAAATTTTTAAGTTCTTTTAAATGCTGAGATATAGTAGGTTGAGCGAGTCCTATTTCATCTACTAATTCACCACAAGCACAAGTCTTTAATTCAAATAAATATTTAAGAATGGCCACTCTTGCAGGATGCCCAATAACTTTAGAAATAGCAGCTATCTTATTCTCTTCATCTTTATAAAATTCGGTTTTCGTAATCCCCATAGCAAATAATATATTGCAATATTACGATAATTAATTATAAGAATAGTTTTATTCTTAAAAATATCAATTTATAGATCTAATTTTCTAAATATTTATACTGCAAAAAACTATAAAAGCCACTAACTTTATGGTTTTAAAAACTGTTATTGCAAATCTTTAATGTTCAAAAATCACTTATGAATATGTCTATTTATCGTTTACCAGCTGGAGAATTGGTAGATCGATATTATATTTTTTTCTCGATTATTTTTTTATCAATAGTTAATAAATCCCTTGCACAATCCGATCATATCCTTTGGTATGATAAACCAGCTACATATTTCGAGGAAACATTACCGCTAGGAAATGGAACTATGGGAGCAACAGTATTTGGAGGAGTTCAGGTAGATAGCATTTATTTAAATGATGCAACTTTATGGTCTGGTGAACCTATAACTCCAAATAATAATCCTAGTGCGTATAAATATGTTCCTAAAATAAGAGAGGCTCTAAAGAATGAAAATTATCAGTTAGCCGATAAATTACAACACAAACTTCAGGGAAAATTTTCAGAGTCTTATTTGCCATTAGGAACATTTACCCTACAATTTAAAGATCAAGAAAATTATAAAAATTATAAGCGAAAATTAGATATAAGCAAAGCTGTAGCAAATATTTCTTACCAAAGTAATGGTGTAAATTATAAGCGAGAATATTTTGTATCGCATTCTGATGAGGTAATGGTAATCAAATTAACTGCTGATAAAAAAAATGCACTAAATCTAAAACTGAAATTTGATAGCCCATTAAAATATAAAGTAATTCCTTCTGAAAATAATCAGATTTTTGAAGTAAACGGGTATGCTCCTTATCATGTAGAACCAAATTATCGTGGCGATATGCCTGATGCAATTCAATTTGATGCTGAAAGAGGAACTCGATTTTCGTTACGTTATAAAATAGCACATACAGATGGTAAAGTGAAAATCACAAAGAATTATATAGCTATTTCAAATAGTTCTGAAGCTACTATTTATATTACTGAAGCAACAAGTTTTAATGGATTTGATAAAAATCCGGCAACTGAAGGGAAGCCTTATAAAAAAATTGCAGACCAAAAGTTAGAACGTGCTTTAGAACAATCTTTTCAGCAATTAAAAGCGAAACACATTAAAGATTATCAGCATTATTTTAATCGTGTTTCACTAACGTTGGGTGAAACAACCGCTCCAAAACTTCCAACTGACAAACGTTTGTTGCGGTATGGAGAAGGAAAAGAAGATAAAAATCTGGAAGCTCTGTATTTCCAATATGGACGATATTTATTGATTTCTTCATCAAGAACACCGGAAGTTCCTGCTAATTTACAAGGAATTTGGAATCCGTATATGCGTCCGCCATGGAGTAGTAATTATACGTTAAATATCAATTTAGAAGAAAATTATTGGTTGGCAGAAACAGGAAATTTATCTGAACTGCATCAACCTTTATTAGGATTTATCGAAAATCTATCAAAAACCGGAGCAATTACAGCTAAAACGTATTATGGAACAGAAGGATGGTCGGCATCTCAAAATTCAGATATTTGGGCATTAACCAATCCTGTAGGAGATTTTGGACAAGGTGATCCGAATTGGGCGAATTGGAATATGGGTGGTGTTTGGTTAACAAGTCATTTGTGGGAACATTATGCTTTTACTAAAGATTCTGAATATTTAAAAGAAAAAGCCTATCCTTTAATGAAGGGCGCTGTGAAGTTTTGTCTTGATTGGATGGTGAAAGATGAGAATGGATATTATATTACATCTCCAGCTACTTCTCCAGAGAATAAATATGTAACACCAGATGGTTATATAGGTGCTACTTTATACGGAGCAACAGCAGATGTTGCAATGATTCGAGAATTGTTCTCTGAATTTTTAGCAGCTTCAGAAGTATTACATATAGCTAACGATTTAACCAAAGAAGTAGCTAAAGCTAAAGAAGAGTTATTGCCTTATAAAATAGGGGAAAAAGGAAATTTACAAGAATGGTATTACGATTGGGAAGATGAAAATCCAAAGCATAGGCATCAATCACATTTGTATGGATTGTATCCGGGACAACAAATAAATATCGACAAATCTCCTGCTTTAGCATTGGCTAGTGTTAAAACTTTAGAAATTAAAGGAGATGAGACAACCGGTTGGTCTAAAGGTTGGCGAATAAATTTATGGGCTAGGTTATGGGACGGAGACCATGCGTATAAAATGTACCGAGAATTATTGAGTTATGTAGATCCTGATAATTTTAATGGAGAACATAGTGGACATGGAGGAACATATCCTAATTTATTTGATGCGCATCCACCATTTCAGATAGATGGAAATTTTGGAGGAGCAGCTGCAGTTGTAGAAATGTTGATGCAATCTAATAGTCATGAGATCTATTTATTACCTGCTTTACCAGATGCTTGGAACGAAGGTAATGTATCAGGTATTTGTGCTCGAGGTGGGTTTATTGTAGATTTAAATTGGGAAAAAGGAAAATTAAAATATTCAACCATTACTGCTAGAAAATCAGGTGAAACAGTACTGAAATATGAAGATACCGAAAAGAAAATTCAGTTAGAAAAAGGAGAGAGTTGTACCATTAATTGGTAATAAGTTATATATTATATAGAGCTATGAAATAGTGCTTATAAAAACGTATTATAGTCAAAAATCCCCAAAATTCTGGGGATTTTTAATTCTATATAACTTTTTGCTGTTAGTCATCTGTTTTTTTGTTTTGAACAGAACCTTCCGGAGGATAAGGTATGCTGCCTTTTAAATCATCTATGTGTTTATGATCGAACTGTGGAATTTGAAGATCGTTATTTTCTTTCCATTTTTTTACAGCCTGTGCTGCTTTTTCACTTTTTTCTTCGGAAACACCTTCATCTCTAGATAAGTAAAGTGTTTGTGAAGGGAAAGCAAAACCGGAACCACTTTCCTCAACCACATCCATCATTCTGAGCAATAAATCTTCTTGAACTTCTAGGTATTCATCATAGTTTTGTACGGTGATGTATGCGAATATTTCTAAATTTATAGAATGTGAGTCTAATTCTAAAAAGCGAACTCGAGCTGGATTTTCAGAAACTAAAGGATGCGCGTATAATATATTTCGAAGTTCTACCAATAAATAACGAATTTGATCGGGAGTAGTTTCATAGCGTAGCCCAAAGGTATGATGAAACCAAAATTGATCTCGGTGAGTATAATTTTCAATTTCAGCAGAAGAAAAATTACCGTTTGGGATAGTAACAATAGTTCGGTTTAAGGTTCTTATTCTGGTAGAACGCATTCCTATTTTTTCAATAGTTCCTAAAACGTCTCCTACTTTACAAAAGTCGCCAACTCGGATAGGTTGATCGGCAATTAAAGTAACACTACCTACAAAATTCTCTACTGTTTTTTGAGCCCCTAACGCAATAGCAATACCACCTAAACCAAGTGCAGCGATACCTGCTGTAACATCTATTCCAAAAACTCCTAAAACTATAATTATACCAATAACTACAATGGCTATTTTAGTAGCTCTTTTCAAAAATAAAACAACCGATACTCCAGATATGTTTCCTTTGCTATATAATTTCCGTTCGGTATAAGAGGATAAGAAAATGGTTAAACGCCAGAACAAGATAAGTATAGCAATGACCCCTATAATTATACTTATCCAACTAAATTTTTGTCGGATTAAAATAGATATACCAATTAGTTGAGCCGTATATCCCCATAACCAGATGGAAATGGTTAAACGCACAGGTAAACCCAATGCATGTATAATTATAGAGAAAGGTTCTTCACCAGTCTTCTTCCATATTTTTGGTAAAATATTTTCAACGAAATAAGTGATTCCCCATGAAAATATATAGGCTAGGCCACCTATTATTAGCATAATAATCCAATCTATTAATGGTGCTCCACTTAATTTCCATTTGTTAAATTTTTTCGGAATTATTTTTTGAATCAAAGGAGTAGATAAAGAATCGATATCTACCTTTTTTAAATCAGAAACTGTTTCTTTAGAGAAAACCCAGATTGGTCCACCATCTGGAGCTTTAATCTGTTCTAGAATAATATCAATTTCATCTCCATCTACTGTAACAGATCCAACTTTTTCTTTTTTAGGGGGCAAATTATCTTCTAAATTCCCTTTTGGATCGTTACTAATCCAAGAATAAGGAAACAAATAGCCACTATAATCGAGTAAATTTTCTAATTTTTTAATTACATCAGTATTCTGGATATTGGATTTGGTGTTAAAATAAAATTTAGCTTTAGAATAATTATTTTCAGCTAAAGCTTCCAAAAAACCAGAAGCAGTTCCTCTGGGAGTTCTTCTACCTAAAGGATCTTTTGCATAGGTTTCTTCTTCTTGTTTATTGTCTTCTTTATTATTTTTATTTTGAGTAAGTTGAAATTGAGAGAATGCTTGAAGGTTTACAAACAATAACACAAGCGTAGCAATAAGCTGTAAATTTTTATAAAAACTTTTAATTTTCATAATTGGGTTTCTTGGAACTAATTAAATGAACAATTTAAAGTGCTAAAGATATTTAATTCCAATTTATTAGCGATTTTAAGTTTTAAATTTCTATTGTAACGATACAAAGTCTATCTTATTTTTCTACAAAAAATTACTTTATAAATTATAATTCTTAAAAAAGGAAGACTTTTAATGAAGTATATAAATCAAAAAAGTCGGTTATTAACCGACTTTTTTGATTTTAAATATAAGTTATAATCCTTATTATTTATTTTTTTGTTGCTCTGCTTGCTCCATCATTTGTTGCATTTTCTTAGCAAATTTGCCTTGCTTTTTAGGCTTGGCTTTATTTGCCTGAATTTTAGCATGAATTTTATTTTCATCTACTATAACATATTTTATAACAAGCATAATACCAATAGTAATTAGGTTTGAGATGAAATAATAAAGCGATAATCCACTTGCATAGTTATTAAAGAAGAAAAGCATCATTAATGGGGATAAGTACATTAAAAATTTCATATTAGGCATTCCTGGTTGCTGTTGTGCCTGCATGTTTTGTCCCGTCGTCATTTGCATATAAATAAATATAGCGACCGACGCTAGAATTGGGAACAAACTCACGTGTTCTCCATAAAATGGAATATGAAAAGGTAGCTCAGCAATTACATCGTAACTTGATAAATCGTCTGCCCATAAAAAGCTTTTGTGGCGTAACTGAAAAGCACTTGGGAAAAATTGAAATAGAGCATAGAAAACTGGAATCTGCATTAAAGCCGGTAAACAACCACTCATTGGGCTGGCGCCTGCTTTACTATACAGCTTCATGGTTTCTTGCTGCTTTTTCATTGCATTATCTTTATACTTCTCGTTAATCTCGTTAATTTCAGGACGTAAAATTTTCATTTTAGCCTGCGATAAGTATGATTTATAAGTAACGGGAGAAAGTAAAATTCGAACTGTTATAGTAAGTACAATAATTGCAAAACCATAAGGTAAAAAGCTACTTAAAAATCCGAAGAATGGAATAAAAACATAACGGTTAATCCAACCGAAAATTCCCCAACCTAAAGGTACAATTTCATCTAAATTTCGATTATAATCGCTTAATATTTTATAATCTGTAGGGCCATAATACCAGTTCATATTATAGCTTAATTCACCTCCTTTAAGTTCTAGTGGAACAGAAGCTTCAAAAGATTTGGTGAATACAGTATCGATTTCTTCATCTTTAACTAAATTTTTAGAATATAATTTAGCCGATTTAAAAGGTGTACCTGTTAATAAAATAGAGCTAAAGAAATGTTGTTTAAATGCAACATAAGTAACATCATCGGCAGTTTCATCATCATCACCGTTTCCTAAACTACTATCTTTTCCATTCTCGTATTCATAAACAAGTTTAGTATATCTATTTTCATAAGAAATACTTTTAGCATGTCTGTAACCTTTCAATTTCCAATCTAAATCAATTGGGTTACTTGAATTTAGCACGTTGTTTAAGCCTTGAGAACTGATAGAGAAATCCATCATATAATCTCCTGGTTTTACAGCGTAACGATATTCTAAATACTTGTCATCAGAAACCTTAAGCTTCATAGATAACACGTTTTCCGAACCATTTTTAGAAAGTGAAGGTTCAAAATAAAGATTTTCTGTATTTAAAGTTCTACCATCGGTAGTCGTTAAATTCAAATTAAAACTAGCATTTCCATCTTTTATAAGATAAACAGGAATAGAATCATAGGTTTTATAATTCTTTAATACAGCTTCTTTAATATATCCTCCTTTGTTGGCTACTTCTAAACGTAACACGTCGTTTTCCAAAACGGTAGTATTTTCTGTTGCTGAAGGTAGGGTTGAAGAATATCCAAAAACTCCTAATTGGTTTTGAGCTTGTGCTATTGCAGCAGAATCTGAAGTAGGAGTGTTAGTTGGAGTTTCGTTATTACCAAAGTTATTGTTTTGATTCTGTTCGGGAGCAGCTTCAACTTGTTCTGTAGAGGTAGGGGTAGCTTCTTTTTGAGGCTCCTCCATACTATTGCTATACAGCATCCAAATTAAAATTCCTCCTATTAATAAAAATCCAATTATGGATTGGATATCAATTTTCTTTTCTTCCATTATAAAATTTTACTAAAATCTTTAAAAAATTAGTCAAAAAAGTGACCAATATTACTTAACGTGCCAAACTGGCACTATGATTTACCTTTTTTATAGTCGTGAGCAGCTTTTACAAAAGCAACAAATAGTGGATGAGGGCTTGCTACCGTACTTTTATATTCCGGATGATATTGAACCCCAACAAACCATGGGTGCTCTTGTAATTCTATAACTTCGACTAATCCGGTATCTGGGTTTAATCCCGTACTTCTCATCCCGGCATTTTCTAATTGCTCTTTATATTTATTATTATATTCATATCTATGGCGATGTCTCTCTTTAATATCTGCAGTGCCATACACATCATGAATTATAGATTTATTACTTAAATGGCAATCCCAAGCTCCTAAACGCATGGTACCTCCCATTTGAGTAATATTTTTCTGAGCTTCCATTATATCGATTACCGGATGTTTGGTGTTTTTATCCATTTCGGTAGAATTGGCACCTTTTAATTTAAGTACATTTCTAGCAAATTCTATAACTGCCATTTGCATACCTAGACAAATTCCTAAAAATGGTAATTTATTTTCTCTGGCAAATTGTACGGCATCAATTTTTCCTTCAATACCACGTTCTCCAAAACCGGGAGCAACTAAAATTGCATCTAAATGAGAAATTTTGTTTTTAATAGTATTCTCGTTAATAAATTCAGAATGAATACTTTCTATATTGACTTTTACTTCATTCTCTGCACCAGCATGAATAAATGATTCTAATATTGATTTGTAAGAATCTTGAAGTTCTACATATTTACCAATAAGACCTATTGTAACTTCCCCTTTTGGGTTTTTATGGCGATCTAAAAACTTATTCCAATTATCTAAATTAGGAGTAGTTTCATCAGGTAAATTTAACTTCTTAAGTGTAACTGTATCTAGACCTTCAGCAAGCATTAAATTTGGTACGTCGTAAATAGTAGGTGCATCTATAGACTGTATAACAGCTTCTTGACGCACATTACAGAAAATAGCTAATTTTCTACGAATATCGTCAGATAAGTCATGCTCAGTTCGGCACACTAAAATATCGGCTGTTAAACCACTTTCCATAAGTGTTTTTACACTATGTTGGGTAGGTTTTGTTTTAAGTTCTCCTGCAGCGGATAAAAACGGAACTAAAGTTAAATGGATAACTAAAGCATTATTTTCCCCGAGTTCCCATTTTAATTGTCTAACCGATTCGATGTAAGGTAGTGACTCAATATCGCCTACAGTTCCACCAATTTCAGTAATCACAATATCGTATTCATGATTTTTACCTAAAATTTGAATACGATTTTTAATCTCATTGGTAATATGGGGAACAACTTGTACTGTTTTTCCTAAAAACTCACCACGGCGTTCTTTTTCAATTACACTTTGGTAAATTCTACCTGTGGTAACATTGTTCGCCTGAGATGTATTTACGTTTAAAAATCTTTCGTAATGTCCTAAATCCAGATCGGTTTCAGCACCATCATTAGTTACATAACATTCCCCGTGTTCGTACGGATTTAAAGTTCCGGGATCTACATTAATGTAGGGGTCCAGTTTTTGTATAGTGGTTTTAAATCCACGAGCTTGTAATAATTTCGCTAAAGAAGCAGCAATAATTCCTTTCCCTAAAGAAGAGGAAACGCCACCGGTAACAAAAATATATTTGGTTTCGGCCATTTTAAAAAGAGTTTGAAGCGTTCCAATTATTTAGGGCGCTAAATTACAAAGAAGAAAAGAAATTCTAGCTACTTTTAAATTTATATTTAAGTTTTAATTATGATATGGAATTACTGAAAATTTTGAAAAAAATTAAGAAATTTTAGGATATCTTCTTCGTATTTGTTTTAAAAGATGTTCTAAACTATTTACTTTAAGTTCGTAAACTTCTTCAAGTTGCTCTCCTAATTTCCCTTGAGGGAAGCCCTTTTGTTTAAACCATACATAATAAGGTTCTGGAATATCAGATAGGAAATAATCTTTATATTTTCCAAAA
This sequence comes from Zunongwangia sp., assembly GCF_048269745.1. Taxonomy (NCBI): domain Bacteria; kingdom Pseudomonadati; phylum Bacteroidota; class Flavobacteriia; order Flavobacteriales; family Flavobacteriaceae; genus Zunongwangia; species Zunongwangia sp. Next base: position 27,519 of record NZ_JBLXIB010000003.1, on the reverse strand, counting down.
GGCATTTTAGTATAAGCCAGTTTTATAAGTTTTTCTTGAGGAGTTTCCATTATTCTTTTTTCTATTTTTTATAGAAAGTGTATTTTAATTAATCATTATAATCCGATAGTTAGATTGCCTTTTTGTGCTAATACTAATTACATAAGATATTGAATTTCTATTTTAAAGCTTCAAAATTACAATATCTAAAAAGAATAATTTAAAGAAATATGTTATTCTTCCTGATTTAGAAATGTTGTTATATCCAATTTTATTTAAACATCTTCAATAATCGTATAGCTTTTTTAAGCGTTAAAGTATTGATAAATAGTATAGCATATAAGTACATTCGAAGGCTTTTAATTATCTTCAATTTTTGAAAAAAGAAATAAAAAATGGCCATAAAAGGATCTATAATAAAAAGTCTAATTGATTTACGAGATACTATTGTATCGGAACCTAATGCTGAAAAAGCACAGTTCGACGTATTAAAAAATCTTTTAGAAAAAGCAAAAGATACTGCATTCGGTAAATTTTACAATTTTATTGAAATTTTAGAATCAGATAACATGCAAGCGCTTTTTGCTGAACGTGTTCCTTATTTTGATTATAATAAATTGAATGAGCGATGGTGGTCTCAAATTCATAATGGAGGTACAGATATTACATGGCCGGGTAAACCACATTATTTTGCATTAAGTTCAGGTACAACCGGAAAATCAAGTAAAAGAATTCCCGTAACTGATGATATGATAGAATCTATCCGAAATGCCGGAATCAAACAAGTCGGTGCTTTAACAAATTATAATTTACCACCCGATTTTTTTGAAAAAGAAATTATGATGTTAGGTAGCTCAACCGATTTGCAAAAAGCAGGAGAGCATGAAGAAGGAGAAATTAGCGGGATAAGCGCTAGTAACATTCCTTTTTGGTTTCGAGATTACTATAAACCGGGAGAAGAAATAGCCAAAATAGAAGATTGGGATGAGAGAGTTCAAAAAATTGCCGAAAATGCTAAAAACTGGGATATTGGAGCTTTAAGCGGAATTCCAAGTTGGATGGAATTAATGATGCAGAAGGTAATAGATTATCATAATGTAAAAAACATTCATGAAATTTGGCCTAATTTAAGAGTTTATACAAGTGGAGGAGTGGCATTCGAGCCTTACGAAAAAAGTTTTAAAGCCTTATTAAGTAAACCGGTTCAGGTAATAGACACTTATTTAGCTTCAGAAGGATTTTTAGCCATCCAAGACCGGCCGGATACTACTAGTATGAAGCTTATTTTAGATAACGGTATTTATTTTGAATTTGTTCCATTTAAGCCAGAGTATATAAATCAAGATGGTTCTTTAGATGATAAAGCACCTGTAATTCCACTTTCTGAAGTTGAAGCTGAAAAAGAGTATGTATTGCTTATTAGTACAGTTTCCGGAACTTGGCGTTATATAATTGGAGATACTATAAAATTCACTGATACGGAAAGGCATGAAATACGAATTACTGGAAGAACCAAGTTTTTCTTAAATGTAGTTGGTTCTCAATTATCGGTAAATAAAATGAACGATGCCATACAAGAGTTAGAAAATCAATTTGATACTAAAATACCAGAGTTTACAATTGCTGCTAAACGAATTGATGATGAATTCTACCATTGTTGGTATTTAGGTACCAATTCAGATAAGAGTAATGAAGAGCTTGCTTCTGCATTAGATGAAAATCTTAAAAATGCTAATAAAAATTACGGAGTTGCTAGAAGTAAAGCACTAAAAGGAGTAAAAGTAACTAAAGTTTCTCCAGAAATATTTCCAGAATGGAGCGCCGCTAACAAAAAGAAAGGCGGGCAAGTGAAAATGGAGAAAGTGATGGATGAAGAGAAATTTGCAGAGTTTGAAAAATTTGTAGAAAAACAATCAAAAAACGGTGATTCTTAATCATCGTTTTTTTCTTCTTTTATTTCATTAACTATTTCCATAATTTCTTCTTGAGATAGGTATAACTTCTTAATCCGATTTTTGTAGGTGTCAGGTAAGGATGAATTTTGTAGAATAAAATCTTTGGTAGCAATAATATATTCTCCCAACCCGTGGGTTACGGCATACGTATCCGCAGCTCGTTCAGCTTTTCTTATGTAATTATTTGAAGTTAAATAGCGAATACCAAACCATAAAAGGTTAATTCCACTTCTATTTCTATAATCCATAATGTGTCCCAATTCGTGAGAAATCCATCCAATTATTACATCTGATGGAGCTTCGGTTATATCAAACGTTTCATCTCCAATAGTTACTTTTTCACTTATAAAGATAAAATAGCTTCGTTTTTTTCGATTTTTGAATATACCTGAAAACTTAGGTTGTGCCTGCATAAAGGATTTTTTTATATCCTTTTTAAATTTGAAATTAATGGGTGTGTCTTTTAGCTCTGGATAGTGTGAGAGCGCAATATATGTTTCTTTCCAAATAGATTGTGGTACAGTTTTATGGTTTTGTTTTAGAGTATCTTTTGGTTTCATTTGCTGCGCTATTGTGGATTGGGTTATTATTATTGAGAGTAATAAAATTGATGTTATTAAGGAGGTTTTCAACACATTAAAATTTGGGTTGAATTTACATAATGAGTGGGTATAGCTGAAAGAAAGAGCTGTTAAATTGCCACTAAAATTTGGAATAATATTATAATAATATCAAAAAAAAAGCAACAGTTTATAAACTGTTGCTTTTTTCAAATTATTTAAAGGTTTCTATCCTTTAGTAAGCATCTTTTGAAGTCTACTTTGTAATTCTTGATCGGTTTGTAAAGCCATTGCAAGTTTTTCGTAACGTTGCATGGTTAATCCCTTATCTTTAATTACGTTTTCCATTTTAGTTTCAACTTCTTTTTGCATTCCTTCAATATCAGCCAATATTGCTTTATGTTTTTGAAGTTCTTCCTCGGTAGCTTCTACTTCTTTATCTGGATTTGAACTAGCTTGATGGATTTCATTAAAACGTTGTACATCTAATCCTCCGTCTTGAACTACTTTCATCATTTGCTGATTAATTTCTTGATTCATCATCCGTAAACCTTGATAAGCTTCAGCAAATTTTGCTAATTCTGCATCACTAACATCTACATCAACTTGTTTTTGCGGTGTAGTTGGTTGCTGAGCCGTAGCCACAGAACCAGTAAAGATTGTTAAGATGAACAGTAAGCCTGCAAATTTTTTAAATTTAATCATAAGTTTTTTCTTGTTTAGTCTGTAAACCTATTGTAACTCATTTGGGTTTCCAAACCACTCACGTTAAGATTAAACTTTTTTAAAATAGTTTTAACATTTTAAGATTTTAACTCGTAATAGCTAGTTAATATTTACATTATTATACAATAAATAAAATACTAACTATAGTTAGTAGTGATTTTAAAATTTAAAGCTATGAATTTGAATTTTTTCTAAAGAAAGGAACAAAAAATAAGGTAGTACCTAATCCTAAAAAAATACCGCATACGATTACTAATTTTCCCTCTAAATCAATTTCAAATACTAATACTGAAAATATAAGTAAGATGGTGGCTACAATTCGTTGCTTTTTCATTAATGGCATATGTATACATATTTAAATCCATAAAAATGAGGGTAGGGCATCAAAAAGGATAGTTATAGTGCTAATTTACATGATAAATCGTATTTATTGCTATAAAAATTGAAAAAATAACATTTTAACTAAGTTTTTTATAGGGGTATTCCATAATTTTTTGAATTTTCATATGCTGTAATATCAATATAGTTTTTGCATCAGTAATTTCACCTGAAGCAATCATTCCATAAGCTTTATCAAATTCTACTTCTAAAATTTCAATTTCTTCTCCTTCTTCTTCAAGGCCTCCTCCTTTTTGAATTTTCATTTTATCAGAATAGGGAGCAATGAAACAGTGAATCACTTCAGTTACCGCACCCGCAATCATGAATGATTGAAATAATTTTTTCGGATTTTCAATTTTATAACCTGTTTCTTCTAATGTTTCTTTAACGATACACGCTTCTGGGCTTAAATCATCTAAAAGTCCTGCGCAAGCTTCAATCATATACCCCGAATTTCCTCCCTTAAGGTATGCGGGCATTCTAAATTGTTTAGTAAGTATAATAGTTTTTTTCTCCAGATTATATAAAATTATGGCTGAACCATCTCCTTTATCATAAACTTCTCTGTTGAGAATTTGAGTTTCTCCGTTTTTTTTTGGGTATTTATAGGTTACTTCATGTAAAGTAGCCCAACGTTTAGAAAGAATTTTATTTTCTAAAATTTCAATATTCTTTTTCAAAAATTTAATTTTTTTAGTTGTTACTTTTAGTAAAGTAAATTTACAATAAGTTATCTTTTTTAATAATCTATGTGTAGTTGTTTATTTATAAATATAGAAAAATAGCTACATATTATTTTATTGCTCTTTATTCTTTATTTTTGGAAAGTTAATTTGATTGATAAAAATAAAAGATTGATTTATGCGAATAGAACAAGATTTAAAACTTGGTTTTAAAGATGTAATGATTAGGCCAAAACGATCTACATTAAAAAGTAGGGCTGAAGTTGGATTAGATAGAGATTATAAGTTTTTACATAGTTCCTATAAATGGAAAGGTATACCAATTATTGCTGCGAATATGGATACAGTAGGAACTTTTGAAATGGCAAAAGTATTATCTGCAAAAAAAGTAGTTACCGCTATACATAAACATTATTCACTAACAGAGTGGAAAACTTTTTTAGATAACATGCCTGAAGCTCATTTAGATTATGTTGCCGTAAGTACCGGGACTGGTCTGGAAGATTCTGAAAAGCTTGAAAATATTTTAAAACTAAATTCGAAACTAAAATTTATTTGTATTGATGTGGCTAATGGTTACTCAGAGCATTTTGTGAATTTTGTAGAGAATGTACGGGAGAAGTTTCCAAATAAAATTATAATAGCAGGTAATGTAGTTACCGGCGAAATGGTAGAAGAATTATTAATATCTGGAGCAGATATTGTAAAAGTAGGAATAGGTCCAGGTTCAGTATGTACCACACGTGTTAAAACAGGAGTAGGTTATCCGCAGCTTTCAGCAATTATAGAGTGTGCAGATGCAGCACATGGTTTAGGCGGGCAGATTATAAGTGATGGTGGTTGTACTACTCCCGGTGATATTGCTAAAGCTTTTGGAGCAGGTGCCGATTTTGTAATGCTAGGAGGAATGTTAGCAGGACATGACGAAAGTGGAGGAGATATTGTTGAAAAAAACGGTGAAAAATTTAAGCATTTCTATGGAATGAGCTCGGCTACAGCAATGGAAAAGCATGTAGGTGGGGTTGCAGAATATCGTGCTAGTGAAGGTAAAACCGTAGAAGTTCCATACCGAGGAGCGGTTCAAGATACCTTACAAGATATTTTAGGAGGTTTGCGAAGTACATGTACTTATGTAGGGGCATCTCGACTTAAAGAATTAACAAAAAGGACTACTTTTATACGGGTTGCCGAGCAAGAGAATAAAGTATATAATTAATAAAAAATCCGTAGCATATTTAAATAATGCTGCGGATTTTTTATTTTGTTTTGAACCGTTTTTTAGAAATCAGATTGAATTCTCGCTCTTAAAACATTTTCTCTTCCAATTGATAGGTATAGCAATGATCCGATTATAGGGAGTAAGATCACTATTGAGGTCCAGATCCATTTGGAATTTTTACTAAATGAATTAGAATTCTTTAAGATACTCAATACACAAAATACTGGAAATATGATTGCCAGTAATCCAAGAGATTGAATAAGAAAGAATTGTAATTCTTGATTCATAAAACTCATAATACAAGGTTAAAGTGTTTGGTTTTACGAATATAAAAAAAATATATAGATAAATTAAATTAACGTTAATAATATTACGTTGTAGTTTAATTAATCATAACCGTTTTAGCTTTATTTATTGTTTTAGATTAAAAGTTAATTATAATTTGATTTTTTAACAAATCTTCAAAATTTTCTCGTTCTCTTATTAAAATAGCTTTCTCATTATGCCAAAGTACTTCAGCAGGACGATATCTTGAATTAAAATTACTAGCCATTGAAAAACAATATGCTCCTGCATTTTTAAAAGCAATAATATCACCTTCTGTTATTTCATTAATTCGACGATTGTTCGCAAAAGTATCTGTCTCGCAGATATATCCCACTACCGAGTAAAAACGTTGTTTTCCTTCTGGATTTGAAATATTTATAATTTCGTGATGAGAACCATAAAACATGGGTCTTATTAAATGATTAAAACCAGTATCTATTCCAGCAAATACAGTAGAGGTAGTTTGTTTTATTACATTTACTTTGCTTAAAAAATATCCTGCTTCACTTACTAAATATTTACCTGGTTCAAAAGCAAGTGTTAATTCTTTACCATATTCTTGGCAAAATGTATTAAAACGGTCTGATAATTTTTCTCCTAATTCTTCAATATCTGTTTCAATATCATTTTCCTTGTAGGGAACTTTAAAACCACTTCCAAAATCGATAAATTCAAGATTTTCGAAATGTTTAGCGGCTTCAAATAAAATTTCAGAGGCTTGTATAAAAACCTGAATATCTAAAATGTCACTTCCAGTATGCATATGAATACCATTAATATTCATATCTGTATTGTCTACAATCCTTTTAAGCAAAGGCATTTGGTGGATAGAAATTCCAAATTTAGAATCAATATGACCAACAGAGATATTAGCATTCCCGCCTGCCATTACATGAGGATTAATTCGAATACAAACAGGAACAGTTGGGTGCTTACTGCCGAATTGCTCTAAAATAGAAAGATTGTCGATATTAATTTGCACACCTAATTCCGCGACTGCTTCAATTTCTTCTAAAGAAACCCCATTTGGTGTAAAAATAATTTTAGCAGGATCTACACCGGCTTTAATACCTAACTGTACTTCTTGTAAGCTCACTGTATCTAGACCAGAACCTAAGCTATTCATTAATTTCAGAATAGAAATATTCGATAATGCTTTAACCGCATAATGAATTCGAAGATTTTTTACTTCACTAAATGCATTTAATAATCGTTGATATTGCGAAGTAATTTTTTCACTATCGTATACATAAACTGGTGTTCCGAATTGATCGGCAATGGCTAGTAAATCGTTATTATTCATTATATATTGGCAATTTTGAGACTACAAATTAGGCTGCTTATTTTTATTCCTACAAAAGAATGTTTTAAAAATAACCAATTTAAATAATTTGTTATTTTATACTATTGCTTTTTGTTTCCGGTTACGAATAACGATAACTGCAATAGTTAATAGTATACCACCGCCTGCTAATCCAGCACCTACATAACCTGCAGAAGTATATCCATATCCCATAGCAATTGGTAAACCTGCTAAATAAGCTCCAATAGCATTTCCCATATTAAAAGCACTCTGATTAAAAGAGGAGCCTAACATCTCAGAACCTTTAGCGGCATTTATTACTGCCATTTGTACAGGCGTAGAAAGACAGAATGCAATAGTTCCGATTAAATAGGTCATAACCAAAACACCAGTTTTATCATGAGCTAAGTAAGTATTCGCTAATAATGCAATAACCATTAGTATTAATGCAACAAGAACAGCATAAATTGGAGAAAATAACTCAGCAAACTTGGCACCGATAAAATTCCCGGTAACCATTCCTAATCCCGCCAATATAGTAGCATAGCTTACTACAGCCTCTGGATGGCCAGCTACATCTGTAATTAATGGCGCTATATAACTATACCATGCAAAAAAACCACCAGTACCAATTGTTGTTAGTAAAATAACCATCCATAACTCCAATCGTTTTAAAACTTTAAAGTCTTTACCAATTCCATTAGGAGAACTTTTAGGTAAAACAGGCATCCAAATTTTAATACCTATAACAGCTAAAATTCCTACTATTCCTACAATTAAAAATGTAATTTTCCAGCTAAATGTATGGCCAATATAGGTTCCGAAAGGTACACCTAAAACATTAGCAATGGTTAAACCTGTAAACATGGTTGCAATAGCTCTAGCCTCTTTTCCTGGTTTTGCTAATTTTCCAGCAACAACAGCACCAATACCAAAAAAAGCACCGTGTGGTAATCCTGATAAAAATCTAGAAATTAATAATAGCGGATAGCTATTTGCAAAAGCAGATAAACTATTAAAAACAGTAAACCATAACATTAAAAATAGTAATGTTTTATGGGCTGCCCATTTTCCACCAATACTTGTAAATAAAGGAGCACCAACCACTACACCTAATGCGTATGCAGAAATAAAATGACCGGCTTTTGGGATACTAATACTTAAGTCTTTTGCAACATCAGGTAAAATACCCATCATTACAAACTCTGTCATCCCGATACCAAAACCTCCTAAAGCTAAAGCAATTAAGCCTTTTTTCATTGAGAAATATTTAAAACGGCAAAAATACGGCAGAATAGTGAACTTGAATAAAAAGCTTGCAAAAAACTACGATAACCTTTTAGTGTTAGTGAATTTTTTGTTTGGTTTTAATGGGAATTCCCTAAAATAAAGTGAATACAACAAATGTTTAACCAAAAAGCTTGCTTTAGTTTTTTTACATTTATTATTTTTGAATTCATAAATAAAATTGAAGAAATACCTGATTATGAACATACACGAATATCAAGCAAAAGAAATACTTAGTGGTTTTGGCGTACGTACCCAGAGAGGTATTGTAGCGCAGAATCCGGAAGAAGCTGTTAAAGCAGCAAAAGAGTTAACAGAACAAACCGGAACTGGGTGGCATGTTATTAAAGCTCAGGTACATGCAGGTGGACGCGGAAAAGGTGGTGGTGTGAAATTAGCCAAAAATCTAAAAGAGGTAGAACAAATTTCAGGCGAAATTATCGGAATGAATTTGGTAACTCCTCAAACTTCTGCAGAAGGAAAAAAAGTACATCAAGTATTAATTGCTGAAGATGTTTATTATCCTGGAGATAATGAGCCAGAAGAATATTATATGTCTGTATTATTAAATCGTGCTACTGGTCGTAATATGATTATGTATTCTACTGAAGGTGGTATGGATATCGAAACAGTTGCAGAAAAAACGCCAGAACTTATTTTTACTGAAGAAATAGATCCTTCTGTTGGTATTTTACCTTTTCAAGCAAGAAAAGTTGCTTTTAATCTAGGTTTAAGTGGAACTGCTTTTAAAGAAATGACAAAGTTTGTAATGTCGCTTTATAAAGCTTTTGAAAAATCAGATTCTTCTTTATTCGAAATCAATCCGGTCCTTAAGACTAGTGATGATAAAATACTAGCGGTAGATGCTAAGGTAAGTTTAGATGATAATGCACTTTACCGTCATAAAGATTACGTTGAAATGCGTGATAAACGTGAAGAAAATTCAACTGAAGTAGAAGCTAAAGAAGTTGGACTTAATTACGTAGATTTAGATGGAAATGTAGGGTGTATGGTAAATGGAGCCGGACTTGCAATGGCTACTATGGATCTTATTAAACAAGCTGGTGGAGAACCTGCTAATTTCTTAGATGTAGGAGGTACTGCAGATGCTAAACGAGTAGAAGAAGCTTTCCGTCTTATTTTAAAAGATGAAAAAGTAGAAGCTATTTTAGTGAATATTTTTGGAGGTATTGTTCGTTGTGATCGTGTGGCGCAAGGAATTGTAGATGCTTACAAAAATTTAGGTGATGCCATTAATGTTCCTATTATTGTACGTTTGCAGGGAACTAATGCTGATGTTGCTAAAAAATTAATAGATGAAAGTGGATTGGCTGTATATAGCGCTGTACAGTTTAAAGAAGCCGCAGATAAAGTACAAGAAGTACTTTCATAATACGTCTTACAAAAAATTATTCTAAAAGCCCGCTTATTTATTTTAGCGGGCTTTTTTATGTTTTTAAATTATTTTTCAGGATACCAATCTAAAAGAATAACATCAATATTTTTATTTTCTTGATTTACTAAGGATTTAAATTTTTCGATATCTGCAAAACCATCTTTTCCCCGATAATGATAAGGATATACTTTTTTTGGAGCAAAGGCTAAAACTCCTTTAACTGCTTGATCTACCGGCATAGTATAAGGTAAATTCATACAAACTAAAGCAACATCAATATTTTTAAGATTTCTCATTTCCGGAGTGTCTTCAGTATCACCTGAAATATATAAGCGCTTTCCTTCTTTTTCAAGTACGTAACCATTTCCGCGACCTTTTACGTGCATAGCATCATCAGATTCTGGTAGGTTATACATAGGAATAGCCTTTATAGAAAAACCTTCAAAATTTATGGAATCTCCATTATTAATTACAATCAAGTTAGTTTCTAAAGATTCAGGAAGTTGTTCTTTTACAGCTTGTGGAACAATAATTTTAGTATCACCTAAATTTAAGCCTTCCAAAGTTTCTGCATTTAAATGATCGCCATGGATATCTGTTATTAGAATAAAGTTAGGGTCTTCTTTACCTTTAAAAGCTTCTGCTCCTCCAACCGGATCGGTATAAAATACAGCATCGCCCCAATTAATAACAGCGGTTGCATGAGAAATAGGAATAATATCTATACTAGAAGAATCTATAGTCTCTGCAATATCTTCTGTTGAAATTATACTTTCTTCAGCAGGTATCATAGAACCTGCCTGTGTTTCTTGTTCTTTATTTTTGCAAGCTAGAAAACCGCATGCAGTAAATATTGTAATTACAATATATTTTTTCATAAGTATTGGATTGGTTAATTATAAAAGTAAGTAAGGAATATTAAAAAAAAGATTTTTTAAGGATAATTAACGGATAACCAATTCCAATTTTATATCGGCTCGTTGATAAGGGTTTCCGTTTTCTAAAGGAATTTCTACAAACCCATATTTTTTATAAATATGAATTGCATTAGGAAGTTTGCTGCTACTATAAATTATTAGTTTAGCCCAGTTTTCTTGTTTAGCATATTCTAAAGTATAGGACATTAATTTTTGTCCGATTTGTTGGCCACGGTAGTTTGTTGATATTGCCATTTTGGTTAATTCGTAACAATTTTCTGTAATTTTTATTAAAGCAACACAGCCTATTATTTCTTTTTGTTTCTTTACAAGAAAAATTTTTCCACCGGGATTAATAATAAATTTTTCAGGATTACTTAAAACCTTTTCATCATGTGTTTCAACTTTAAATAATTGGGTAAGCCACTCAGTATTTAAACGTTTAAAATCTTGTAAGTACTTGGATGTAAATTGTATAATTTCCATTGCTGTTTTTTTTACAAAGGTATAAGCTTATTAAAAATATACCCTAGTGTGGGTATAGATTTCGAGGTTTTATTTAGGCAACTTACAAGTCCAAAAATTAAATAGAGATGAATCTTTTTAAATTTTTTTTATTGCTAATCACGCTGTCTCTTGTTTTAAATGAGAATATAAATTCTCAAGATGAAAATAATACTATAGAAAAATCGAATATTGATAATCAAAAACCCAAAAAGAAATTAAAAAAAGCTTCTTTTTCAAACCATAAAAGAATAAGTCGTCCTTATTAAAACTAGCTAAGTTTCGTATCTTTAGATATTTCCAAATATATACTAAAGATGAATTTTATTAAAAGTCGATACTTTTTATATACTTTTTTTATTCTTTTTTTCTCATGTAAAGAAGCAGAAAAAAAACCAACACTTCTTGTTAAAATAGCTTCTCCCGAAGAATTATATGGCACACTTTTTTATGATGTCCAGCAAAACGAAAAGTTATTTAGCGATAGTAAAACATTTGTAGATGCTATTCCTAAAAAGCCATTGAGTACTATAAAATCAAATTATACTAAAATAAAAGATACTTCAAGTGCAGTTATTCGGCAATTTATAAGAGATAATTTTGAACTTCCCGGAGAAAATGCTTCTCAAAATTATCAAACTGATTCATTAGCTATTAATACTCATATCAAAAAATTATGGTCTGTTTTAAAACGTCCGGCAGATACTAAAGCTACCGGAACCTTAATTCCATTACCTAATCCGTATATTATTCCGGGTGGACGATTTCGTGAAATTTATTATTGGGATAGTTATTTTACGATGCTTGGTTTAGAAGTAGATGGGGAATTAGAAACTATTCAGAATATGGTTGATAATTTTTCATTCTTAATCAATAAATATGGATTTATCCCTAATGGTAATCGTACGTATTATCTGAGCCGCTCTCAACCACCATTTTATTCGTTAATGATCGATTTATTAGCAGAAGAGAAAGGAGATTCTATTTATACTACATATTTACCTGAATTAGAAGAAGAATATCAATTTTGGATGAAAGGAACTAATACTTTTTCTGAAAGTAATCTAGTAAGTAAACGAGTGGTAAAAATGCCAGATGGGAGTGTGTTAAATCGCTATTTTGATGATAAAAACACTCCACGGCCTGAAAGTTATCGAGAAGATGTAAAAACAGCAAAAGAAGCAGTAGCTACCAATGAAAAGTTAACAAAAGAATATGTTTATAGAAATTTGAGAGCTGCAGCTGAATCGGGTTGGGATTTTTCAAGTAGATGGATTAAGCCTAATAAAAAAGGTGAATTTAATTTATCAGCAATTCATACTACCGATATTTTACCGGTAGATTTAAATACATTACTCTTTCATTTGGAAAAAACACTAGCAAAAGCTTACTTAATTGATGGAGAACAAGAAAAATATAAAAATTATAAAGCGCTAGCAAATAAAAGAGCTGCTGCTATTGAAAAGTATTTTTGGAGTCCTAAAAATTCATTTTATATGGATTACGATTTTACAAAGCAACAACATACTTCAGTAATTTCAATGGCAGGGGTTTACCCTTTATTTTTTCAAATTTCTTCTGAAGAAAAAGCAAAAAAAGTTGCAGCAATTGTAGAATCTCAGTTATTAAAAAAAGGCGGTGTCGTTACCACTTCTAATTATTCAGGGCAGCAATGGGATGCACCAAATGGTTGGGCACCCTTGCAATGGATTTGTTATAAAGGATTTCAAAATTATGGAATATCAAAATTGGCTTCTACTATAAAAAAACGCTGGACAAGCCTTAACAAGAAAGTTTACAAAGACACCTATAAAATGACCGAAAAATATAATGTAGAAGATATTTCCAAAGAAAGTGGAGGAGGTGAATACCCAACACAAGACGGATTTGGTTGGAGTAATGGTGTTTACAAGAAATTAACGTCAGAATAACATAGTATAGTTTTCAATTCGCCTAACTTTAAAATAAAAAGTTATGCAAAAACCGAACGAGCGCCTAGCGGGACAAACATGTATTGTAACCGGAGCTAATTCCGGAATAGGGGAAGCAGTTGCAATTGCTATAGGTTCAGAGGGAGCCAACGTTATTGTAAATTATATTTCTAATCCTGAAAAAGCAGAAGAAGTAGCAGATAAAATTTGTAAGGAAAGTAGTTTTGGTGATGCTATTGCGGTACGATGCGATGTAAGTAAAGAAGAAGATGTTGAAGCGATGTTTAAAAAAACTATCGATAAGTTTGGAACGGTAGATATTTGTATCCCAAATGCCGGTTTACAACAAGATTCTGAATTACATAAAATGTCACTTGCGCAATGGCAAAAAGTTATAGATGTTAATTTAACCGGACAATTTTTATGTTGCCGTGCTGCTATTACAGAGTTTATACGACGGGGAATGCGGCCAGAAGTTTCTAGTTCTTTAGGGAAAATTGTACAAATGAGTTCCGTTCACCAATTAATTCCTTGGGCTGGTCACGCCAATTACGCAGCTTCAAAAGGTGGAATAGATATGTTAATGCAAACAATTTGCCAAGAATATGCTCCTTATAAAGTACGCTGTAATAGTATTGCTCCCGGTGCAATTAAAACATCCATTAATCGGCAAGCTTGGGAAACACAAGAAGCGCTAGAAAAATTGAATGAATTAATTCCTTATAAAAGAATAGGAACTCCCGAAGATATTGGGAGTGCAGCTGTATGGTTAGCATCAGACGAGTCTGAATATATTAACGGAAGCACCATTTTTGTAGATGGCGGAATGACTTGCTATCCGGGTTTTACCGAAAATGGATAATTCTATAGGGGATTTTTTTAGTAATGAAATTTACTGATTATCGGTTTTATTCTTTTCAAGCAAAATGATAAAGAATAAAAAGGATTAGAATAAACTGTAGATTACAGAACAAATGAAGCTAATATTTTTTGAACTTCATAAATATCAACGCTGGTATTAAATTTTTTGTTGATAGATGGATTTTGCTCTCCAGAAATCCATATTTTCAATTCAGCATCTAAGTCGAAACTTCCCGCGGTTTCTACGCTAAAGCGGCTAATACTTTTATAAGTAACTGAGAAATATTCAGTTTTTTTACCGGTTAGTCCTTGTATATCTATAAGAATTAAACGTTTGTTGGTAAAAATAAAGGTATCACGAATAAGTTTAAATCCTGCTTCTATAGTTTCAGAAGGAATTAATAGTTTTTGATATTTCTCCTGAAGTTCTTCATTACTTAATGCTCCTGCGTTTCCTAATAATGATGAAAATATGCTCATAATTTGTTTTGAATTTAATGAATAAAAAAGCTGCCGTCAAGTTACAATTTGGTAGAGTATAACTTAAAAGCAGCTTTAATAAATATTTGTTATAATTTATCGAATATCAGCAAGTAACTTAAATTAATTTTTAAGCGATTGCATATCGATTACAAAGCGATACTTAACATCGTTACTAGTTACACGCTCATAGGCTTCATTAATGTTTTGCATATTAATCATTTCGATATCTGAAACAATATTATGTTCTCCACAGAAGTCTAGCATTTCTTGCGTTTCTTTTATACCACCAATTAAAGATCCAGCAAGGCTTTTTCTACCAGCTATTAATCCACCTCCATGGAATTCAAGAGGCTCAATTGCGCCCACCATTACCATAGCAGCATCTCTTTTTAATAAACCGATGTATGGGTTAAGATCGTGCTTTACAGGAACGGTATTTAAAAGAAAGTCGAAGCTTGCTTTATGATCAGCCATTTGCTCTTGGTCTTTTGAAATAAGAACTTCGTATGCTCCTAATTTTTTAGCATCTTCACTTTTTCCAGGAGATGTAGTAATCATAACCACTTTTGCACCTATTGCATGTGCAAATTTGATTCCCATGTGGCCTAAACCACCAAGTCCAATAACACCTACTTTATCACCTTTTTTAATATTCCAATTTCTTAATGGAGACCATGTAGTAATACCTGCACAAAGTAGAGGAGCTACAGCTTTAGCATCTAAATTTTCAGGAACATTCAAAACAAATTTTTGATCTACAATTACCTTTTCAGAATAGCCACCATATGTGTGTCCTCCTAAATGTTTATCTGCTCCGTTGTAAGTTCCTACCATACCATTTTCACAGTATTGCTCTAAACCATCTTTACAAGAATCACATTCTTGGCAAGAATCTACCATACAACCAACGCCAACTAATTGACCTTCTTTAAATTTAGAAACATTTTTCCCAACAGAAAGAACTCTTCCCACAATTTCGTGACCAGGAACTACCGGATATTTAGATCCGCCCCAATCGTTTCTTACTGTATGGATGTCACTATGGCAAACTCCACAATATAGTATATCTATTTCAACATCATCAGCTTTAACTTCTCTTCTATTTATAGTAAGTTGTTCTAAATCTGCATCGGAAGATTTAGCTCCAAATGCTTTAACTTCTGTAGTATTCATATTTCAAATTTTTAGCGAAATTAGCTGAAATCTATCGATTTCAATTTTCACTAATTTTGTTTAACGGATTTTTAACCAGAATTATTGATCTAAGTTACTTTTTAATTTAAAAAAGTTCTTTTAGATACTTCATGTCAGATTTTGCGGTATCTATAATTTCAGCTGTTTTTCCGTTTAGCATTAGTTTGCCCATTGTTGTTGCAAATCCTTTTACCTGATCGAATTTAATTTCCGGAGGCATCGCTAACGCATCTGGATCGGTGAAAATGTTTACTACAGCCGGTCCAGTATGAGCAAATGCTTCCGTTAATGCTTTTTGTACATTTTCTGGTTCTTTTACAACCCAAGAATGAATATTCATGGCTTTTGCAATTAACGCAAAATCTGGATTTACCATATCGGTTTGCCACTCAGGATATCCTTCTACTTGCATCTCTAATTTAACCATTCCTAAAGTTTCATTATTAAAAATAAAGATTTTAGCAGGTATATTATATTGGCTTATTGTCATTAAATCTCCTAATAGCATTGATAAACCTCCATCTCCACAAAGCGCAATAACTTGTCGATCTGGGTGTCCTAAACCTGCACCAATAGCCATAGGCATAGCATTAGCCATTGATCCATGATTAAACGATCCTGTTAAATATCGATTTCTCTTACCTTTCAAATATCGAGCAGCCCAAACGGCACTCATTCCTGTGTCTACAGTGAATATAGCATCGTCACTAGCAACTTCATCTATAATAGAAGCTACATATTCCGGATGAATTTTATTATCCTTGCCTTTTGATTGTACGTAACTATCGTATTTTTCTTCTACTTCCTTATGCACTTTTCTCATGTCTGAAAGAAAAGAATCATCCTTTTTAATTTGTAAAAGCGGTAATAAAGCTTCTAATGTATCTTTAATTTTTCCTTGATATCCAAAATCAACTTTTGCTCGACGACCAATTCGTTCGGGTTTTTCATCAATTTGAATAATGGTGTTTTTTTCAGGGAGGAAACTTGTATATGGAAAATCTGTTCCTAATAAAATTAGCGCATCTGCCTCATGCATAGCTTTAAATCCCGATTTGGTTCCTAATAATCCATTCAAACCTACAGCATAGGGATTTGTGTCTTTATCAAAGAATATTTTTCCTCGGAAGCTAAAGCCCATTGGAGATTTTAACTTGTCCGCTAATTGCATTACTTCTTCTTGTGCATATCGGCAACCATGTCCACAATACACCATTACCTTTTCATTTTCATTTAAAACCTTGGCTAAAGTTTTAAGTTCTTCATCGTTAGGTAATAATTTAGAATTTGAGTAATAATTTTGTTCTGAAGTAGTAATATGTACTGCATCTGCAGAAGCAACATCTCCTGGTAATCCTACTACACCAACACCTTTTTGATGGATTGCACTTTGTATAGCATGTTGAAATCCGTGAACTGCTTGAGCTGGGGTATTTGACATAAAGCAGTATTTACTACAATCATCAAATAGCTTAGTAACATTTGTCTCTTGGAAATTCTCGGTTCCTAATTTGTCAGTTTCAACAGTAGAGGCAATTGCAATTACAGGGTTTCCAGCTCGGTTAGCATCGTATAATCCATTTACTAAGTGGACGTGTCCGGGACCACTACTTCCCATGCAGCATCCAATGCCATCTAATTCCGCGTCCATAGAAGCCGCATAAGCGCCTGCTTCTTCATGACGAACATGTATCCATTGCAAGCGACCATCGCGTCTTACTGCATCGTTTACCGGATTTAAACTATCCCCGGTAACAGCATATACACGTTTAACACCTGCTTCAACTAACATATTTACTAAAATATCTGCAACTTTTTTTCCCATGATCTAAATTAAATTTTAACAAATTTAAAAGTAAGTCGATATCGTTGTTTTTTATGTTAAATCGCTGGTAAAGCCTGGGAGTAAAATGCTAAGACTATTATAAAGTTTTGAATTTAAAGTCACTATTACGTTATCGTTACGTACTAAAATTAGAAACAGAGAGTAAGATTCCTAAAAGTTTTTTTGAATCCGTACCTTAGAAGCCGTAAACTAAAATCTTATGGAAAAGAAATTTAATGGGACAAATACTACTTGTGTTCATGCAGGAGAATTGGAAGATAAACAGTTTAAAGGAGCCGTTTCTCCCTTGTTTATGGCTACTTCTTATGCATTTGATGAGGTAGAAGAAAAAAGATATCCTCGGAATTTTAATACTCCAAACCAAGTAGCATTAGCAAAAAAAATGGCAGCTTTAGAAAATACCGAAGCGGCTTTACTTTTTGGTAGTGGGATGGCTGCAGTAAGTACAGCTTTATTAGGTTTTTTAGAAAAAGGAGATCATGTTGTCTTTCAGAAAACACTTTATGGCGGTACCAGTAACTTTATTTTAGAAGAGTTCGAAAAATTTGGTATTTTTTATAGTTTTACAAAAGACTTAAAAATTACATCTTTTGAAGAAAAAATACAGGAAAACACTAAAGTAATATATATAGAAACACCTTCTAACCCGTTGCTTACAGTAACGGATATTGAAGCGGTTGCAAATTTGGCTAAGCATAAAGGTTTGGTAAGCATGATTGATAATACCTTTGCTACACCTATTAACCAACAACCTATTGCATTAGGTATAGATGTTGTAATCCATTCCGCTACAAAGTATATGGGAGGACATAGTGATATTTTAGCAGGAGCTGTAATGGCTTCCGAAAAAAATATTCAAAAAATATTTAGTATTGGAAGAAATTTAGGAGGTAACTTAAGCGACTATACAGTTTGGTTATTAGAGCGAAGCCTTAAAACTTTAGCATTGCGAGTAAATGCACAAAGCCAAAATGCACAAAAAATGGCTGCTTATTTATCGCAAAGCAAATATATTGATAAGGTGTATTACCCAGGTTTATCCTCCCATCCTGATCATAAAATTGCTAAAAAACAAATGACAGGATTTGGAGGAATGTTATCTTTTGAATTAGTGAAAGATTTAAATCCTAAAGAGTTCATGAAAGGATTGCAGCTAATAAAACCCTCTATGAGTTTAGCAGGAGTAGAGAGTACTATTTTGTCGCCAGCAGAGACTTCTCATGCTTTACTTACTGCTGAACAGCGTAAAGATCAAGGAATTAAAGATGGATTGCTTCGGTTTTCAGTAGGGATTGAAGAAGTAGAAGATTTAATTACAGATATAGAACAAGCAATAAATCGTATTTTATAAAATGAATAAATTAGATATTTTGGCTATTGGAGCCCATCCAGATGATGTTGAATTAGGATGTTCAGGAACTTTAGCTAAAGAAATTTCAAAAGGAAAAAAAGTAGGTATTTTAGATTTAACTCGAGGAGAAATGGGTACTCGTGGAACAGCAGAAACTCGAGCTCAAGAAGCTGCAGATGCTGCTAAAATATTGGGTGTTTCTGTACGAGAAAATCTTGGTTTTGCTGATGCTTTTTTTGAAAATAATAAAGAAAATCAGCTTGAGATTATAAAAATGATTCGAAAATACCGTCCTGAAATTGTATTGTGTAATGCAGTTGAAGATCGACATATCGATCATGGTAAAGGTTCAAAATTAACTAGCGATGCCTGTTTTTTAAGCGGTTTGCGCCGTATAGAAACTGTTGTAGATGGCGAGAATTTAAAAGAATGGCGCCCCAAATTAGTTTTACATTATATTCAGTGGAAAAACATAGAGCCGGATGTAGTTTTAGATATTTCAGGATTTATCACAAAAAAAATGGATGCTGTTAAAGCATATAGTACTCAATTTTACGATCCGGATAGTAAAGAACCTAAAACGCCTATATCTAGCAGTAATTTTTTAGACAGTGTACAATACCGCGCACAAGATTTAGGGCGTATAATTAATAAAAATTATGCTGAAGGTTTTACTGTAGAGCGCTATGTAGCAGTAGATTCGGTATTCGACTTAATTTAATTGTAAATTTTTCTTTGTGGTAAGGTAAAAAACACTTACATTTGCAACCGAAATTTGAAATGGTGGATGTAGCTCAGTTGGTTAGAGCGCTGGATTGTGGTTCCAGAGGTCGCCGGTTCGAACCCGGTCTTCCACCCTTTTACGAAACCCCGCTAATAGCGGGGTTTTTCATTTAATAAAGGTTTTTATTTAAATATACATTCTTCAAAAATCGTCCATTTTCGCAGACAAAAAGTACTTTTGTTTACGTAAAGTTTGCGATTGATATGAAAGGTAAGATTCAACTTTATAAAAGCGACAAAGAAACCGATCAGGTTTTTCCAGTAAAATTAATTCTTTCTCATCAAAGAAAAACCAAAGTTAGTTTTTGAGTCTAGTTACATTTGAATCAGTTATTTATTACTGATGTCTAGCTCCAAAATCAAAGAATATTTAGCTGGTGGATCAATTGACCAACGCCACCTTGTAAAGAATATACCAAAAAATGCATTGGATTATTTGAATGCCAATGCTGACAAGATCAACAACTGGAAGTCAAAACCATATTTCCTGAAAGATAATTTTACAATCACTAAATCCGGGATCATCACACCGAATGAAAATATACAAAGTTAAATATGACGTATCGCAAGGGGAAAAGAAATTCCCTTGGAAGAAAACCGACTTGGTAGAAGCATCTAGACCGCCAAAGGTTGGAAGCTCTCAAATTTATCATGCTACCCCGGCAATTACTGAAACGGTTATTTCAGTAGAGGAGGTTACGCCTAATATTGAAACCAAGATTAGCTTATCTACCATTGTATTAGATGTTATTGAGAAAACACGTTTAAAATTTATTAAGATATATGGCCAGCATCCAGAGAACAACCGAAAGTTATTTATCGACTGGTACATCAAAACCCATGATGGCACATTCGATAGTTTAATCAACGACCTATCCAGCTTCTACCTTCATATTGATGAGGATAGGATTAATCGCTATATCAATGAATAGGAACATGGATTTAGTTCGTAAGCGTGAGAATTTAATCGGTGTATTTATCGGCAATAAAAAAAGGCGATATAAGTACACGACTAAAAAAGCAGTGGAGGAAGCGGCATTTATATTTTCCGTTTCCGAGAAAACCGCGTACATGGATTATACCCGTTACCGAAATCGCAAAATAGCAACTACGCACTTGCAATTAGAATTAAGTTTCTAAAAGAAAGGTCTTAAGATATCTTAGCAATCAATCAAATAACGAACAAAACAATCGTACGATGAAATTTGAAGAATTTATCAAGAAACTTGGTTTAGCACTCGAAGACGAGGACACAGCTAAGGCGCTTGAATCATTCGGGATCAAACCCGATCAAATTGAGGGATTTAAAGACCTCGCAATACCAACAAATCTTGACGAAGCTCTAAGGATTAAAGGGGTTCAGAGTGATTATGATAAGCGACTTGGAAAAGCCGTTCAAACTCGTGAGGACAACTTGAAAAAGAAATTCAATTTCGTTGAGAAAGAAGAACCGGACGAAGAGGAGGAAATCGAAACTAAAGATCCTGCTATGAAAGCATTACTTGAGGAAATCAAAGAAATGAAGAAGTGGCGTAAGGAACAGGAAGAAGCTAAACAGACTGAAACCCTGGAACAAAAGCAGCAAAAAGCGAAGGACTTCTTAAAATCCAAAGGCATTCTACCCGCATACGTGCATGAAATGGATTTAGACAAAGATTTTGAGGAGCAATTTGAAACCGTTAAAACGAAATTCGTTGAAGATGGTGGAACTATCGCGACTGATCCAAACCCTAATCCAAGACAACAAAGAATGCCGGCACCTCGAAATCAAGATGGGGCTAAAAAACCATCAAAAGAGGACATTGCAAAAATCGTAGGCTAATAATCTAAAACCTATACTATGGCAATATTAGATTTAAGCGTTGAAGATCAAAAGGAGTATTCCGAAGGCATCGACGGCGTAGCTATCAAGAAATACATTCACGGTTTAGAAGGTGGAGCTGTACTTAATACTACAGGATTCACTGATCGATTCATTTATGAAGGCCATGGGGTAATTCGTGAAGATGGCGAATTCAAGCCGCAACCTGTTGACGGCTCAAAACACACTTTACTCGTTGGGGTTGTGCGTTCTACTACTAGGACTGCTAAACCTTCTACCGGTGTTATGACTGGTGGGTACATCAACAACGAAGTGGTAAAGTATAAGTTTAATCAGAATTCCTTAGATGCTTTGAAAGCATTAGGAATCTATAATCAACCAGACTACTAATGGCAGTATCAATATTTAAAGATCTGATTGATGAGTATATGGAAGGTGTTGTTCTTGCTCAATACGAGAAAGTGAACGGTTCCAAAGATGCTCCAAGTTACGATCACGAGCGTTATTTAACGCCTGAGTATAGTGCTGATATGACCTATAGCTCTGTTAGTGGAAATTACACTCGTATCACAGCTGATTTTGTAGCTTATGATTCTCCGTTACCTGTGAAGTCAAGATCAACCATTAAAAGCGCTTCAGGTGAAGTACCAAAAATGGGGATGAAGTTTATTCTGAATGAAAAGCAAATGAATACGCTTCGTATTCTTAGACGTGATCCGGGAAGAAAAATGGAACTTGCTCGTAAAGTTTTCAATGATTCCGAGAATGGTATTTTCGGTATTAAAGAGCTTATTGAGGAAGCTATGTATGTTGGTTTTTCGGGAGGAACTATGCTAATACCTGAAGAAAACAACACAGGAACAGCTGTAAGAGCCAGCTATGATATTCCTAAGAGTAATCAGTTTGGAGTTACTGGGAAATGGAGTGATCCATCTTCAAAGCCAATCACTGATTTAAGAAGGATTAAAAAAGCAGCGAGAGCTAAAGGCGAGTATCCAAACACCATTTGGATGGGTGCCGATACTTTGGATAATCTTTTGGATAATAACCAGATTAAATCTCAGTTTGCTTGGAACAACAATTTCTCAGGCGATAATCCTAATATCCCTACGTTGGATGAAGATCAAATTAGAGGTTTGTTGTCAAGAACCTTAGGATTAAATCTAATTGTTGTTGAGCGAAACTTTGTGCATCAAAAGAACGGTAAAAGAATCGTTGTAGAGGCTTGGGAGCAAAACATGGTAGTACTTACTACCGGAACTAATATTGGTTCTTTGGTTTATTCTACTCTTGCTGAAGAAGAATTCCCGGTTGAAGATGTACAGTACTCTAAAGCCAATGATTATATCTTGGTTAAAAACTGGGGTACTACTGATCCTGTGAGCCACGCTACAGGAGTAGAGGCAATTGTATTTCCTGTACTTCAGAATGTAGAATCTTTCTTCTACATCAATGCAGAGGAGGCAACCGCTAGCGAAGATGCTCAAACCGAAGGTGATGCTGTTTATTCCTACAAAGGGACAAAAACTACACCTTAGCTTCAGTAGTAGCCGGTATTAATGCTGCAAATGAAACTCCTAAAGCAACAGAGAGCCAGAAAGATGAAACCTTAGCTGGTAAGATCGATAGCTTATCTGCTGAAGGTGTGAAACTGTTCGAAGCTGAACTAGAAGAACCAGCATAAGCATGACAAATACCGATTGGCTTAACGAAATCGTACCTGAAGTTAGTCAGGGCATAAAAAACGCTATAATGACAGCCCGGGGAGTAGATCCCCAGGCTGCTTATAGTAGTAATCAAAGCATTGAATTAGTAGAAGCTGATATTTATATGCGAATGACGATTATGCCTGAATTTTCGGAAGGTTCGCTTTCTATTAAGTACGATCGAAGTTCTTTGAGAGAGCAAGCCAATACTATTTATGAGAAATGGGGTGATGATAAGTATACTAGCGGAAAGCCAACAATCAAAAGGGTGAAGTTATGATACAACGTTATCCACATACGGCCGTAATTGAGATTGAAACCCTTAGCGATGATCCATTACCAACCAAAACGACTCAAGATATTGAAGTAAAAGGAAGGTATGAGTCGGCACCAGGGAATAAGAATATTGATTATAAAGCTAAATTCTTTTGTGATAAAACACCTGATATATTGAAAGCTGATCCGAACGCATTGGACGGAAAAAAACTTTTAATTTTTGGTAGAAGTATCACTATTAGACAAGCTTGGCCTTATCAAACACATTGTGAGTTATGGCTGGATTAAAAGCAATGTTTTCACTTAATCAGGTTCGTGATTACATGCAGGACCAGATTGATAATGCAAAAGCGAAGACAATCGAGGCGTTGAAATATGCTGGTGAAGAGTTTGTAAATAAAGCTAGAGCTACAAAAACCTATGTAGACGATACAGGTAATTTACGTGCTTCTATTGGCTATGTGATTCTTGACGATGGGCATATTATTGACAGGAATTTTAAAGCTGCTAACCAAGGCGACGAAGATGGAAAAGACGGTGTAACAGCCGGATTAAACTTTGTTGATGAGGTTTCAAGTCAATACCCAAAAGGTTTAGTACTGATTGGAGTGGCTGGAATGAGTTATGCGGCAGCTGTAGAAAGCTTAGGTTACGATGTAATTACGGGTTCTGCCCCAAATGATAACGATATCAAAGATTTATTAGGTGCAATCAAGTTATAACATATTACTGGCCTTGTATGAGGTTCTGAATAGTCCAGAGCTTGATAAGGTGTATCTTAATAAAGCTTCGGTAAAGTTACAAGGATGGTTCATTGTTATTAATACGATCAACAATCCAAACCAGTACTTACAAAACGGCTTTGGCAACGTAAATATTTATGGTCCTAACATTGGTGAGCAATTAACTGATGGCGCAGGATTCAAAGAACGACTAGACATTATACTTCCACTTCTGGACGATGTAACAAAAGTTACAGCAAACGGAACTTTTCATTTTCAGGTAGATGATGAGAAAGGGCCTTTTGACGATCAGGACAGAGACGGAATGAGTTATCAAAACATTCGATTTGAATATCAAACATTATAGCGATGGCTAAATTTAATAACGTATTAGGTGTAAAGAAAGTTTATTTTGGCCCTGCCGGAGACGGAGTTATGGGTACGGAATTAACAGAATTCACCGACATAGAACTTGGTTCCTTAACCATTGAAGGTGCTAATGCTACAGAAGAGAATATCGGAACAGAAGATAATGATAATTATCTTACTGTAGATGGTACTGTAGATCCTACTACGGTAACCGTTCGTTTCTATGGATTGACACCTGAACAGCGTGTTGAACTTATGGGCGGTAAAGTGGGAACCGTAGATGATGGCGAAGATGAAGGAAATTATATGGCACCAGCGGCCAAACCTTCAATTTATGGATCATTTAAATTCGAGAGCAAGGAAATAAACGGCAAAAGAGCTGTTTTTAAAATGCCTTACGCAAAAGCGAATACCAGAGATCAAGGAACAGCCACTAAAAACGGACTTCCAGCAGTAGAAGTAGTATTTACTGCAAATACTCCTGAAAGTGTAGCAGGCGACAAAGGACACCCTTACATCTTAGGGTTTGAAGATGTGGTTTAATTGCTCATGATTAAATTAATTGTTGAAAAGCCGTTATCGTGATGAATAACGGCTTTTTTTAAATTTTACCTATGAACGATCAGCAAAAATTGATACAGTCAATGATTGAGAAGCCTTCTATCTTTCACGTAGAAGTTGAAGACAATTCGATGCTTCCAGAAAAATTAAAAGATAAAAAGGAAATTGATTTTGTGGTGAAGCCCCCTTGTTTGGGTGCGCTGGCGATGTGTTCAGAATTGCTTCAAGAAGTGCCAGAAGATATTTTGAACGAGCAAAAGGAGTTAACTTTAAATGATGTATTGCCGTATGCTGAAGTGATGGTGAAGGTTATTTGTAGGATTTCTTGGAATAAACAAAGTGATTACCCGAAGTGGTATGAAAAGTTTCTGTTAGCCAATGCGACTACCAAAGAGATCTTTATGATCTTCAAAGAAACGGCCATCAAAAGCCAGTCGGATTTTTTTTTGCACTCTTTCCAGATTGCAAGCCAGACCAATCCAATGATGATGAGGAAGATAAACCGGAACGATTCAACCCCTACCGATTCATAGGATCAATTTCTCACTATTATAATTATAGTTGGGATGAAATACTTTGGCACCGATCCTACCAGAATTTGATCTTTTTAAATGCTTCTATTCCACAGACAAAAACGGATAAGAAAAAGGAAGAAAAGCAAGATCCCTATAAGCCCGTTGATTTCTTTGATTTGGTTAGTAAGCATTCGGGAGGGAAGAGGTAATTAAAAAAAATCCGAATGTTCTAAATATCCCTTCTCCATCATTTGTTCAACAGCTCTATCATATTCGGAGTGTTCTATGGTGAAATTACTTGGTAGTTCACCATTTAACCATAAGCTGTAAAGTTCATTTTTCAGATTCTTCTTTCGTCATTTTACCTTTCATGCTTGGTTTTCTAAAATTAAAGTTTTTTGACAAAACCCGATAATTGTTATATAAATTGTTACCAGCTGGCTTTTTCATCAATGGGTTCAAAATTTCCATTTTCAATTTTATAAAACATCATTTTTTCATTTCCTTTTTCAATATATGGTAATCCAAAAATTATTGGTTCTTTCTGTGAATTTGTTTTTGATGATATAAATTGAAATTTAGGTTCTAATAAAATATTACGTTTTTCGTTTGCAACTCCATAAGCATAATAATCGTTAGTCACTGAATTTCCTCCACCAAATCCAATTAATAACTTATCTTCAGAGTACTTATATTTTTTTATTAGATAGAGTTTGTTTTCTAATTGCTCATTGGCATAAATTAATTCATCAGCATTCTCTATATATTCTGTTCCAATTAAGCTAATTCGATAATAGGGTTTTCCTAAAAAACGCCAAATAAATATTGAAACAAACACAATTACTATAAGAGTTATTATCAAACCTATTTTTAATACTTTGTTCATTTTAGAATTTGACTGTTATGGGTTCTGCTTGCTACCAACGTTGTTGTATAAGATTAGTGGCGTGTTTAAGCACTAAAGTTAGCAAATAAATCACAGATAGAAAGTCCGCGAGGATTTTCAGAAGTAGGCGAGAACAAGCAATTACTTATAGCCATTGTTACCTACAGTTATCTTAAAATAGGGACTTATCAACTTCTGCAAAAGAATTGATAATATCATAATTCCATTCTTTATATTCCTCATCTGTAGATTTTATAATAATAACTTTGCCTGCATTTGAGTTTTCCGCAGCTTTTATTCCAGAAGTGGAATCCTCAAAGATTAAGGTTTCATTTGGCTCAATTCGAAGTATTTCCATTGCCTTTAAAAAGATTTCGGGATTTGGTTTGCTTTTTATCTCCCCGTTGCTATAAACTATTTTTGATAGCTCAAAATATCTTCCTAAGTCCAAATGTTTAAAGTAGAATTCTAAATTGTACAAATCAGAAGCTGTGGCTATTGTATATGGAATATTCTTTAAGCATAAGAAATTTATAAACTCTTCTGATTCAGGTGCTAATACCATTTCGTTTTCTAAACATAGTCTTTGATAAATATTCTCTTTTTCAATACTTAATTTTACAATTTCATCTTTAGTAAGATTATCTGAGAATAAATTTTTTAGTATTTCTTCATTATTTTTTCCGTGAATTTTTTGATTCTTTTCTTTATTGTTTAATCCTAGGGAATGCTTTTTTAAAAAAATATCCCATGCTTGATTGTGTAAATGGGTATCAAAAAAAAGGGTTCCATTAAAATCAAATATTACTCCTTTTATTTTCATTGACTTTTTTTGTTTTAATTGTAGGTAACGGTTTGTGTATGAATAGTAGCGGATTTATTTCGTATACTTTTCGGTTTATAACTTTACTTTAAAGGTAAAAACTAACTTTGATAAAGCACTAAAACCGCAATTATTTATACACTGTGTTAGCCA